>DAIQAO010000050.1:0-14897 GCA_036781645.1 Dissulfurispiraceae bacterium
AGATTTGTTTATGATGGTACATTATAAAGTTTTAAAAAGTGGCTAATCCGAATGCAAAGTTCTGGAAATAAATAATATTTTTGAGGATTTTTCTGAAAAATAATTATTGTAACTTTAGTAAAGTCACGAGATTTTTTCATTTTACTAAAAAACTTTGGAACTATAAAAGCGAAAATTGAGAATCGGCATATTTCTTGCGCAATGCACAATACTGACCAGTTACGGAGATTCCAGCAATATTCTGGTCATCCATAAGGCGTCGAAATGAATGCGTGCAAATCAGGGCGATATTATGCTCCCGTTTTATTGCATCCAGAAATAAATATTTGCTATTTCAATTTTTAGGATTTTAATTTGACATTGTATAACATTTTTATATTATTAATCAAAATGCTGTTTATTTCACGAGAGAAAAATCACTTTAGGGGGGAAATTATGTTTAAAAGAATTGGGTTTTTAGTTGTAATTTTTGCGCTGGTTTTTAGCGTCTCAGCCATGTCCGAAGCCGCTCCCAAAGGCGCTAAGGCGTTATTTGACAGCGGCGAGGGACCTGCCGTAGGTATTGCAACTGCCCCTACGCAAAAGACGCCTGCTGCTCCTGCTCAGAAGGAGAAATATATTGGCATTTCGTATGAGCTTTTGCTTCTTACTGATGATGGACAGATTAAGAAGGTGTCAAAGAACCGCGTTTTTAAATCGGGCGAAAGAATGATTATGAGAGTGATGACTAATAGGTCGGGAAATCTCCAAATTTTAAACATCGGGCCTACAGGAAACACCAATGTTCTTTATAATGACTATGTTGAAGCCTTTACAGCACAGCAGATACCGAGAGGCTCAAACTTCAGATTCGTCGGTGCACCCGGGACTGAGACATTGGTTATTATGTTGACAGATCCTACAATGCCTTCAGGGACAATAGGGGGGAATGTTACAGCAGGAGGCAGTCAATATAGCCCACCATCAACACAACCACCCTCAGGGGGGCAATATACCTACATCACAGCCTGACTTTAACATGATTGCATCGTCGATTGAGGGAGCAAAAAAAATTCCAGGTTCAAAAGATATTGTAGTGGACGATAAAATGGGCTCAACTTTTGCCGTTGTTTCTCCAAATAATAATTGGCAACCGGCCAAAACTGGCGCAAAAGATATTGTTGTAGAATCTTCTCAGGGGACAAACTATGGAGTAGTACCCGTTTCAGCTTTAAGCGGCGGGGGGCGCTCTCTCTTGTAATAAAATTACAGCACAGATAAAAGAATAACTTATGAAAAATCTACTACTGCGAATTTTCTCTCTCTTTTTAATAATTGTATTTTTCATAAGTTCATGCGGGCCTCTTCCTCCCCCTGGGACAGCTCTGACGCCTGAGCAAAGAGAAGATGCCCAAAAATCCTGCATCGCAAGATATACTGCTATGGGTGCAATAGGCGGAGCAGCAATAGGCCTTTTATTAGGAGGCAGAGATAGAACTGAAAAGGCACTTCTCGGCGCAGCCGCAGGCGGTGCGCTTGCCTTTGCTATAGCCTATGGAAAATGCCTCGCTATGTTTTCTGATCTGAACAGCTATCCTGTTGCCGGTGCTCAGGAAACTGCTCAAAGGATTGGCTATAATCCTGCTCAGGGATATGTAACCAAGATATAGAACTTCTACATTGACCCTGACGGCGTTGCCCCTGGGGGCAAGGTGCGTTTGAATGACTCCTATTATGTAATGGCCCCTGAAGGAACTATGGAAGCAAAGGTAACTGAAACAAGGACAGTTCATTATTACGACCCTTCTGAAAGACAGTGGAAAGAACTCGGTTCTGTGCCTCAAGAAATTACTTCTGCTCTGGGCACAAGGAGGGCTGAGGGAAGTTTTGATATGCCCAATGATGTCCCAGAAGGCACTTATAGAATTACACTTACAGTTGAGGCAAATGGCAAAAGGGATAAGATTTCTCGTGAACTGATTGTAAAGCAAGGACTTGCCATGGGGCCAGAAAATAAACTGCAAACTATTCAAACAGCATATGCTGCAGATCAAAAGGGGGGTAAGGCTACAACAGCCGGAAAGGTTGCCACGATTACTATCACATCTAAAACACTAAGTCTCCGTAATGCCCCGTCTAATAAATCTCAAATACTCGCAACACTTAAGCAGGGTGAAGTATATGAATTCTTGCAAAAGACAGGCGCTCCAAATGATACATGGTATAAAATCAGACTTGACAATGGGATTGAAGGTTGGGTATCGGGCATTAATGTAAGGTTGCAGGAGTGAATATGCGTGTATGGAAGTTGTGCATTTTATCTTTTCTGGTTTTAGTTTTTTTATTTGCCTTAGGGTTTATGGCAGTTGATAGCAGACAATCTCCTGTTGATAACAATCACGTTCTTCAGACTAATAAGCTTTTAAGGGAAAATGGTATATATAATGGTTTTGTTGTCATTGATAGGTTTAGGCGTCTTGAACTGAAAGGCGATTACAATGATGAGCGGGAAGTTGACAGGGCTTTCTCTTTAGCTCAGACCGTTGTTGGAGTTAGATGGGTATCTCCTGTCACCCCTGAAAACATCAAAGTAAAAGAATGGGAAAAAAGGCTTGGGGGTCTTTTTGAACGTGCAAAGGTTCTCAAGCCTACTATAAGGGGCGACATACCCCCAGGTCCGATTAAGAATAAATATGCCCTTGTTGTTGGGATAGGCAATTTCAAGTATGGCAGAACCTCTGCAAATCCCAGAGGCATTGACCCTCTCCAATTTGCCGTAAGGGATGCTATAAGCTTCCATCAGTTTCTAACCAATCCAGGACTTGGCGGATTCAGACAGGAAAACATTACTTTCCTGACAGATCATAATGCCACGAGAGCCAATATAGCGAACGCCCTTGATAAAATAAAAAATCTTGCACTGGAAGATGATCTCGTCGTTATTTATCTCAGCAGCCACGGCACACCGCCTGATAAATACGGCGGTGTTTTTATAGTTGCTTATGATACAGAGGTAATGCCAAGAGAGAATGTATGGCATACCGCTGTGAGCGAGCAGATGTTAAGGGATTTTGTTGAAAATTTGAGAGCTAAAAGATTGGTGATGATTCTTGATGCATGTTATAGCAACGGCGCATATCGGAGCGTTCCAGGCTTTCTGCCTCCCGGCGGCAAATCCCTTGGTGCTGGTGATGATGAGGGGTATGGAATCTCAAACGATTATGGCAAAAGACTTCTTGGCTCAAAGGACATAGTAATAGAGGATGCCCCAGCTAAAAAGACTGGAACTGCTAAGGCTAAAGGGCAGCAAAGTGAAGGATGGGGCAAGGTTCTAATTGGCGCAAGCGGAGCAGGCGAGCAGTCCTGGGAATCTGATAAACTTAACAACAGCATATTTACTTATTATTTTCTGGACGGGCTCAAGAGGCATAATGGCTCTCTTAAAAGCGCCTTTTACTATTCCAAACCCCTTGTCTCACAAAGGGTAAAGCAGGAGAAGGGAAGGGATATAGAACAGAATCCTCAGGTTATGGCAACAAATCCTGAGTGGGATATGCGTCTATCAGCAAAATAACCAAAATAAATGGAGGATTTTAATGAAGAGATTTAAAAGCTCAATTATTGTTTTTGTTGCTGTAGTCTTTGTTTTTTCCTTAATATTATCAGGCTGCGATAAACCACAGCCAAAACAAGAAGCCCCACCACCACCTCCACCTGCTCCTCAACAGCAAGCTTCACAACCAGCCACTCCTCCATCTTCTCCAACTGGAGCCCCTCCGCCAGCGCAGCTTGGCAAAGGCAGCACAGATCCAGTCGCACAAGCCGAAATACCAACAGAGGCAAAGCTCAACATGCAGCAAGGCATTAATTATATGAGAGGCAAGGATTGGGACAATGCAATAAAGGAATTTACACTGGCGATACAAAAATTCCCAAATTATGATGTTGCTTATTCAAACAGGGCGGTAGCCTACATGCAGCAAAAGAAATTTAATAAGGCGATGGATGACCTCAAAGAAGGAGTGAGGATTAATCCTAAAAACGCTACGCTTCATTACAATTTTGTAGCCCTTTATTCACTACAAAATCAGCTCGACAGGTCGCTTGACTCTCTGGATAGGTGTCTTGAACTTGGCTTCAATGACTATGACGCACTCAGGACTGACTTGGATTTAAATAACGTCAGAAGGCATCCTGAGTTCAGGAAGATCCTTGAGAAACACAAAGTATTTATCTCCAAGTAAAGATTTCTTTAATAACCTGGGAGAGAAAATAGCCTCTCCCAGAGCTTTTGAAAGATTCACGTTTTTTTTCATCCCTTTATTTATCTTTTCTTTGTGTATTTTGATGGCTTCCGATGTTTCAGGTAATGAAAACCATTCACTCATTTTTATACGAAATGACAATGTCTGGATAACAGGTGTAGTCAACCTAAAGGAGAAACAACTCACCTATTCTAAAAATAACCGAAATCTCGCCATATCTCCCATTGATAATTCTATAGCCTTTACATCAGGCCATGATAGCCTTACAGGTTTTGGAAGGGTTTTTACTATGACATCTCAGTGTTGAAGACCAACGGAACTCAGCCTGAAGGGCTTGAGCGGTGCTGAATATCCAGCATTCTCATTTGATGGCGAGAAGATTGTTTTTGTGGGTTTATCCGATGTCAAGGTAAGGGAAAAAGGCGGCACCGATATGACCCTTGCAGCTATGTCTATAAATGTTTTAAACATAAAAACTAAGGAAATCCAAACTATACATAAAACAAAAGATGTCTTATTAGATGCAGGCTATGTTTACAGTTACCCCTCTCTCTCGCCTGATGGTAAGCTTATAGCCTTTCAGCATAGCGGAAGCGATATATCAGGTGGTTTTTCCATCATTAATTTGAAAGGTAAAACCATTTTCAGATATCCTCCCGACTTTAACGACCCTACCCCTTATTGGAAACCCCAATTTGCCCCTGATGGCAAAGAGGTTCTTTGCTACTCTCCTGCTACCTCAGAAGAAGGCACGGACAAGATATTTATGATTGATATTAAAAAGGGGATTAAAAAATACATCACAGAAGGTTCGAAGCCAGCCTTTGCATGTAAAGGCAACGCCATTATATTTGAAAGATGGAGTAATAAGTGGTCAACAGAAGCAAGGTCTGATTTGTGGTTTCTTGAGTTAAAAGAAGGTGCTACTCCCAGAATGATTATAAAGGAAGCATCTTCCCCAAGCGGATATAATTATTGCCCCCCAAATTAAGACTTGAATAATATCAATCTGAAGGAGGACATATATGTGGCGTTCGTAAAATAGAATTGACCCTATATCGGCATTTAAAATTGCCCCCCTAAAAACTTATAATATCCTTTTCAAAAAAGAAAGGTGGAAAATAAAAGGGGTGATAAGCATTTATAAGTGGCAGCAGGTCAAAGCATTGAAGGCAGAAGGGAGATGGGAAAAGAGAAAATCATTAGATGATAGAATTATCAAGATACTTAAGATTAATCAAAAGAGATTAGCCGTAGAGCCGAAGAGTGCTAAGGCGCTAAGGTTGTCACAGGGTGTTCTGAAGACTTAATAATGATGAGCAAGCAGCAATATGCTCAAAATGCAGTAATCCTCATATACGAATACGACAAGCCAATTTTGGATAACATTACAGAGCCAGAGATAGCCAAAGATATGATGGAGGGACTAAAGAACCTCTATGTTGTAGGAGGGATTTTATAATTAATGTCTTCACACTTATGGACCCTTTAGTATCTGTTTTGCGGCATCAAAGGCAATGCTCCTGACATCTTCATCCTCATCTTCCCCGGCTTCAATTAGAGAAGGAAGGGCTTTCTCCAATCCTATTACTCCAAGCAGATAGGCGGCATCACCCCTGACTATTGAGTTAGAGTCTTTCAGCAGTTCAGACATGGCAGGAAGAATAGCAATAAAAGGTTCTCTGGATATTTTAACAAGCTCTTCCACCAACGCCGCACCTCCAAGCCTGACCCTCATCCGCTCATCCTTAATCATGTCTATAATAAGGGGGTAAAGCTGTTCGTCATGCCTGAACATATCAATGATATTGTCCAGAAACCCCTTTTCCATGTAGTCAAGAATCATCTTTTTTAGCTCATCATCTATCATCGTTATCCCTGTATCACAAAATATTTATTCCCGCCAATTAGCCTTCTTGCCTTCAAAAATCTCAATCAGCTTTTTATTCGCCTCGATGAGCCTTTGCTCTTCATTGACGCAGTTCACTTCCTTAGCTGTGTCATACAAACTATCGATCCAGTAGCGAGGCTCCCTATGCTGATGGGCAACTGCAATAGCGACGATAGCTTCAGAATCAATTCCATAGATTATTCAATATTGAAATTTTGACAAAAGACAGCGTCGAAAGCCCTCTTCCATTTCTGTATTCGCTAAGTGAGTATCTATTATCTATTGACGCATGTATTTAAACCCCTTGAAGCCAATTCCATCTTACTGA
Organism: Dissulfurispiraceae bacterium; assembly: GCA_036781645.1. Lineage (GTDB taxonomy): Bacteria > Nitrospirota > Thermodesulfovibrionia > Thermodesulfovibrionales > Dissulfurispiraceae > DYHD01. The sequence continues at coordinate 6,464 of DAIQAO010000050.1, forward strand.
GTAAATAAAAAACCTTCTCGGCAATATATTCGTTCTTGTCTTCAGGGTCAGCGCCTTCATAAGCGCCTTTGCCTTCTTTCAGCTTTTGATAAAGCTCTTCAAAGGCATCCGAGATATATTTCAGGAAGATTAAGCCAAGAACGACGTGCTTATATTCCGCCGCGTCCATGTTCTTCCTGAGTTTGTCCGCAGACTTCCAGAGCTTCTTCTCTAAAGGCTCATCATTTTGATTCTTCTTTTCTTTAGCAGCTCTCGCCATCAATCATTCCCCTGTTTGATTATAAACAATAAAAAGATGTTTTACTCTCCTATTATCTTCACCAGCACCCTCTTTTTTCTTCTGCCGTCAAACTCTCCATAAAACACCTGTTCCCACGGTCCTAAATCGAGCTTGCCATTGGTAATCGCAACAACAACCTCCCTGCCCATTATCTGGCGCTTAAGGTGGGCATCAGCATTGTCTTCGCCAACATTGTGACGATATTGCTTTACCGGCTCATGGGGAGCAAGTTTTTCGAGCCACACATCGAAATCATGATGGAGTCCTGATTCATCATCATTGATAAAAACAGATGCGGTAATGTGCATGGCATTCACAAGCACAAGCCCTTCATTGACGCCGCTTTCCTTCAGGCATTCATTAACCTGAGGGGTGATATTTATAAACGCCCTCCGGGTGGGGATATTGAACCATAGTTCTCTGCGGTAACTCTTCATTATTTTATCCATGCCAGTCGTATCTTCTCCGTTTTTTCTGAAAGACGTATTTTTCAGCGGACAAAGCTGCCAAGCAACCATTAGCGGCTGCTACTATTACCTGCCTTACTTCTGTGCATGTTACATCACCTGCAGCAAAAACGCCTGCAACATTGCTTTCCATCATTTTGTTTGTAGCTATGCAGTCATTGTCAGAAATTTCAACAGAACCTTGCAAAAAATCAATTATTGGTTTGCTTCCAAAAAGATAAACGAAAACGCCGTCAAGTTCTATAGCAGATTCATTGCCAGATGTATCTTTAAGTCTAATCCTTTCAACTACCTCTTCACCTTCTATTGATGTTACGGTCTGACCTAAAAGAACAGTAAGATTTTTAATTGTCAGGTCGGGATGATCTGATTTGACCTTAAGTTTCTGAGAAGGTGATATAAGATATACAATATCTGCAAATCTCGTAAGCACTGCAGCTTCTTTTAAGGCTTCTTCAGAGTTGCCGAGAACGCATACCTTTCTGCCTTTGAAAAAGGCTGCATCACAAGTGGCGCAGTAGCTTACACCCCTTCCAAGATATTCAGCCTCACCCTTAATAGTAGGTTTTCTCCCCATCGAACCTGTAGCAATAATAACCGTCTTACCCTGAAAGGTCTTGTCCATCGTGTAAACTTCTTTTATATCACCGCTTAATGATACGCCAATAACCTGTGACTCAATATATTCTGCGCCGAAAGTTATTGCCTGCCTTCGGAAGATGTTTAAAAGTTCATGCCCGGGCAATGGCTTCTCAAGTCCTGGATAGTTTTCAATCAGACTGGCATATGCAAGCGCTCCTGCTGTTCGTGATTTATCTATAACGATTGTTTTCATTTTAGCCCTCGCAGCATACTGTGCAGCGCTTAAGCCTGCTGGACCTCCGCCAATTATAATTACATCATATATAAGGGAATCTGTCATAATGCCTCCAATGTTGTTTTATTGATTCTCTTTCCCGATATTTTTTTAGTATCACATCATACCCATCCAAAATAAATTCTCAAATACTTTGCAATCCGAGGGATATTATTTTGGACGCCAATGGTATCACATAAAAATCCAATTTCTCATGCTTGCCTTTTGATACTTTTAAATACCTTTACTTACGGTGAGTTTTTTTGTCAAGCACCACAAGGAAAGGAAAATCATCGATAGAATAATAAGCCTATGGATTTACAGGTCCTTGCGAAAATCTGTAGGGTTCGTGGCAATCTTATCGGAAAAACTGGGATTGCTTAGCTCGGGCTCGCGATGACAGTTTTCTACCGCTATTTTTCGGAGAGACATTGATATACTTTACATATCGGAAAGTGTCGATATCGGTTTTACAATAGGCAATTAAGATGAGAAAGGTAAAAGAATTCTTGAACCTTATTCATTGTCACCCCAAAATAGCATTAGTGCCTTGACAAGTCCTTGCTCGGAAAGCATGTCAACCAGTTTTCAATGAGCCTTTTTGGTGATAATTATATTCTAAGGTCAAAAATTTGCCCTTTATGAATGGCAACTACAGCCAAACCTTTCAGGATCCACCCCGTAAAAGGTGTATTTTTACCGAGGGATGCAAATTTATCTGGGTCAACAGTCCATTGCTTGTTAATATCAACTAATACTAAATCGGCATCTGCCCCTATCTTCAGAGTGCCTTTGCTCAAATTCAAGATTTTTGCTGGCATGAACGACATCTTTTCAACAAGCTGAGATAATGTAAGAACACCATTGTGAACGAGTCTAAGGCTAAGCCCTAATGCAGTCTCAAAACCCGAAATACCGAAAGGCGCCTTGTCAAACTCACGGTTTTTCTCGTCCCTGTGGTGAGGTGCATGGTCAGTTGCTATGACATCTATGGTGCCATCTTTCAAACCTTGAATCACGGCATCTACATCTTTTTGTGTTCTCAATGGAGGGTTCACCTTTGCATTTGTGTTATAACCGTTTATGGCATCTTCTGTGACGCTAAAATAATGCGGGCATGTTTCTGCAGTTATCTTGATTCCCCTTTCCTTTGCCCCCTTAATGAGCTTTATGCCTCCAGCCGTTGAGACATGGGCGACATGAAGTATGCCACCAGTAATCTCTGCAAGGATTATATCCCGGGCTATCATCGCCTCTTCTGCAGCAGGTGGTATCCCTTTTAGCCCGAGTAATGTGCTGAGACTCCCTTCATTCATTACGCCATTATCTGAGAGAGTTAGGTCTTCAGGATGAGTGATAATAGGGACCCCAAACGCTTTAGAATATTCCAGAGCACGGCGCATAATCAGGCTATTTACTACTGGTCTTCCGTCATCAGAAAAGGCTACGCAGCCTGCTTCTTTTAAAAGACCTATTTCTGAAAGCTCCTTGCCTTGAGAATCCTTTGTTATAGCACCAACTGGAAAAACGGAGCAACTCCCCTCCTCCAATGCTTTCTTGATAATATACTTGGTAACTGAAACATTGTCATTGACTGGATTGGTATTAGGCATAGGGCAGACAGAGGTGAAGCCGCCCCTCACAGCAGCAATGGTTCCAGTTTTTATTGTCTCTTTATACTCATAACCCGGTTCTCTCAAATGTGAGTGCATATCAACAAACCCTGGCATGACAAAAAAGCCAGAAGCATCAACGGCCTGCATTGAAGGGTCTTGGTCCTTCATCTTCTTTCCTGACTTATCCATGATAATTTCAGCGATCTTTCCGTCTTTTATTATGACATCCCCTATCTCGTCTAAACCCTGTGATGGATCAATAATATGACCATTTTTAATGATAATTTTCATTTCAACTTACTCCTTTTGTTGCTGCTCTCACAATCGCACTATGAAACCTCATTAATACATTGGATCACCATAAAATTTCGATAGCTCAAGATCTCATACATTAAACCTGAAATTTATCATATCACCATCTCTCACTTCGTAAGTCTTGCCTTCAAGCCTGAGAAGTCCTTTATCCCTTGCAACAGATATATTGCCGCAGGAGACAAAATCGTCATAACCTATAACCTCAGCCCTGATGAATCCCCTTTCGATATCAGAATGAACCTTGCCGGCAGCTTTCAGGGCGGTCGTTCCTTTTGTAATTGTCCATGCCTTTATCTCATCGTCTCCTATGGTTATAAAAGATATAAAACCGAGTAATTCGTAGCTCAGACGAATCAATTTATTAAGAGCCGGCTCCTGTATTCCCATATCATCCAAGAAAGCTCTTGCGTCTGCAGCAGGTAACTGTGCAAGCTCCATCTCGATCTTTCCGCATAGGCAAACTACGGCAACACTCTCGGATATGCCTTTATCCCGGAAATATTGTAAGGCGGACTTTTGAAGTTCTGCCGCCTTCGGAGTATTGATATCTCTTTCGCCTATATTAAGTAAGACAATTTCAGGTTTTGTGGAGACAAATTGAAAAGTTCGCATAGCCTTTGTTTCATCCACGCTGAAAGATAACTTTCTCAGGGGAGTATCTTTTTCAAGGGCTTCCTTGCATTTGAGCATAAGACGACGCTCGCCTTCATCGGGCTTCTTGCCTTTTTTAGCCCCCTCAATCATCCTCTCAAGCCTTTTCTCTGCCAATTCCAAATCCTGAAACAGAATTTCGGCTTCTACATTTTTGATATCCCTTATGGGATTAATATCATCAAGGGGATGCCCAACATATTCATCTTCGAAAGCTCTGACCACATGCACAATAGCGTTTGCATCCCTGATGAGTTCGAAAATCTTTATATTCTGAGATGTATCCTTAGTATTGATACCTATATAGTCAATGTATTCAATGGTAGGATATACAAGTTTTTTACGTTTGAAGAATTCTGAGAGCTTTTCAATTCTCGGGTCAGGCACTCTGACAATGCCCATGTGGGGCTCCCCTGACATAGTGGGATAATGAGAAGTCTGAATATTTTTGCCGGTGAGGGCGTTGAAAATTGTCGTCTTACCTGAATTTGAGAGTCCTATTATAGCTAATTTCATTATTTTTATCTCAAAATATGGGGATCTGCTTTTCCCGAGCATAATTTCTGATGATTAGCTGCGAGGAATACAACCTTTGTAATCGCATGTTCCTTTGCCGTATCATTGGTATGTCATTATAGGGGAAGGGCTCGGCACGCACCTCACTCTGTCTCAGTTCAAGAGCCTTATACAAAGCCTTGATATCAGAGGCATTGAAAGATTTAAGAAATATGGGATTAATGGTGATAAAACCGTCAGCTACATCGTTTGCTATAATCTTGAAATTCCTTCCGCTTTGAGCTCCCATAGATCTTACTCCGCCGTCCTCTCTTTTCTCTTAAAAAGCTTCGAGAGCCAGATTCCCACTTCATAAAGAGCTATAATAGGAAAAGCCATTAAAATTTGGTTGAAAGCGTCGGGTGTTGGAGTTAAAATCGCCGCAAGTATAAACGACATTAATATAGCATATTTCCTGTTTTTTGCGAGAAACTGGGGGGTCACGACACCAATTTTTGTAAGGAAAATTATTACTATCGGAAGTTCAAAGATTAAGCCGAAGGCAAGTATAAATTTAAGGCAAAAGTCAACATACATCCCCACAGAAAGCATTGGCATGAGAATATCCCCAACTTTGTAAGTAAGCAAGAAACTTATAGCAAAAGGCAGTACTATGAAAAAACAGAAAAAAGCTCCGACAAGGAAAAGGGCTGATGCTGAAAAAATAAAGGGGATGAAATATTTCTTTTCTTGCTCGAGCAAACCGGGGGATATAAATTTCCATAACTGGTGTAAAAAAATCGGAAGCCCTATTATCAAGGCTGTGACAGCAGAAATCTTGATGCTCATCCAGAGCGCCTCGGCAGGAGCAAGGAAGACGAGCTTTGTGCCTTCCAGCTTGTCATCTGGCAGGAACTGGAGGTAAGGATTTTTCAGGGAGAGGACAAGATTATGTTTTAAAGGAAAAACTATAAATTTGAAGAGCTCTTCAGAAAAGCTAAAGGAAATAATAAAAGCGGTTAAAAAAGCAAGAAGAGATATAATTATTCTCTTTCGGAGCTCCCCGAGGTGGTCTGTAATGGGCATTTTTTCATCTTCCATTTACCTCACCCCATTTTTTGGTTTTGAGCTGGAGAGTTTTGCTTCGTCGCATCCTGCTGTTTGATTTTCTCTTTTTTCCTCTCCTTCAGGCTTGTGTTCTGTTTCCTTCTCAAGTTTTTTTACCTCATCCTTCAAAAAGTCGCTGTCTTTATATAACTCGTTCTTAAAGGATATAGGGTCTTTTACTTCGCGGATTTCTGAATCAATCTGCTCTTTAACGCTGGACATCGCCTGCCGGATGTCCCTAACACCTTTGCCTAAAGTTCTGGCGAGCTCGGGCAATTTTTTAGGACCAAAGACAAGGAGGGCAACAATAAAAATTACAATAAGCTCCTGAAAACCTAAATCAAACATAATAAAAATTATAACACACAGCAAAAAAACAGGGATATGATATCCCACGGCAACAGAAGGCTGTCATTGTGAGTGGAGCGAAGCAATCCCAGTTTTTATGATGAGATTGCCACTAACCCTGCAGGTTCTCCGAATCACAGACATATCAACAGATTCACGGTTTTATCGCCGACTTCGGGATAGGAAGGGCTGGTGAAGGATTTTTATCTGAAAGCAGTACTTCCTATCTCTTTTTTGGGCAAAAGAGATTAAAGGAAAGGGGTTATTTACAGATGTATGGATACATACAACAGTTCTTTTCCTATTTACACTCTAAAGCCCCGATGTAACCGCTTTGTCTGCCAGTTTTTCCCTTAGCATATCGGTAAGAGAAGAATTTGTCGGGATGGCAGAATGTGCATAATTTAGAAATCCAGATATTGGACGTTGGAATGCCAACAGAGATGGCTTGATATACATTTGCGGACGGCAAATCGAGAAGGAATTTCTCCGCTCTCCGTTCATAGTAATTCCCACTGCCCGTTGCCTTTTCAACAGCCTCAATTACCTCTCCCCCCACCTCGTAACAACAGCCTCTTATAGCTGGACCCATAGCAATTAAAACATCGTGTGGCGATGACTTAAACACTTCAACCATTTTAGAGATGGTCTTTCTTAATATCATACTCGCCGTCCCCCGCCACCCAGCGTGAACCGCGCCTATTACATTAAGCCTCCTGTCATGGAGGAGTATAGGCAGGCAGTCAGCAACATCTACACCGACCATAACATCTTTTCGTGATGTTAAGACAGCATCAGCTACCTTCCTATCCATGCTATCTGCAAGCACTAATATTCTGTCAGTATGTTTTTGGATTGGGTGATAGAAACTCGTTATTGGCAACCCTGTAAGTAGAGAAAGGTTTGCCAAATCACCATTTAAAGCTCTGGTAGTGAAGAACCCTTTTACGCTGAGCCCTTGAAAAATAGGGGGATAAATAAACAAATTATCAAGATTGTCCTTATTAATTTTCATTTCTTTATGCCTGTATATATTGAGCATATTCCGAGACTTAAAGGTTTTTGTATTAGAGATGTGAAACCAATATGGCTGAGCAGATTTAAAAAATCTTTGCCATCGGGAAATGCCCTTACTGAATCGGGCAGGTATCTGTATGCGTGATTATCTCGTGAGATTATCTTGCCTGCAAAAGGTAAGATATTATTGAAATAGATACTGAAAATCTGCTTGAAAGGAAAACTCCGGGGTCTTGAAAACTCTAAAATGACCACCCTACCGTTTTTCTTGAGCACCCTAAACATCTCTGCAAGCCCCTTATTAAGGTCTTCAAAGTTCCTGACCCCGAATGCCACAATAACGGCGTCGAATGACTCATCAGGAAAGGGGAGGCTCTCAGAATCTCCCTTTTGAATTTCTATCAACGGGGATAATTGTCTTTTTTGGATTTTATCCTTTGCGAGTTGGAGCATATTGTCCGAGATGTCAATTCCTATAATTTTGTCGGGGTTGAGCCTTGATGCTTCAATGGCAAGATCTGCCGTTCCAGTAGCCACATCAAGAATAATTTTAGGATTATCAGAGACTAACTCATCAATGGCTTTTCTGCGCCATATTACATCCCTGTTAAGAGAGAGAAAATGGTTCAGGAAATCGTAGTAACGGGCAATGTTGTTGAACATTCCCGTCACGCTTTCTTTTTTGGAGGCTTGAGGATTCAATTCACTATGCCATTTTAAGGATTTTATAAAATCGTTTTAAGTTTAAAATCAGGCTCTGCAAACTCATCATTCTTTTTTATCAGAAGCCACTCTTTCTCTTTGCCTTTTAATCTTAATAGAACGTATGCTCCCTTGAGCTTCTCGCCATAAAGAAAAAACTCCAGTTTGCCCTTGCTAATGCTGCCATTCATTAATTTGTAATCCCCCTTATCCCAGATTACAACCCTACCAGCACCATATTGACCTTCTTCGATAACACCTTCAAATGAGCCATAATCCAAAGGGTGGTCATCCACCATAATAGCGAGCCTTTTTTGAGCAGGTGCAGCAGATGGACCCTTTGGCACAGCCCATGACTTTAAGACCCCTTCCATTTCGAGACGGAAGTCGAAATGAAGATGCCTTGCGTGATGCTCGTGAATAACAAAAATCGGCATAAAATCAGGATACAGGATTTTTTATCTTAAATTCAATCTTTTTAGTAATCCGAATTCAGCGAAAGGGCGGTAAAAGAGACGGGGTCAGACTTGACTATTGACTTTCTAATTGAAGCTCGAGGCTGGCTATGGGTTTATATTAT
>DAIQAO010000051.1:0-14496 GCA_036781645.1 Dissulfurispiraceae bacterium
TAATCATTAAAAGTGCCTTTGCTCATTGCAACTAAATTGGAGATGAACCTTTTTTTTCTAATAGCGACCATTAGGAAAAATGATAATTCCGGGATAATCTATTTTTTCGTAATCATGGGCAAGGAGATTTCTGAGAGATGCAATCTTGGTAAATTCATAAGCAAAATCTGGCGGGATGATTTTATTTTCACCGATTCAATTTCTTGAAGTATTTCAGTGAGGTTTTCGAGCAAGGCTGTGGAGATTGTATTTCCATAATCGAATTATAGCAGATTTCTTATCTGTCCGTTGCGCCTGTGAGGGTAAAGTTGACCTGACAGTTCATGTTAGTATCTGCATTTAATGCCTGATCGTAAGTAAGCGGTTGAGCCTGTGCGCTTGTGCAGGTTCCGGTAGTGCTTGCATGACGAATTATAGATTCACCAACATTTAGATAACGGTTATTAGCAGGCTGGGTAATTTCAACATTGTTGCCAAGATTATTTCTGCAAACTCCGTCTATGGTGAAATCCTGTGTAGCGCCTGTCGTATTCCAGACTCGATAGTTTTGGCATCCCACAACAAAAGAAGTGGAGCAGCTGTTACTTCCTGCGATATTGCTTACTACGAGCGTGAAGGTTCTAATCCCTTCGGTAGTCTGGGCTGCGGTTGTGCATGAGCCACCCGTTGAGTTCGAGAAGGTTGTGCAGGTTCCGCTCTGAGGAGAAAAAGTTCCATTGACAGGTCCGTTGGTTACTGACCAGGAAAGAATTGGAGCCTCTCCATATCTCACAATTCCAGGATTGGCAGACAGGGTGCAGGTTGGAGGAAGTCCAATAATATTCACAGAATACTCTCCCCCTGATGTCTGAGGGCCTGGATTAGTGCAGCTGTCACGCCATGTAATAGTGAAATTACATGAGCCTGGAGCATTTGGAGTGCCTGTGATCGTTGCTCCTGAAGCGCTACAAGTGAGACTCAAGCCGTTACAGCTTGAAGGTGCGCAGCTGGTATTGGTATATGGCGGAACGCCTCCAGATGCAGAGATTGATTGGGAGTAAGGTGTACCAACTGTTGCACCCGGCAGTGCCCCGGGCGCTGGAGTAGCTGAAAAAGCTGGGCAGGTCCCACCGCCCCCGCCAGAAGGATTAACTGTTAATACGAAACTCCTTGAGTTGGTTGTGCATGTGTCATTTGCAGTAACAGTTGCAGTATATGTCCCTGCCGAACCCGTGGCAGGCGTTCCTGATATTGAGTTTCCAGAACATGTCATTCCAGTCGGGCATGAAGGCGAAACAGACATAGACCATGTATATGGTGTTCTACCACCTGAGGAAGATATAGTTGCTGAATAAGCTGACCCTTCATACGCAGAAGGAATCGTCTCGGTTATAATCCTCAACGGTTTAGGTCGAACAGGAACAGAGCCTGTATAACTCACTGCTGGCGAGCCTGCTGAATCATTAACAGTTGTTGATATTGGAATAGATGCAGAACAAGCCGTTAACTCGCCAGTTGAGGTAGCTGGATTAACATTAATCGTGCCGGATAGAAGCCCGGTAGAATTTAGCGTTAACCCGCTTCCTGAAGCAACTGCCCAAGTGTAAGGGGGCTTCCCCCCCGTAGCCTGCATCGAATATGAATAAAAAGAGTCCTCTTCACCCTGTGGAAGAATTGAAGGAGAAGTCATTATCAGCGGCTGAGGGCAGCCTCTCATTGACCTTATCTCATCAAGGGAGGCATAAGCAGCAATGTCGTCATAATTATACTGTGGATTTGCCGGCACATAAGCGCAGGGGCTATTATATCCCATATCCTGCTGTCTAACATAAAAAGGTGATGATGTTCCCGTGCAGGCGCCATGGGCGTCAGCGCCGGTGCTGTAAATCACAAAGGCGATGTTTGATTTGACGTTGTAGCTTGAGCAGTTTAGATTTGTGCATTCATGCACCACCATAGCCGTGGTATTTACACCGCAAGCGTCTCCTGAGGAGAGTTCGCTGGCTGGATAATAAAGTAAGCTCTTCTGCCATGTATCTACACCCTTTGAACCTGCTGCCTCAAGATTAGCAGGTAGATGTCCGTTTTTTACTGCATACCCAACAACAGCTTCTTTTGCCGTCCTGACAATCTCCCTCGTTTCAGACAACTTCGACCGCTTAGTCAGCGTCCCCAGAAGCCCGCCGCCCAGAGTCACAAGAAGCCCTATCACCACAAGGACTATGGCAAGTTCGATAAGGGTAAAACCTTTTGCTCTTAGAATCTTATGTTTCATCCTAAAAACTGACTTTATGACATTTCAATAAGTTGTCATGGTTCGACAAGCTCACCATGACATAAAACTGCCCTACGCAAGAGAATACATCCTTCGACAAGCTCAGGATGACATATAAAAAATTATAAATGCCTACTTCAAAAAACTAATTAATACTTCTTATCAAAAAGATAAGTTACCGTCACAGTCCCTGATGCAGGCCATGCTGCTGCGGCAGACGTCCCTGCTGCACCGCAATGCTGAACCCTGCCTTTTGTGCCGTCCGCCACACCATCAAAGGCTAAATCAAGCTGCGTGGCATAATCAACTGCAACATTCGTTATGAGCATGACATTACGAGTAGCAGCGCTTCCACAAACATTAGTTAAGCCGGCGATATTCATCGTTACATCAGCCTCAGTGTCGGCAGGATAAGACAGCTTTGCATCATCAAGAGAGGTTTTAAGAGCAGCGAAGGTGTTTATTATGCCGTCCTTAGGATCATCTGTGTCGCCTGGGAAATAACCTCTTTTGTCATAGAATGTCCATACAGGGACTTCCCATTTACTCGGGAAATTAATGATTTTTTTAACCTTAGCGCCTTCAATTAGGTCTTGCCCTTTTAAGACCGCACCCAATATTATCCCAATTATTACGAGAACTATGGCAAGCTCTATCAGGGTAAAACCCTTTTGCCCTCTAATAATCTTCATCTCATGCCTCCACATAATTTCAGAATGAACCACTTCGCATAAAGCTGATGGTAGTCAACAAGATATTTTTTTGTGCCTCTCTACAGATAATCGTGGCATCCTTCGACAAGCTCAGGATGACATATAAAAAATTATAAATGCCTACTTCAAAAAACTAATTAATACTTCTTATCAAAAAGATAAGTTACCGTCACAGTCCCTGATGCAGGCCATGCTGCTGCGGCAGACGTCCCTGCTGCACCGCAATGCTGAACCCTGCCTTTTGTGCCGTCCGCCACACCATCAAAGGCTAAATCAAGCTGCGTGGCATAATCAACTGCAACATTCGTTATGAGCATGACATTACGAGTAGCAGCGCTTCCACAAACATTAGTTAAGCCGGCGATATTCATCGTTACATCAGCCTCAGTGTCGGCAGGATAAGACAGCTTTGCATCATCAAGAGAGGTTTTAAGAGCAGCGAAGGTGTTTATTATGCCGTCCTTAGGATCATCTGTGTCGCCTGGGAAATAACCTCTTTTGTCATAGAATGTCCATACAGGGACTTCCCATTTACTCGGGAAATTAATGATTTTTTTAACCTTAGCGCCTTCAATTAGGTCTTGCCCTTTTAAGACCGCACCCAATATTATCCCAATTATTACGAGAACTATGGCAAGCTCTATCAGGGTAAAACCCTTTTGCCCTCTAATAATCTTCATCTCATGCCTCCACATAATTTCAGAATGAACCACTTCGCATAAAGCTGATGGTAGTCAACAAGATATTTTTTTGTGCCTCTCTACAGATAATCGTGGCATCCTTCGACAAGCTCAGGATGACACGATTACTTACTTAAATCATTATACTCACTCTTTAATCTCTGTCGGGTGGATTCTCCTTTAACCACAGAGAGAGTCAATAGTCAAGTCTGAGCTCTTTTTAGAACCTGTAATATAAAATTATTGGCGCGCCGGTTGTGGTGAAGTCCGCACTCCCTTGTATAGAACCGGTATTCCACACTCCGTCATCATACTGGGCGTCAATCGACTGAGCCACATCCCTTGGGATGTTTTGCATGGCTATCCAGTTAGTGGAAATAGTATTTACAGTTCCATAAGCCACAGCTATAGCCCCGCCATAAGCATTGCCTGGATTAGTCCTACTGCCGCCTGCCCCTGTGATTATGTTTGCCCACCTAAGATGGCTCCACAAATTGCAGGACTCTGCCCCGGCTGCCTCTGCACCAGAACAGGCATATACAAAACCGCCGCCTATGTTACCATCGTTGTTACCCGGCTGAAAGCCTGTCCATGTGGGATGTGGTGTGTTGTCATCTCCTGGGAATTTGCCAAATTTGTCATAATAGGTATAAACAGCGGCAAAGATTTCCCGATATTGATTATAAGCCCTCTTAATCTTGGCATTGTTGATAAGTTCCTGCCCTTTTAAAATAGCTCCTAAAATAATGCCGATAATCACCAGGACTATGGCGAGTTCTACTAATGTGAACCCTTTTTGGTTCTTCAATCCCAATTTCATCCCCTTTTGTCCTCCTTATTTAGTTTTTGTTTTTTAATATAGCAAAATCTATGCCATACTTTAGAGACAAATTTTTGTCAGCAACTAAATTAGCTCTTTATGCCTTGCAAAGAGTCTTACAAATTTCACAAATCTAAATCCTTATTGACGTCATATCACGCCTCTCACCGTCTATGATTTTGCAACTCCCTCTGGCAGCGAATTTATGTCCTGATATTGTATAAATCCCACCTTAACAGATTGTTAATGATAGCCTCTTAAATTTTAACATCTTTACTTAGATGTTGTCAATGTTTTCTTGACTCATCAACTATTTTAAATTATAATACTTAACAATATGAATAGATGGCTGCTTACAATTCAAAGGTTTTTGCTTATAGGCTGTTTTCTATTCACTATTCACTGTCTCATAATCACCAATGTTTATGCCTTTTGCTTTTCTGAAGCAGGAGCTACTTATGGCATAAACCCTCAACTTCTTAAAGGCATTGCTAAGGTGGAATCAAATCTCAATCCCAAAGCGGTCAACAGAAATCCTAACGGCTCTATCGATATGGGGCTTATGCAGATTAATTCTTCGTGGATAAACAAGCTTAGCCTCGAACCTGACAGATTGCTCTCAGATTCCTGCTATAATGTAATGGTAGGCGCAAAGATTTTACGTTCGTGCATTGATAAATATAACTATACATGGGAAGCAGTGGGTTGCTACAACGCTCTCAGCAGACACAAAAGGGTCGATTACTCATGGAAGATATTTGAAATCCTTAAGGCTGAACAAAAAAAGACGACCTTAAGCTCGCTTAAGGCATCAATGAAAGATTCAGAGACTTTAGAAGTAAAGAGCCATCAAACGTTGTTTTTCACTGTTAAAGATATCGCCGCTGTTGATTGAGGAATAATATATCATGAGCCTTTTGTCAGATCTTTTATCAAAGATAAAACAACCTCAGTTCAAGAAAGACATCCCGCCTAATCTGAGGTCTGTAGTTTCTTCATCTAAAAAGACCGAAACAAAACGAAAGAGATTAGTTTTATTAATGATATTGCTCCTGATGATTGTAGGGTCTGGCTTTGCAGCGGTGTATATTTTTGATAAGTTCTCTCAAGAGGAGCACCAGAAAAGAATTCATATCGCCAAAAGATTTGAGAGAGACAAAAATGAGGATAAGGAGGCTGTTAAACAAGAAGTCAGAGATGCAAAAAGCGAAGATGGCGCTAAAACTACAGAGGACAAAGATATTAAAGTAGAGACTGTTCTGAAAATCGAACCTGCCCAAAAGTCATCTAAAAAATCCGATGAACTGAGCCGAAAGACACACCCGCAGACTGAGAAAAAGGACGAAGATGCAAAGCCTTCTGAGGAGTCAGCTACTGCTAAAAAAGAAAGCCCTGCAGCTGAATCAAAAACAACCTTTAAAGTTGAAATGACCAGAACCGATACATACGAAAAAGACCTATATCTTTATCAGGCAAGGGATTTTGAATCAAAAGGAAGGTTTCAGGAAGCCATAGAAAGCTACAGAAAGGTGCTTAATATTGAAGAAAAAAATTACAGGGTCATGAATAACATAGCTTCAATATTTATAAGATTAAATTTGTGTGAAGATGCTGTGTCATACCTGAGAGAGGCAATTAAACTAAAAAAAGATTATACCCCCGCCCTCATCAATATAGCAGTAGCCCTTGCATGCACAGGTCAATCGCAGGACTCAGAAAGACATCTGTTAAGGGCCCTGGAGTTTGAACCTCATAACCGTGAAGCCTTATTTAATCTCGGTGTATTATACGAGCGACAGGGCAGGACTGAAAATGCAAGAGAATATTTTATGAAACTAAAACACGCTGGCGACAAGCGCGGAGAGGCTGCCATAGAGAGACTTAAGAACTAATTATCGACAGCAACTGCCTTGTCGGCGATCCAGCCTTCCCTGCCGTCAGAGATTCTTGTCTTGAACCATTTCTTACCGCTCGCTTCGAGAAACTCATCTATTACTTCGAAGGTTATCCCTTTTGAAGCCCATGTTATTGGCGCTGAATCAAGTGAAGGTTCAGCCCTCAGATTCGCAGATTTAACAATTACAGTAACGGTTTTAAAACCCTTGCTTTGAATCTTCGAGCCTTTATCCTGCTTATCATTGAAAACGGCTTTTTTATCAGGTGAAGGGATCTTGTCTGAAGACTGTAAAGAGGCTCCAACTACTGTAGATGGTTTTGAGGCTATAACAGGTGGATTTTCAGTTTTTGCACTAAAAGTCCAATTCTGTTCAAACAGCAAATAATATCCTGCTCCCAATAATACGGCGATTATACAAATAACCACAATGTATTTTGCCCTGAACCATCTGGAAGGGCGTGCATTTACTTCTAATATCAGACCCTTTAAATGTTTTACTGCATATCCGATGTGTTTGGATGTGACAACATTGCTGTTGTCTAAATAAGCCGACATCAAAGCCCTTGAAAAAAGGATGTTGATTAATCTCGGGATGCCATGAGAAAAACTATGTGTAGGCTTTAAGAAGCCTTCATCAACCTTTAAAAATCCCTTTCCTGCCTTTATAAGCCTGAAATTTATATACTCTAATGTCTCTTTTTCAGAAAATGGGTTTAGCCTGATTCGTATTGTTATCCTCTGGTTCAACTGCCTAAGATTTGACTGAGTCAGCCTCGTTTCTAATTCGGGCTGTGCAAAGAGTATGATCTGCAATAGTTTGCTTTTATCTGTCTCTAAATTAGAAAGGAGCCTTAGCTCTTCGAGTGTTTCATCAGGAAGGTTCTGAGCCTCGTCAACTATGATGATAACGTGCTTTCCCGCAATTGACTTTTCAACCAAAAAATCTCTGAAAGCCTTTAATATATCATTCTTATTGGACGACCTTAGTTTTACACTCATGTCATCTAAGATCGAAACAAGAAATTCCTCCGGCGTCAGTCTTGGCGTCAGCACCAATGCAATCTCTGCCTTATCTTTCCATGTTTCTTTGAAAACATTCAGAAGCAAAGTCTTGCCGGTGCCCGGCTCCCCTGTGACAAGGCAAAAGCCCTCTTTCTGTTCTATGACATAATTAAGGGTCATTAACGCTTCGTTGTGCCCCGCTGAAGGGAAAAAGAAGGCAGGATCGGGCGTTAACCTGAACGGGTCTTCCTTTAGTCCATAAAACTCTAAAAAATCCATTATTTACCCAGCTTTGAGACAAGTTCATATATGGGGAACAACAGCCCCACAATAATCAAAGCAAAAATGATGCCGATTAAACCGATAATGATAGGCTCTATCATCTTGCCGAGCTTTTGAGACACATCATCCAACTTTTTAAGATAGAATTCAGAAAGGTAGTCAAATTGCTCGTCAAGGGTGCCGCTTGTTTCTCCAACATATATCATTCTCGTAACCATAGGCGGGAAAACTTTGTGCTTTTTTAGTGCCTCTGATATTCGGCTGCCAGCTAAAATCGATTCCCTAGAATCATCGATTGCCCTTGTAAAAACATCATTGCCAATAAGTTCCGCTACGATAGTCAAAGACCTATCTACAGTAATCCCTGCAACGGTCAGTATTCTCATCTGTTCAGTAAAAAGGGCAAGCAGTTTGTTGTATATGATATGTTTGATTATCGGCATCTTGATTTTCCAGCTATCCACATAATACCTTGTTTCCTTCTTCTGCCTGAGCAGCTTGATAAAAACAAACACTGCAAAGGGGAAAAGTAATATCAGATACCAATAGGAACTGCAAAAATTACTTATATGGACTAATATCCTTGTCTGGATAGGCAGTTCAAGCCCAATCTCTTTAAAAACAGATATTAACTTGGGAAGGACATATACGAGCCAGAAAAAAAGAGCGCTCATTGTGGTTATAATGGCAAAGACAGGATATATGAGAGCCCTTTTTATAGTAGCGCTCAAGTCTTCCATTCTCTGCAGGTGAACAGCAGCGTCTGAAAGGCTTCTTTCCATCGAGCCTGTTTCCTCCCCGACTTTAACAAGACGAACAAATATATCAGGGAATATAAGCTTATTTTCAGCTATAACATCAGAGAATCTCGACCCCAATATAAGCATTCTGAGCATTGAAAGCAGCTTTTCCTTGAAATATTTGTTTTCTGTCGTCTCTGCCAGATCAGAAACCGCAGTAGTTATAGGTATGCCTGCTTTGAGCATTAATGAAAGATTATTGGCAAATTCGATAATGTCCTTCCTGTTGACCTTTCTTGCCCGAAATTTATTTGCAACGGATGCAATATAATCATTGGTCCTTTTTATATTTACAACATTGAGTCCAGCCGAGACGATGTCGCTGTAAGCGCTATCCATATCGGCGCTTTCGACCAGACCCTTTATCACAGCACCTTTGTGGTTTACTGCCTTATATGAGAAAAATGGCATTACCCTGCGACCCTTGTTATTTCACTGAATGTGGTTAAGCCTTCAACAGCTTTTTTAATACCGTCATCCCTTAAAGATTGCATGCCGTTTTTTACTGCAATATCCTTTATTGAACTCACAGATGCACCCATATAGATAAGCTCTTTTATATCATCATTAACAACCAATATCTCGCCAATTACGGTTCTGCCTGAATAGCCTGTGCTGCCACATCTGCTGCAGCCTATACCCTTAAAAGCCTTTTTAATCTTTCCCTCAAGCTCAAAAAAACCCATCTTTTTCAATTCATCAGGCGCAAGCTCATACTCGGTCTTGCAGTGTGTGCAGATTTTTCTAACAAGCCTTTGGGCAATAATAGCAACCAGAGATGAAGAAAGGAGATACTTGTCAACATTAAGGTCTATCAGTCTTGGGATAGCAGTAACCGCATCGTTTGCATGCAGTGTAGTAAGCACAAGATGTCCTGTAATAGATGCCCTTATCGCTATCCTTGCCGTTTCTTCATCCCTTATCTCGCCAAAAAGCAGCACGTCGGGGTCCTGCCTCATAAAGTTCCTGCCGGCAGTTGCAAATCCAAATCCTGCCTTTTCATTCACCTCTGTCTGCTTAACCATGCTTAGCCTGTATTCAACCGGGTCTTCTACTGTAAGAACATTTTTCTCAAGGAGATTGATTTCCCTTAATGCTGCATATAAAGTGGTTGTCTTGCCGCTTCCAGTCGGTCCTGTAATCAGAATAATACCGAAAGGCTTCAAAAACAGGAGCCTTATTTTCTCGGCATCTTGTTCCTGAAAGCCCAAATTGCTAATGCGCAGCATAGGACCCGACCCTCCGAGTATTCTGATCACGATATTCTCGCCATAGATAGTTGGGATGGTTGAGACGCGCATATCGTATTTTTTGTTCAGAAATTCAAAGGAGAAAGAGCCGTCCTGCGGCAGTCTGTTTTCAGCTATATCGAGCTGGGAAAGTATTTTAATCTTCGAAATGACGCCATTCTGAGCGTTTTTTGGGAGGCAGTGGGTGTGATGCAGAACGCCGTCTATTCGATAAAAAACATGGACGGTCTGTAATGCAGGCGTTATATGAACGTCAGTAGCCTTTCTCCTGATTCCATCCATTATCAAAAGCTCTGTGAGAGAAGATGTCATGGCAGCGGTGGGCAAACCTGATGATTTTATTTCATTGATAATATTGTCGACACGCTGGTTAATCGGGTGTTTGAGGAAATAATATGCCACCTCTAATTTTTCATAGAAACTCTCTGTGTCAATGACATATATCTGAGGGGGTTTGCCGCTTATTTTGGTAGCCGTGTCAATAGCAAGGATGTTGTTGGGATTGGTAATCCCAATTGTTAAAGTACCGTTATTTAAGCTAAGAGGCAGAAAACCTGTTCTTTCTGCTACCTCTCTGGGAATGAGCCTTAAGGCTTCGTCTGAAAGGGGAAAATGGTCAATATCAACAAAATTTAAACCTGCCTGTTCAGCAAGCGCCTGAGCAATCTCTTTGGATGTTACAAAACCGAGTTTTACAAGGGTCTCTCCAAGGAGGTCGCCTGTTATTTTTTGTTGACCAAGGGCAACGCTGATTTGCTCTTCTGTGAGCAAGCCTTTTGATGTTAGCAATTTGCCAAGCATAATCTTTGCTTTTAGGTAATAATCTTGGGTCGCAGCATTATAATAAGTTCCGTCTTTTCGCTGATGCCGTCCCTTCTCTTAAACAAATTACCCACAATAGGAACACTGCCAATAAAAGGAACCTGAGTGTCTATCTCGCTATCCCTATTTTGAATAAGACCGCCTATAACTATGATATCCCCATCTTTAACCTTAACCGTTGTGCTGAGTTCTCTAAGGTCAACAGTCGGCAAAGAAATCTGGATCATATTTTCTCCAACTTTTCCTACAGTTTTGTCCTCAAGCTTTACGAGGTCGGAAACTATAGGCGTAATAGACATCGAAACATCCCCATTCTCACTGATAAAAGGGACTATGCCTATTATAATACCTGACAACACGCTGCTCGTCTGGACTGTAAAGGTAGTAGTTCCAGTGCCAGCTGTCGTGGCAGTGGAAGTTGTTGTCTCAACTCTGGAAATAAAATTTACATTCCTGCCAACGCTCAGCAGGGCTGTCTGTCCATTCATTATATTTACCCTTGGATTTGATAAAACCCTTATATTGCCCTGAGTCTGGAGCGCCTTCAAAAGACCTGTAAAATCCCATCTGGAGAGCCCTATCTGGAAACTTGGCAAATCACCAACCACATCTGTGAACTTTGATGTGCCAAAGGTAACCTGTCCAATATTATTTATGTTGAGCGCTGTCCAATCAATGCCATATTTGAGTCCCTCAGAAAGCTGGACCTCCACAATGCGAGCTTCTACAATAACCTGCCTGTTAAGTATCTTTTTAATGGTTCGCAAATAATCCTCAACTGCCTGAAGTCTATTTTTGGAAGCAGTAACCACTATAGTGCCAGTCATCCTGTTGATATTAAAGCCTATTTTGGGGTCTTTTCCTATAAGATTTGCGAGAGACTTTTCCAGAGAATCCCAGAACTTCAACGCATCTTTATCTGCCTGAACCTTCTGGGTTACAGAGCCTTTAATACTGCTTGCTCCAAATGAACCACCTGTTGTTCCTGCAGTTCCTGTCACCCCAGTTGTCTCTCCTCCTAAAATATCTCCCCCTACCTCGACACTATATTCTTGAATGACCGCTGGCTGTCCAAACTCAAATACCCTTGTATCAACTGCTTTCACAAACAGCATGTTCTCTTTGATAGAGTAAAAGTAATCAGCAGACGAAAAGACTGTATTTAATGCGTCCTCAGCGGTTACGTTTTTAATGGTAATAGTTACGGGGGTTTCAGGGTCAACCCCTTTTTCCATCACAAGGTTTAAGCCTGTTGCTTCTGCTATAACATGAAGAACATCTCTTAACGGCGTGCCTCTTGCAGAGATAGAAACAATTCTGGTCTTAAGAGGAGAAAGTTCTTCAGATACTGGAGTAAATTCAGGAGGTTTCTCAATCTGGGGAGTCTTTGTCTGGGCAGGTTGAGGTTCTACTGTCCTTTGCTGCATGTCAAAACTCACATTTTCGTTTCTTTCCTTTTTTACTGCCGTCGAACACCCAGTAATAAGAATAAATATAAGAAATAAAACAAGAATATTTTGCGGTTTGCAGCCCTTCAAGCCGCCACATCCTGTTTTTTTAAGGCAGTTTTTAGCGCCCTGTGTTGTATCTTGCATCTTATTTTTCCTCCAGATGTAACCATCTTGATTTTTTTGCTGCGACAATAGGCTTCAGCAGTATCCTGTTTTTTTCGATTCTTTCGAGTTTCATATCACTGATGAAATCGCCTTCTTTTAAAACAAGCCCGTTGACAATAGCCAGATTCCTTCTATTTTGACCTATAATAATCATTGTCAGCTTCAACTTTTCAAGTTCGCTGTCAGCTTGTGCCCCTTGAGGCGTTAAATCAGAAAGCGAGACAGAAGGAAAATCCCTTTTTTTAATCTCAAAAGGACTTGCAAGCTCATCGGCGACCCCTGCATGTCTTTCACCTTTGACATCAAACCTTTCTGGAACAAAACCCAAAATCTTTTTCTCAACCTGCGTAAGAGGAGGTTCAAAAGGATTAAGGTATAAAAACTTTCCAATAATTAAAGATATTAATATTACAATGAATGGCAAAGCTATCTGAATCTTTTCCCTGTTTCCAATCATATGCTGTCCTTTAATTTCCCCGCCGGAATTTTTAAGGCGCCCTCGATCTTGCATATCAAAGGGTCATCCTTTTGTTTTTCAGCAGTCTTCTCAATAACCATAGCTTTCATGTGAAAAGATGGAAATCTAAGATTTTGAAGATACTCTAAATCTTTCACAAAATTTTTATAGTTAGTGACAGGGGTATTGATATTTATAGCTAATACTAATTCCCCAGCCTTCTCTTCAAAACCTGTTATAGTTATCTCGCCGCCTTTAAAAAGCGTTTTTATATCATCAAGGGTATATAGTAAAAGCTCCTTATGGCTCTTTTCGGAATAATTCTTGGGAAGTAGGTTTATTACCATTTTAATGACTGAATCCATGTCATCCATGGATTGCCTCATACTCGATGTATTTGCAACTACTTGATTCATTTTAATGACAGCAGTTGTTACGCTTTTGTGGTATATATTCATGAAATAAACTAATAGAATTACTAAGCCAAGTATGAAACCCGATAACATATACCACAAAAAATATCTTTTAAGTAAAATTTGTATCATCTGCACTCCATTTCGATGATAAAATTCCTTGTTTTAAGTTCAAGGGAATGAGACATAAGTTTAATATTTTTGAGCTCCTTTGTTTTATCTTCAATAGACTTAATAAAGCCCTCATATTGCCCCTGCATATTAGCAAAGCTCTCTGATTTTACGTGTCCTCTTAATTCGAGCTTTATAAAATTTGCACTTTTGGTCATTGAGATAGAATCAAATCTTATGCCATCTTTTTTAAAGGTTGAAATCAAAACTAATATTTTAGCAATATTTGGATAAGATTCAACTTCTCGCAGGTCATTAAGAAATGGGTAATACTTAACCATAAGATCCTTTCTAGATTCATAAGATAAAAGCACCGATTCTACACCTGCGATATTTCTTCTTGATAACTCAAGCCTTCTTTTGTCATCTGTAATATCTTTTATAAGGTATCCCACGTGCCCTAAACCAAGAAAAGAAAATAAGGCAAAAACGACTGTAGCATATTGCAAAAAGAGTTTCAGGTTATTAAAGTCTCTGTATTCTTCTGATAAAATATTCATCTTTTTTGTTGCTGAAAAGGTTGATATAGGCGACGCAAAGTCAAGAAATAGACCAGTTTTAGAAGGAAAGCATGTAAGGGGTGCAGGACCATATGCAGGCGCCTCGTATGAATTGCATAAACCTCCAAAAAGCAAGACGCAGGAAGGGTTTATCTTGAAAGTTTGCTTGCAATAGTTGACAGTCATATTAATGTTCTGGATATCGAGATCGCTTAAGCCCGATTCAAAGGACTGCATATTTCTAACAAACCTTATTTTTTTATCCTCTATTAAAAAGAGATTTTTGTTCAAGCCGGTCCCAGCTACGCAAAGCACAGGCTCATCCATTTCTACCTGAGATGCTAAAGAGAAGATATCAGGATACATCGCCTTGACAGTTTTTCCTTTCTGGATAAATCTATCAGCTATCGCCTTTATTTCGTCATTTTTTACTGCAAACACAAAGACCTCGTTCATCCTTGCATTTTCAATTAATTTTTCACCTAAAACAACGTAAAGAAACGAAAAGTCCTGGAAATCTGACCTCTTTCTGACCTCTTCTCTTACAAGTTTTTTAAGAATGCCTTTTTTCGTAATAGGCAGGGACAAAGTATCTTGGAAAAATTCCTTAAAGTTATTCACAACAACAAAATTCTTGGTTTTTTCCCTTGCAAGAAATTCATCAAACTCATCATCTCTGAGAGTCAAGGCATCATCAACAAGGACATCTTTTCCCTTTTTTCTTGCATAAATTACCCTTACGATATCCTCTTCAAAGCTGGCCACCACAGCTCTGTCCAAAATAGACTCCTTTATTTATGGGGTTTTGTTGGATTCTAT
>DAIQAO010000052.1:0-14460 GCA_036781645.1 Dissulfurispiraceae bacterium
TTTCAATTAATCTTTAACTTATTGCTGTGAAGTTTATTATTTTTATAATCACTGATGCCCAAAGTAATATTTAGAGGGAAATGACATGATTTCTTTGCTGAAAAACTTCCTAGTAGATGTTTGAAAAATAGACATAGAAAGTAATACAAAAGGTAATGCCAATGGATTTGCGATGCTTTCATCATTGCAAATGATTCGCTAAGATCGCGACGGGCAATGGTGGTCTCTCAGAAAGGCAAGGATATCCAGGAAAATGAGCACAAGCATTGCATACATGAGGACAATCCTAATATTTTTGGGCAATTTGCTCACTTTGACAAATGCTGCTACTCTAAGGCTTAATATAGAGTTATATGTTTACTTATCCGAGACTCATAGTAGCTGGTGTAAGAGGAGGCAGTGGCAAGACTACTGTAACTCTGTCATTAATATCAGCTTTGAGGGTAAAGAAAAATTTCAAGGTAATTCCTTATAAAAAGGGGCCCGATTATATTGATGCCGGTTGGCTCTCAAAAGCCGCTGGAAATCCCTGTTATAATCTTGACCCATTTTTGGTATCCAGAGATAAAGTATTAGAATCTTTCATTTCGCATTATACAGGTGATATCGCTGTTATAGAGGGCAACAGGGGATTATATGACGGAATGGATATCGAAGGCTCCTTCAGCACAGCAGAACTTTCTAAGCTCTTAAAATCCCCTGTCATACTTGTAATAGATTGCACTAAGATTACCCGGACGGCAGCAGCGATAGTGAAGGGCTGTATGGACTTTGACAAGGATGTGAGGATAAAAGCAGTTATTCTTAATCAAGTGTCCAGTAAAAGGCACGAATCAATTATCAGTGAATCTATCCAGAATTATTGCCGCATCCCTGTGCTTGGCGTCATTCCCAGAATGAAGGAAGGCGAACTTCCCGAAAGACATATGGGACTGACCCCATATCAAGAACATCCTGATTTTGAACAGGCTATGAGCATGATAAGCAAGATTGCAGATAATTATATTGATATCGAAAGCATTGTAAATATTGCTTATCATGCTGAACCTTTGGCATTTGAGCGTTATGAGCCGCAAGAAGAAAGAATATCTGGACAGGCCATTTCAGTGAGGATAGGGGTTTTAAGGGATAAGGCTTTCCAATTTTATTATCCCGAGAATCTTGAGGAGCTAATAAAGAAAAAAGCTCAAATTGTCGATATAAACGCCCTTTCTGACAGCTCACTCCCTGAGATTGATGCTTTGTATATAGGTGGGGGCTTCCCAGAAACCAATGCAATAAGGCTCGCAGAAAATAAATTATTCAGGGAATCTGTAAAAAACTTAGCAGAAAAAGGTCTCCCAATTTATGCCGAGTGTGGGGGATTGATGTTTTTAGGTAAAATGATCTGTGTTGGAGGTAGTGAATATCCTATGGTTGGCTTGTTGCCGGTCTCATTTGAGATGAAAAGAAAACCACAGGCTCATGGATATACAATAGCGGAGGTTGATAAACAAAACCCATTCTATCCTGTCGGTACGGTTCTTCATGGGCATGAATTTCATTATTCCGCTGTCACTGAAATAGAGCTTGCCGGCAATATGTATACTGCATTGGGGATTCTGAGGGGCAAGGGCATAGAAAGCAAGAGAGACGGCATCTGCTATAAAAACACACTCGCTGCATACACCCACATACACGCCTTAGGCGCGCCCGCATGGAGTGAAGGACTTATAAAGAAATCTATTGAATATAAATTGATAAGGGGCAAGGAAACTAATGCATACCAAGAGAAGACGTGAGAAGGATATACCAAAATGCCCGTTTTGCGGGGTTGAAATCGGAAGACCAGTCACAATTAATACAGATTTAGGAGAGGTCATAACTGGTAAATGTGTTTGTGGAGCTATCTTTGTCTGCGACCTAACTGGTCATTGCGTCGGCGAGGCTTATATGGAAGCCCTTGTTCTGTTGAAGGGTGACTGGGATATAGGCGTTCTTGACCCTGATAAGGATTATTCATATTCAGATATGGATTACGATTACAGAACACATAGAAAAATAACTCTCAACACAGTTGGAGAGAGTCCAGGCAAGCTCGTTTTTCTTAAAAAGAAGACTGAAGAACAGGACATTCAGCAAGTATCTAATCAGCATGAAGAAACCAAAAAGCCGGCTGGAAGAGTTAACCAGAAAAAAATACTGAAAAAACTTTTGCTGGATGGAGATCTAAAAAAAATAGCCGATATGTCAATAGATGATAAAGGGATTATTAATTTGCTTTTTGCGTTTTCCTATGATAAGGATGATGTCATGACATGGAGGACAATTGAGAGCGTTGGGTTAATCGCTGAAAAATTATCTTCAACTGATCCCGAATTTATTAGAAATACTGCAAGAAGACTCTTATGGTCTATGACAGAGGAATCCGGCGGTATGAGCTGGAGCGCTCCAGAGATGCTTGGGGAGATAATCAGGGCTAATCCTGAAGAGTTTTATGATTTAATCCCGATTTTGTGGTCTCATAGGGATGAAGATGTGTTCAGGGCTGGCACAGTTTGGGCTATGAGTAGGATTGCTGAAGTTGCTCCAGAAAAAGTGGCTTTTATCTCTCAGCAACTCAGGCAAATGATTGAAGATGACAACCCTCAAATAAGAGGATATTCAATTATTGTTTATGGTAAAATAGAAGGCGCAAATGCTATAAATGATATTAAAAACTTGCTTGATGATGAACACATCATTAACATATATAGAAATAAAAATCTTTTAAAAATCAGTATCAGAGAAATAGCTCAAAGCACTATTGATAGTATATCATAATAGTTTTATAAGATAATTTTATTTGACCTTGAATATTGCTGTATATTATTGTCTAAACGCTTTTATTATAAGCAGGTTTAAGTTATCCTTTATAAGGATATAAATTTAATAATACGCCAAAAAGGAGGATTTGAAATGCCGCACATTGACTATGAAGGGAAACAAATCGAGATTGATGAGGACGGTTATGTCGCAAACCTTGACGACTGGAGTGAGGGTTTGGCTATTTATATGGCTGGCAAAGACGGCTTAACCTTAACCGAGTCTCATTGGGAAGTTATCAGGTTTTTAAGGGATTATTATCAGAAATATCAGATTGCCCCTATGATTAAAATCCTTGTGAAGGAAATCGGCAAGGTTATGGGCCCTGAAAAGGGAAACACCAAATATCTGTATGAGCTCTTTCCTGATGGACCGGCAAAGCAGGCTTGCCGATATGCAGGTCTCCCAAAGCCTACAGGCTGTGTATAATAGCTATTTTCGAATATGGTGGGATGGTTCATAAAAGCCATCCCACTTGGCGTTTATTTTGTTATTATTTAAGTTCTTTTATAAGTTAAAAGGAGAAGTCTAAGGCGTGGTCAGATGGATCAGATGGATCTGAAAAGTCTCTTAAGAGAGAAAAAAGTCTCTATAGTAAATAAATGGTTTGAGATGATACTTGAGAGCTATTCAGCCGAGACCTCCAAATTCTTTAGAGACAGGAGTAAGCGTTTTGCCAACCCTGTAGGATCTACCATTTATCAGAGCATCGAAAGCCTTTTTGAGGAAATACTCGATGATAAATCCGTTCCTGAGAGGTTATCTTTGTTTCTGGACAATATTATCAGAATAAGGGCAATTCAGGATTTTTCCGCATCACAGGCAGTAGCTTTTATTTTCTCCATAAAAGACATAATCAGGAACGAGATAGCGATTGCAAACCGTTCAGATAAAGCTTTGCCGGAGAGCCTTCTTGCTGAATTGAGGGAAATGGATACTAAGATTGACGCCCTTGCGCTTATGTCTTTTGATATTTTTATGCAGTGCCGCGAAAAGCTATACGAGATTAAAGCAAATGAGGCAAGAAACATGACTTACAGGCTGCTCCAGCAGGCAAAAATTATTACTGAATCTCCTGTGAAAGAAGACTGAAGATAATGTTATCAAAATCAAAACAAAGAAAAGAGGTAGCTAAATGGGAATCTTATTTTCCTTGGCTGTAGTTATTGCGATTGTTTTAGTCGTTTATGCAGGGGTTGGGGCAGGGCTCAATTACCTTTTTGCCGTGATATTCCCCTATATAGCCTTCCTTACCTTTGTAATCGGTGTAACTTACCGTGTCGTAAACTGGGGACGTTCTGCTGTTCCTTTCAGGGTTCCTACTACAGGCGGTCAACAAACCTCGCTGCCTTGGATTAAAGCCAATAAAATTGATAATCCATCCACTTCCTATGGAGTTATCTTGAGGATGATCTTTGAGGTGTTGTTGTTCAGATCTCTGTTTAGAAATACTAAGAGCGAATTACGTGAAGGCCCTCGACTAATACATGGTTCTGAGAAGTTATTATGGTTGGCAGCCATTGCATTTCATTATTCTTTTCTGGTCATACTTTTAAGACACTTAAGATTCTTCTCGGTGCCTGTTCCTATGCCTGTTGAATTTCTCGAGTTTATCGATTCTTTTTTCCAGGTTGGCGCACCCCTTATATACATAACAAACTTCGTGATTGTTATAGCGCTACTATATCTCCTCTATAGGAGATTAGCCATGCCTCAGATAAGATATATTTCTCTCCCTTCTGACTATTTCCCACTTTTTCTTATTCTCGGCATAGCTATAAGCGGCATAATCATGAGATATTTTGACAAGGTAGATATAGTTGGGGTCAAGCAGATTACTATGGGTCTTATCAGCTTTCGCCCCTTCATCCCTGATGGGATAGGCGTGATTTTTTATATACACGTTGCCCTTGTTTGCACCTTATTCGCTTACTTCCCCTTCAGCAAGCTTGTTCATATGGGCGGTGTTTTTCTAAGCCCCACAAGAAATCTTGCCAATAACAACAGGCTCGTAAGGCATGTAAACCCATGGGATTACCCCGTTAAGTATCGCACATATGAGGATTATGAGAATGAATTCAGGGATAAGATGAAAAAAGCTGGAATACCGGTAGAAAAGGAGTAATAATATGGCAACTAAAGACAAACCACCAAAACCACAAGATCTGTTGAAGTTTACCTATACACCACCATCTAAAGGTTGGATGGATACCCCTACTGAATTCAAACCCGGCATGTATTGTCACGGCACAAGGGCAAAGTATCTTGAAGCCGTCGGAATGCCTAATCCACGGGACTGGTCAGCATCTGAACAGGACTGGAAACTCCCTGAAAACTGGAAAGAGATAGTTCTCACAGGAATTAAGGAAAGGCTTCAAAGATTCAGGACATTCCATGTCTTTATGGATATATGCGTAAGGTGCGGGGCATGTGCTGACAAGTGCCATTTCTTTCTTGGGGGCGGCGACCCAAAGAATATGCCAGTTTTAAGGGCTGAACTTTTAAGGTCCGTTTACAGAAAGTATTTCACGACGGCAGGAAAGGTATTTGGAAAGGCTGCCGGAGCAAGGGAACTGACTGACGATGTTCTCAAGGAACTCTGGTATTATTATTTCCAATGCACCGAATGTCGCAGATGCTCTCTTTTCTGCCCCTATGGCATAGACCAGGCCGAAATAACAATTATTGGCAGAGAACTACTTAACCTGTTAGGGTTGAACATTGATTGGATAATGGGGCCTGTTGCAAACAGCTACAGAACAGGCAACCATCTCGGGTTAGAGCCTCATACTATTAAGGCTAATATCGAGTTTATGATTGATGATATTAAGACTATTACAGGTATCAAGGTAGATACCACATTTAATAGAAAAGGCGCTGAAATCCTTTTTATAGCTCCTTCTGGTGACCTATTTGGGGTTCCCGGAAATTATGTTGCGATGGGGGAGCTAATGCTTTTCCATGAACTTGGGCTCGATTATACCTGGAGCACCTTGGCGTGTGAAGGGGGAAATTTTGGATTCTTTACATCAATGGAGATTGCCAAGAAACTCTACTACAAGATTTATTCTGAAGCAAAAAGGCTTGGCGTTAAGTGGATATTAGGTGGAGAGTGCGGACATCAATGGAGACTTATGAATCAATATCTGGACACCTGGTGGGGTCCTGCCGATTTTCTCGAGGTACCTGTTTCCCCGATAACAGGCACGAGGTTCGAAAATGCAAAAGGTTCAAAGGTTGTCCATATAGTTGAATTTACAGCAGACCTTATCAAACATGGTAAGCTTAAATTAGATAAGAGCCGCAACGACCACCTTAAAGTAACATTTCACGATTCCTGTAATCCTGCAAGGGCTATGGGCATATTTGAGGAGCCAAGATACATTATTAATAATGTATGTAATCACTTCTACGAGATGCCTGAAAGCACAATAAGAGAGAAGACCTTCTGTTGCGGAAGCGGTTCGGGTCTCAACGCTGGGGAAAACCTTGAATTAAGGATGAGAGGAGGTTTCCCGAGAGCCAACGCCGTTAAATATGTAAAAGATACCTTTGGCGTCAATATGCTTGCCAATATGTGTGCCATTGACAGGGCAGTTTTACCACCCCTTATGGATTATTGGAACCCCGGTGTTGATGTTTGCGGCATACACGAACTGGTGGGCAACGCCCTTATAATGAAGGGTGAAATAGAAAGGACTCTAGATTTGAGATTAGAACCTTTGCCTCAAAAAGGAGGTGCCGAATGATGTATGACGGCGGAAAAATCATAATAGGGTTGCTCATATTTCTTGGTTTTTCGACATTTCCTTATATCCTGAATATGGGCAAGGCAGTTGCCAAGCCTGAGCCAAAATTGGATACACCCGAGATACAACGTATGGTCGAGAAAAAATGTGTAGAATCAAAAGCATATATGAAAACTGAACACATGGTCATGCTTAACGATTGGCGTGATGCGGTGGTTAGGGACGGGTTGCGATTATATAAGGCTAAGGATGAAAAGTTATATGATATGAGCCTCCAAAATACCTGTATGAAATGCCATTCTAACAAAAAGAAATTTTGTGATGAATGCCATAACTATGTGGCAGTTAAGCCCTACTGCTGGGATTGTCATATAGCACCACAGGAGGGAACATAAGCCATGGGAATTAAGCGAAGAGATTTTTTGAAAATTACCGGGGTGTCTGCTATAGCAGGTATCGTTGGCGCTTCCGGGCTTACCCTTGCTAAAAGCGGCTTGCTCGAGGCATCTCAATATATTCAAGACCCCAGAGAGCTTAAGGGCAAGAGGTGGGCTATAGCGATTGATATGCAAAAGTTTAAGACCCCAGAAGATCACAAGAGGGTTATAGATGTTTGCCATACAATTCATAATGTCCCTGATATCAAAAATCCCAAAGAGGAAATCAAATGGATTTGGACTGAATCTTATGAAAATACATTTCCTTCACAGGATCATGCAAATCCCTACATTCAGGATTCTTTAAAAAAACAGCCATTTTTGGTTCTCTGCAACCATTGCGACAATCCTCCATGTGTGAGAGTTTGTCCGACAAAGGCGACCTTTAAGAGAAAAAGTGACGGGATTGTAATGATGGATATGCACAGGTGCATTGGTTGCAGATTCTGCATGGCAGGATGTCCCTATGGAGCAAGAAGTTTTAACTGGATAGATCCTCGCCCCTACATTAAAAAGGTCAATCCTGAATTCCCCACAAGAATGAAAGGGGTTGTTGAAAAATGCACTTTGTGCTATGAGAGAATCGCGGTAGGGCTTAAACCAGCCTGCGTCGAGGCTTCCAACGGCGGAATGATTTTCGGGGACCTTAATGACCCCAATTCAGATGTAAGGAAGGTGCTTGCCTCCCGTTACAGTATTAGAAGAAAGCCGGAACTCGGGACTACACCCGCTGTATTTTACATAATAGGAGGTTAAGAATATGCTTGAGACTGCGTTTAGAGGGAGCAGAACATATTGGATATGGATATTATTCTTACTGGCAGTAATCGGGATCGGATTTACTTTCTATCTCAGGCAGTTTACCATAGGATTGGGTGTTACAGGCATGAGTAGAGATGTTTCATGGGGGTTTTATATCTCCCAGTTCACATTCCTTGTTGGAATAGCCGCATCCGGCGTGATGGTTGTTCTCCCGTTTTACTTGCACAACTATAAGGCATTCGGGAAGATAACCATACTGGGAGAGTTTCTTGCAATATCTGCTGTCGTTATGTGCATGTTGTTCATTTTTGTTGACCTTGGTCAGCCGCAGAGAGTTTTGAATGTTATACTTCATCCCACACCTAACTCCGTAATGTTTTACGATATGATTGTCTTAGGCGGCTACCTTTTCCTTAATGTTCTTGTTGGCTGGACAGCCTTAAGCTCCGAGAGAAAGGGGGTTGCTCCGCCAAAATGGCTGAAGTTTTTCGTGATTTTATCTATAGTATGGGCTCCTTCAATTCATACCGTCACGGCTTTTCTTTACTCAGCTCTGCCGGGCAAGTATTACTGGATGTCCGCCCTTCTTGCTGCACAATTTCTTGCATCTGCCTTTGCTTCCGGACCTGCGCTGTTGATATTGCTTGCCCTGATAGTAAGGAGGTTTACCAAGTTTGATCCTGGTAAGGAAGCTATTCAAGCTCTTGGAAAAATAGTTACATACTTCATGCTGACAAGCGTATTTTTCCTCGGATTGAAACTCTTCACAGCCTTCTATAGCGGAGTTTCTTCATATGCCTATCCCATTGCCTATTTATACGCTGGGTTGGAAGGCTATAATAAGCTTGTTCCTATTATGTGGATATCCAATATTCTTACTGTAGTAGCGCTCGTATTGCTTCTTATTCCCCAACTCAGAAAGAATGAAGCGCTGCTTGCCATCGCTTCTATTTGCGTATTCTTTGCGCTATGGATAGATAAGGGTTTTGGGCTGATTGTCGCTGGTTTTGTCCCTAATTCTTTTAAACAAATTACAGAATACTGGCCTACCATACATGAGATATCCATAACCCTCGGAGTGTGGGCAATAGGTTTTCTAATATTATCAGTGCTTTACAAGGTTGCTGTCTCTGTAAGAGAAGAAATTGGGAATGTAGATTTCCATCATTAAACAAGATAATGTTATATTATAAAAGTGACTATAAAATCACAACTGCTTTATCTCAATACAAGGGGGGTGAATTCATGTATATAGTGACAGTTGATGCAGCGAAATGTACCGGCTGCGAGGAATGTGTTACCAATTGCCCGAATGAGGTTTTCAGAATGGTTGACGGCAAGAGTGACCCTTATCAGTCTTCTGAGTGTGTTTTCTGCGAGACATGCTTGCAGTGTCCTGAAAATGCAATTACTATCACAGAGGTATAAAAATCACTGTAATTGAATACCAACCAAACAAAAAAGGAGCATTTAAAATGCTCCTTTTTTGTTTTTATAACTTTAAAACCAAGCCTATCGATGAACTTCCTGATGTAAAATCCACTATCAGCAATAACTCCCCGTATCGTGATGTGCCTATTGACCTGCTAATAGGTCGATTCGAAAAATCCAAGGATGTTATTCCACGATGCAACATTGCCGGGACGGTTCCAGAGATTTACCACATACTTGCTCCTCGTCAGAAAAGCCAACAGAGGACTATGGCTTCCTCGCCCCTTCTTCTGAGGGTTATAGCCCCTCCTTACTCTTTCCTGCTTGCCATATCACTCTATGACTGTGGAATCAAAGGTCACCAAGTCTTCTCTGATTTGCTGCCACGGAATAAGCCCAGCAAGATATCCCCATATCCCCTCCGAAAAAACTTCCACTTCCTTTATCGTCCTCATCTTCCTGAATAATCTGCTGAGGGTTGTTGGTGCTAAAGGCAATCTCACTGCTCTGAAAAGGTTCGACAAGATTGTCTGACATCCAAGATACAGCAAATGGGAAAATCGGTTGCCCCCCAGCATATATCGTCAGGATATATGCCAAAGGCTTGCTGTATATCCCTACCGTCTTCGGTTATCGCTCCATGACAGGAATTGTCTCCTTTAGAAAATCTTTCAATTTTATCCTGGTGAAAAATGATGCCAGCAAGCTGAATCCCCCATATGCCGTTATTTTCTTCGTGGTAAATTCGATCCCCACATTAATTTCGGTTTTTTAATACACTGTGACTACATATTTGTATTCTCCTTTTGTATAGAGTTGATAGTTGCGAAACTTATTGATTCTATTACGAAAGGAGAATCTTTTTTAAGTCTTATCTGAAGAATTGTATTTTTCGGGTTAACTTTTAATAATATCCAATGATGTTTTTTGTAGAAAAAGCGGTTATTTTGAGGTAGAATAAGACAAGTTGTCTATAAGGAGGGAAGAGGTGGCTAAAGAATTTGCAGTTATAATAGAGCAGGACGAAACAAGTTATTATATTGCAGATTTAAGGGGTGCCATTCCCTTGATGAGTTGATGGAGAGGATTAAAGAAGCGATACTCCTTTGTCTGGAAGTGCATGGTAAGGATTATCCCACTACACATCTTGTTGGTGTTCAGAAAGTTGCGGTTTGAGCAAACTACCTGTTTTAAGAGGGAAAGAAATTGTTAATCTTCCAAAAAAAGCTGGATTCGTTATGGAAAGACAAAGAGGCAGCCATGTCTTTCTTAAACATTCTGATAAGAGGGCGGCGGTAGTCCTGATACATGCAGGCGAAACAATCGGCTTTTTAGCTCACAGGAGAAATATTTGATAACTATCAAACAAGGAAGCATAATCACTGGGTCTAATTGGCCTGAGCCAGTAGTAGTCAAGCTGGTTGAGGAAGTTGGCGATTTTATACATATTGTAGGCGCTACCAATATTTCAGGTGGACATATTGACCAGTTAATCCCTAAAGAAGAATTTCAGAAAATTATTATTGATGACACAAAAGCAAGTTTCTCAGAAGAGGCATGGAAAGTTTTTCTGTCCCTCGAGGCAATGAGATACCGTTTTGCATCCATGTATGACCCTCTCCTTGCAATGAACACTTCAAAAGTTGACCCGCTTCCTCATCAAATAGAGGCTGTCTATGATTATGTTCTTAAACTTCCGCGAATAAGATTTCTGATTGCAGATGACCCTGGCGCCGGTAAAACTATTATGGCGGGTTTGATTATAAAAGAACTGAAACTCCGTCAGTTGGTTAAGAGGATTCTCATTGTAACGCCTGGTCATTTAAAAGATCAGTGGAGGCGTGAGTTAAAGGATAGGTTTGAAGAATCTTTTAAGCCCATTGACAGATGGACAATGGATTCTCTTTACAGAGAAAATATATGGCTTAAAGAGAATCATATCATCACATCTATGGACTTTGTCAAAAAGGATGATGTGCTTCCATCCATCACTGCTGCGCATTTTGACCTGATAATAGTTGATGAAGCCCATAAGATGAGCGCCTACCGATATGGTGAAAAGATTGATAAGTCAGAGAGATATAAACTCGGCGAGGTTTTATCTGACATTACCAATCACCTCCTGTTTTTAACCGCTACTCCGCACAAAGGCGACCCAGAAAATTTTAGATTATTTCTTGACCTTCTTGATCGTGGCTTCTTTGCCTCAAATGAAATGGTTCAGGAATCAATCATGAACAAAGATAATCCTCTCTTTATTAGACGCATAAAAGAGGATCTGAAGGATTTTGAAGGAAAGCCATTATTTCTTCCGAGGACGGTAAAGACTGTTTCTTTCAATCTCGGCGCCGATTCGCCTAACGAAAAGAACCTCTATAATGAATTATCCAGATATGTAAATACTCAATATAACAAAGTCCTCACGAGAGATAAGAAAAGGAATGTAGCCTTTGCCCTTGTAATTCTTCAGAGACGACTGGCTTCAAGCACCTATGCATTGCTTAAATCATTGGAAAGAAGAAAAAAAAGATTGGAAGAATTATTAAAAGGAGCTTTAGACAGAAACAAGGCGCCTGAGTCCGTATTTGATTACGATGTTGTAGAGGATATGGCAGAGCAGGAAAGATGGAAAGAAGAAGAGATATGGGAAACCCTAAGCGTTGCTGAAAACAGAGAGGAACTGGAGAAAGAGATTAGCACAATAGATAACCTTATAAACCTTGCTTTGAGTATTATTCAAGGGGAAGAAGAAATAAAGCTTAAAGAACTCAGAAAATCCCTTAAGGAATTAAGCGCCAAATATACAGAAAACAACAACAGGAAAATTCTTATATTCACAGAATCGAGAGACACCCTTGAATATCTTGAGAAAAAAATTAGGGAATGGGGCTTTTCAACCAATACTATTCATGGCGGAATGAAGCTGGAAGATAGGATAAATGCAGAGGCGATATTCAAAAACGAGACAGAAGTTATGGTTGCAACAGAGGCAGCGGGTGAGGGAATAAATCTTCAATTTTGTAATATGATGCTTAATTACGATATTCCTTGGAATCCAAACAGGCTTGAGCAGAGGATGGGAAGGATTCATCGTTACGGACAGCAGCGGGAAGTCTATGTCTTTAATCTTGTTGCTGAGGATACCCGAGAAGGCAAAGTTCTCAGCAGGTTATTTCAGAAGCTTGATGAGATACGGCAAGCAATGGGGAGCGATAAGGTCTTTGATGTCCTGAGCGAAGTCCTCTATAACAAAAATCTTTCACAGCTTTTGATGGAGGCAGCAGCCAATGCAAGAAATGTTGATGATATTTTAAAAGAGATAGAGATTACAGTTGACGAAGAATACATATCAAAGGTTAAGGAAAATCTCGGAGAGACACTTGCCACACGATATATTGATTACACCCGGATAAAGGAAATGGCTCAACAGGCGAGAGAATACCGTCTGATTCCTGAATATACTGAAAGCTATTTTAAAAAGGCATTTATCAAGGCAGGCGGGAAAATCAAAGAGCGAAAGGATGGATTCCTTAGTATTGAATCAATACCTTTTGATATACGGAAAATAGCTGAAGAAGAAACCTTCAAGAAGGATTTTGGCCAGATACTTAAGAGGTATCCAAAGATTACCTTTGATAAGGATATCGCCTTTAAGACATCCGATGCAGAGTTTATCTCCTTTGGACACCCTCTTTTTGAGGCGGTGCTTAGCTGGGTTGAAACTAACCTTATGGATTCGCTTATCAATGGAGCAACATTCTATGATCCTGACAGAAGGCTTGATGGATATATTCTTTTTTACGAGGGCGAAATCAAGGATGGAACAGGCGCTGTAGCGGGCAAAAGGCTGTTTTCATTTTATGCTAATGAGAAAGAAGTTGTGCCTATCTCGCCGGCCGTAATATGGGACCTCGTTGAAGGAGAAGAATCAAAAGAAAATATTGATATGGAAGCGCTCAAGAGCAGAACATCTACCAGAGTTATCTCAAAACTTGACGAATACAAGGCAGAGCTTTTCAAGGAACGCAATCGTCAGTCAGAAATCAAAGAAAAATATGGCATAAAATCACTTGAACATCTTATTATCAAGCTTGATGGAGAATTGATTACACTTTATGGTCGTAAAGAGTCGGGTGAAAATGTTGACCTTGCAATCAGAAATAAAGAAGAAAGAAAATCCGAATATGAAAAGGCGCTTAAAGATTTAAAAATACAGATACAGAAAGAGAAGAGCCTTACTATGAGTATGCCCCGGTTCATGGGAATCATTAGGGTAAAACCATCTGAAAAGATTAATCGTGCCATGCAGAGCGATGCGGAGATTGAGGCAATAGGCATTGAGATAGCCATGAGGCATGAAATGAATAACGGAAGGTTGCCGGAGGATGTTTCCTCACAAAACCTCGGATTTGATATACGGTCAACAGACAAAAATGGAATAATAAGATATATCGAGGTAAAGGCAAGGGCACAAAGCGGAGATATTGCCCTGACACAGAATGAATGGTTTAAGGCACATAGATTTAAAGATGACTATTACTTATATGTTGTCTTTAATGCCTCAAGTTCGCCCCAGCTTTTCACAATCCAGAATCCCTCCGAAAATCTTAGTGCATCTGAAAAGGTAGAAATAGTAAGATATATCATTCAAAGTGAAGATATTATGAAGCGAGGAGTCAAAGAATTATGAGTAGGAAAAATGCTGTTCAGACCATAAAACCTAAGATTGAGCAAATCCTCAAAGACCTTGAGGCAGAGGGCGATAATGCCCACTAATGACCGTCGTTTCATAGAAGAATCCTTTCCTGTTAAAGAAGTCAGCGTTGAATCTGCAAAAGAAAAAAATATTCGGCATGGTCATATATCCACTCTTCACATCTGGTGGGCAAGGCGTCCGTTGGCATCGTCAAGGGCAACAAATTATGCTGCCCTGATTCCTGCCCCTGAAAATGTTGATGAATGGAACAAGAAACGTCAGTTCATTATTGAATTCTCAAAATGGGAGAATTCATTAAATCAGTCAATGATAGAGCAGGCAAGAAAGGATATTCTTGCTGCAAACGGCGGTAAGCCGCCGAAAGTGCTTGACCCATTCGGAGGTGGCGGAGCGATTCCGCTTGAGGCATTGCGTCTCGGCTGTGAGGTTTATTCAAATGACTTAAACCCTGTTGCTGTCTTAATCCAAAAATGCACTCTTGAGTATCCACAGAAATATGGAAAACCCGGAGAAGTTGAGC
>DAIQAO010000053.1:0-14012 GCA_036781645.1 Dissulfurispiraceae bacterium
AAAATTTTTTAAAAATTCCTTAATTTGGCGATAGAAAATGGTGATACCCTTATATCCAACCTCCCCTTGCGGGTAGCCAAATCAGTTATTTTTCCTCCCTATTCCCTTAAGGGAGAGGGAACTTTGAAACCCTCCATCGCTGATTTTGGGTGCCGTTTGATCTTATTGACTGGGTATCGTTTTTTTGTTCTGCCTCTGAAATCACTTCAAAAGCTTGCAACTTATCAACCCTAAATAGTAAGTTAAAAATATGGATACTGTAGAAATAATATAAATGGCAATAAATGACTTTTGCGATAAACAAATTTTTTTCCCCAATAAATATAAAATCAGCAGGTTTTTTAAAGATGAAGGTGTGCGAGATATTTGCAAGCATTCAAGGGGAGTCAACATATGCAGGACTTCCCTGTGTGTTTGTTAGGATGACGGGCTGCAATCTACGATGCTCATACTGCGACACTGCTTATGCATATGAAGAAGGAATAGAAATGTCGGGGGATGAAATATTTGGAGAGATCAAAAAACATGGAATCAATCTCGTTGAAATAACAGGAGGTGAGCCGCTCCTTCAAAGGCCTCAAATAGGCTTTTTGATAGATCGTTTGATACAAAGTGGTTTTAAAGTCCTGATAGAAACGAACGGGAGTATAAGCATCAGGGATATTAATCCTGCTGCTGTTATAATTATGGATATAAAAACACCTAACAGCGGAATGCATGAAAAATTTTTTATCGGCAATTTAGATTACTTAAAACCCAAAGATGAAGTTAAATTGATTCTTACAGATAGAAGGGATTATGAATGGGCTAAAGAAATAATCCTTCAGCATGATTTAATAAGCAGGTGCAAGGTTTTGATGTCTCCTGCTTACGGCATTTTATCTCCTGAGACACTATCAGAATGGATAATTGCCGATAGACTGAAGGTAAGGCTGAATCTCCAGTTACATAAATATATCTTTGGTTCTGAACGAAGGGGTGTTTGAAGATTCAAATCTCGAAATAGCGATAGGATCATAAACCTGTTGATTTACTGGTCATTGCGAGAACACGTAGGGTTCTTGGCAATCTTATCAGAAAAGGCGAGATTGCTTCCCCTTCGACAGGCTCAGGACAGGCCCCTTCGCTTCGCTCTGAGTTGCAATGACAGTTTTTCATCTCTATTTTTCGGTATTGCTTAAACAATTTGACCACACTATTGAATTGGTGTATCCTTAAATATTATGTTTAAACTTAGATTTCTCACATCTGGCGAGTCTCATGGCAAAGGTTTGATAGGGATTTTGGAAGGCATCCCGGCAGGGCTTAGCATTTCTTCTGATGATATAAACAAGGAACTAACCCGCAGGCAGAAAGGCTATGGCAGAGGTGGAAGGATGAAAATAGAGTCAGACAGTGTTGAGATTATTTCTGGCGTCAGGTGGGGTGAAACGATAGGTTCTCCCATAGCCTTATTCATCGAAAATAAAGATTGGAAAAACTGGCAAAAAGGGATGTCAGCAGATGTGGAGAATGCAGGCTCAATAGAACCTGTTACAAGACCTAGGCCCGGTCATGCCGACCTTCCGGGAGTGCTTAAATATGGTCATTCGGACATTAGAAATGTTCTCGAACGCTCAAGCGCGAGAGAGACCGCAATGCGAGTGGCTCTTGGAGCTATTGCAAAAAGATTTCTGTTGGAGTTTGGCATTAATATTGGCAGTTATGTTATCCGGATTGGAACTGTAAGATACGAGATTCCGAAACCCGTGAGGGATAAGTCTGAATTTGAGGATTTATTCAAAAGGGCGGAGGAATCCGAGGTTAGATGCCCCGACAGCGAAGTCTCGACTAAAATGAAGCATTTGATAGACGATACAATGAGCAGGGGCGATACTCTTGGCGGCGTATTTGAGATTGTTGTATTGGGGCTGCCTCATGGAATCGGCAGTTATATCCATTGGGATAAAAGGCTTGAAGCCCGATTATCATATGCAATAATGGGAATCCAAGCCATAAAAGCTGTTGAGATAGGAGATGGTTTTGGCATGGCTGAAAAACTTGGTTCTGAGAGTATGGATGAGATTTTCTATAATCCCGAAGAAGGTCGTTTTTACAGAAAAACTAATCATGCAGGAGGGATAGAAGGAGGCATGACCAACGGTATGCCTGTCATTATACGAGCTGCTATGAAGCCTATACCAACGCTCAGAAAGCCTTTAAGATCAGTCGATATAATTACAAAAGAACCTTTCGAGGCTGCTTATGAGAGGTCTGATATCTGTGCTGTTCCTGCTGCCTCAGTCGTATCTGAAGCCGTTGTTGCCCTTGTTATCACAGATTCCTTTTTGGAAAAATTCGGCGGTGATAACATAAAAGAGACAGAAAATAATTACAAATCTTACTTAAAATATCTGGAAGGGTTTTGAGGTAGATTGATGATTGGGCATATCATAAAAATATTTATGCTCGCACTTTTTTTGCCATTTTTTCTTTCCTCAGATATCTTATCTTCAACAAATAAAGAAGGTTTGGAATTTGAAAATTCTATGGTTTACAGCCTTTATGAAGGCAAAAGAAGCCTTGATAGGGGCGAGTATGACAAGGCAGTCTCTCTGTTGTCTGTATCTTATGAAAAATTCC
This sequence comes from Dissulfurispiraceae bacterium, assembly GCA_036781645.1. Taxonomy (GTDB): domain Bacteria; phylum Nitrospirota; class Thermodesulfovibrionia; order Thermodesulfovibrionales; family Dissulfurispiraceae; genus DYHD01. Next base: position 2,623 of record DAIQAO010000053.1, read on the forward strand.
CTTTGCTTGCCGATTACGCCTTATACTGGAGGGCTGAAGCATATGAGAAAAATGGCAATATTGAAGGCGCAATTGTTGATTTAAACCTTTTGACCCAGAAATTTACCAACTCGCCTCTTTACAGAAGCTCTCGCAAAAAAGAAGTTCAGCTAAATATTAAAATACAGACTCCAACCGCCTTCCTACTGCTTAAAAAATATGTAAACGACTATCCGGAAGAAATGGATATGAAATTTAAGTATGCTGCTGCCCTCAAAGACAGGGGAGAAATTAAAGAGGCAAAAAGTATTTTTAAAGAAATTTTTCTGTCCAATTCTTCTCTCTCCAACCAGGCCTATGGAGAGTTGTCTTCTGCAGATATTACTAAAGGAGATCTGCTCAAAAAAGGCGAGAATCTTAACAGGGCGTTTCTTTTTAAAGAGTCTGAGAAGTATTTCAGAAAGGCGTTGAGCATGAAGGGCATTGAACTAAAAAACGAGATATTAAAGGGTCTCGCAGATTCTCTATTCAGGCAGAAGAGATATAAAGAGTCCGCTGATTTATACAAAAAAATACATAATCAATACTGGTATGCGAGGTCTTTATTAAGAACAGGGGAGTTAAGCGCCTTTGAGTCTGAACTGTCAAACCTCAAAAAAAGCCCCGATTCCAGAATAGGAAATCTCCTGATATCCTATGGAAATAGAAAAAGAAGAGCCGGCGACAGCGAGACAGCCTTTAAAATATTTAGCCATGTCTCATCTCATCATCCCTCATTGAAGGAAGAGGCTCTTTGGGCTAAAGGCTGGACTTATTACATGATGAGGGATTACGACAACGCCCACAAAATATTTACTCAACTTCAGGCTTCCTATCCTGATACCAGATATGCCTATTGGAGGTCGCGCACAGGAGCACTCATTGGCAACGCCGTATCAGTCAGGATATCCGCAAAGAGCGATTTCAACGAGAGGGATTATTATACTATGCTTAATATTTTAAATAGCAACGAGAGGATACCTCAGGCTATAAGTTATGCCCCAAAAATTGCCTTTACATCTACTCCCATGCAAAGGGTTGATATCCTTAAAAAAATGGGGTTCAAAAAAGAAGCCATTCAGGAACTCCTTCACTTATCGAGGAAAAACCTCGACCATAATGAGCGAATACAGATAAGCCTTCAGTTAAAAGATCTTGGAAATTATAAGATGTCCATTAATCTTTTATCTAAGGGATTGTATAGATCAGACCTGCACGAGCTTTTTTACCCGCTTGCATTCTGGGGTGAGATTCAAGAAGCTGCCAGTCTCAACAATATTGACCCTTATCTTGTAATTTCAGTGATGCGGGAAGAGTCGAGATTTGATGAAGAGGCAAGATCAGTTGCCGGAGCTTTGGGGCTGATGCAATTGATGCCTCAGACGGCAGCAAGACTTATAAAGGAAATGAACTCAAATAAAAATAACTTAAACCTTTATAACCCAAAGGTTAATATAATAATTGGTGTCTATTATCTTAAAAATCTCTTAAAGGAATTCAATTCTCTGCCTGCTGCCGTCGCTGCATATAATGCAGGCGAGCATGTTGTTAGAGAATGGCTGAAGAGCAGCGATTACAAATCTGCAGATGAGTTTATAGAGGATATACCTTATGATGAGACGAGAAATTATGTTAAAAAGGTTATAGTAAGCTATTTGCAATATCAAAGAATAAACGGTGCGCTCGATTCTTCAGCCGCTCTAAAGACAATCTTAAGTTTTTAGTTTTTTAATTATCTCGGGCAATTGAGACATCAAATCTGGATGCAGCCTTGCCAAAAACAGCTTCAGCCCCTTGATATCCATCTTGAGGTCTTCTATCTCTTTTTTGTGTTCCTGAAGCTTGCTGGTCTTTTCTGTGAGGGTTTTAAGCTCCTTTTCTAAAAGCGAGATTTTTTCCTGCAAAATAATAATGTCTCTCATCTTTATACCCCTCTATTTTCTTCTCTGTGCCCTTGTCTTTTTTGATAATTTTTTATGTTTATGCTTGCGCATTTTCTTTTTACGCCATTTTATGACATTCCCCACATCATCACCTCCACCTATATGGCATGGGCGTATGGAAGCCCTTATATTTAATAAACTGTTGTAACTTTTCTTACAGAGGCTGCCTCCATAAAAGCCTCAAGTTGAAGTTCTGTAACGGTAGATTCAGTTCCGTCATATGGAATGCTTATGCATGGTATATCATAGTCCTTGCTCACTACCTTCAATAAAGCGGTTACGATGGTCCCAGGCATACACCCAAAAGGCATGACGTTGATGATACCACAACAGCCCCTCATAATGAAATCAATTGCTTTGCCAATGCTCAAAATGGTCTCGCCTTCGAATGAATCGTGCACATACGGAGAAGCCATCCTGAGTAAATCTCTTGTCTTAGGCTCTGAAAGAGTCTTGAGAAAACCCTTAAATGGTTTAGAAACTGTATGTTCAATCCTGTATTGCATAAACTTTTTAATATTGAATGCAATGATAGCAGAGGTGTCTATTTTTGACAATGCCTTTCTTTCAGCAAGGAAATTGACATAATAGATCCATTCTTCCATAGGGGCTAAATACGCCTCTCCACCAAGGGCTTCAATCTTTCTTACAAGATCTTCATTGGAGAATACGTGAGACCTGACAAAAATCTCACCCACAATCCCTATAAGAGGCTTCTTTTCACCGTGCTTGGGAAGATTAGCAAAATCTCTCTTTAAATCTTCCATAACTGGTGGTAGATTCTTATACGAATCGATAAGGGTGTTATAAATTCTTTCGAGATAGTGTTTATACAATGCATCTGCAGAACCTGATTCAATCTCGTATGGCCTTGTCTCATGGAGGCATTTATAAAGGAGGTCATACGCCACCACACCAGCCCATGCGGTTTTCGTAAATTCATTGCCTTTGCCGTTCTGGACAAAATTATTTGAGTGCTGTTCAGGCGCAAGGATAATAACATCTTCATATCCGAGCTTTTTCAGTATAATTCTCTGGATGACATTGTATTGTCCAAATCTGCAAGGACCTGCAGCAGTTGGCATAAGAAAAGCCATTTTTGAAGGCTCCATCCCGGCAGTTTCAATTTTCTTGATGATGTCGCCAGTAGTCACCGTGCAGGGATAACATTCCTTACCAGATAAATATCTCTTCCCAATATCGACAGACTCTTTGTCAGACATCGGAAGCACTTCGGATTTAATACCGCATTTGTTATAGGCGGCGGCAACGGCAAAGGCATGGTCAACCATTCTAGGGATAAAAATAGTCCTTTTTTGCACTGGCGAGGATTTGTGTGGTTTGTCGTCAGTAGCAGCAATTACAGTTTTCTGAGCACTCGATCGTTTGCCATGGATGCTGTCCAGAAATGCCTCGCAGCGTGTCATTGCTCCAGCGTCAGCGCTATGTTCATCTATTTCAATATGAAGGAAAGGCTTATCGCCTAATTCCTCTCTGAAATATTTGAGTATGAAGGAATCAGGACCACAGGAAAAATTCCCTATATATATCGGGTAAAGATTTCTTTCCCTGCTCATAATTCTGGCTGCCCTGAGTATCCTCTGACCTGCCCTCCAGTACATGTTGGGCCATTTGTCGTAGAGTTTAATTGTATCAAGAGGCAGAAAGTCTACAGGAATTGCAAGCACATTGAGATTACCGATTTTTTTCGGGATTTCGAGATTCATACCGGTGTCAAAAGCATTATAGCTCCGTCCTGTAATAACTATCAGCGGATTTTTGGTATTTGCATTTTCACTCAGAACCTCCAAGCCTTTAGTTTTAATGGCTTTAGTAAAATTGTCCTGAGCTTTCTGTGCAATATCCATAGCCCTTTCAATATCATTTCTTGAAAGGTCGTATCTATCGAAAACCCTTTTAAGCTCTTTGCTCATGAAGGTTTGTCCACGGCTGAAGTCTATAATTGGCGATGCAGTATGAGTGTCTTTAGTTATGGATTTTGTAACGTATGGAATTGTCTGGACATAGGGACACGCAAGGCTGCGCTGATATTCATCACCGTCCCTGCTCGTGTTAATTGAACTGGGGATGAAGAGTTCATCCACCCCTTCATCTACCAGATATTTTATATGGCCATGAGCTACCTTTACAGGAAAACATGCCTCGGAGAATATATTTTCGAGCCCGAGATTCTTTATATGTTTATTAGTTTTAAGAGACAAGAGCACCTCAAAACCAAGTTCCCACAGGAGTGTTGACCAGTATGGCAGATAGTCATGCATGAAAAATATATATGGCACTCCTATTTTAGCTATCTTAGGCTTTCCAGACTCTTTTGTGAGGTATCTCAAGTGGTCTTTCCAGAGCATTTCTTCCCTGAATGCAAAGAGGTCTGGTAACTGAGATTTTTGTGAACGTCTGACATCGTATTTTTCGCACCTGCCCCCGTAAAAGAGATTTCCTTCCTCACCTTCTACTTTCACTTTGTTGATCTCACATACGTTAGGACAGCCATTGCATTCGAAGGAGTTTATCTCGTAAGGTTTATTAGAGAGACCAAAACCCTTGAAGGAAGTGCGGGGATTGCCCTTCTCTTTCATATATCTCATAGCTATTAGTGCCATGCCGATAGCGCCTGTAACATCGTGATTTGGCGGAACAGTAATATTCCTCCCGAGATATTTTTCAAATGCCGCTACTACTGATTTATTAAATGCTACGCCGCCCTGAAAGAATATGTTTTTGCCTATACGCTTGCCGGCTACTACTCTGTTGATGTAATTCTGAACGATAGAGTATGCGAGCCCTGCAAGGAGATTGTCTTTGTCAGCCCCTTTTTGCAGGTTTGCCATAAGAGAGTTTTCCATAAAAACCGTGCATCTCTCCCCAAGCCTGCAAGGTGCTTTAGCTGCAAAGGCCTTTTCGGCAAACTCGCCTTTTATCGAGATGTCAAGTTTTTCAGCCTGTTCCTCAAGAAATGAACCTGTTCCTGCTGCACATGCCTTATTCATTTCGAAATCAACAATCATCCCATCGTCTATAGATATATACTTAGAGTCCTGCCCGCCTATCTCAAAAATAGTATCTACATCGGGGTTGATATAAATGGCGGCAGTTGCCTGCGCTGTAATCTCATTTTTGACTATATCGGCTCCTACATAGTCAGCTATCATGTATCTGCCAGAACCTGTTGTGCCTACACCGCATATCTCAACATTCTCACCAATCTCACCATATACATCTCTCAACCCCTGTTTAACTGCGTCAATCGGTCTGCCAGCGGTCATCAAATAACTCTTGGACAAGAGATTGCCTTCTTCGTCAATAACCGCAAGGTTTGTGCTGATAGAGCCTATATCTATGCCAAGGTATGCCTTGATTTTTGTGGTTGATAAGGATTGCATATAAATCTTTCGCTCTTCATTGTCCTTGTGTCTCTCAAAAAATTTGTCTCCCTCACTGATTAAAGATTTATGGGCAAAATCGGAATACTTTTGCGTGGAAAGAAAAGACTCAAGAAGTTGGAGGTCAAAATCATTCTCGATACCATCATCCATATTTTTGTAAACAGCCCCTATAGCTCCCATAAAGAGATAGTCAGGTGGTATGAAAAGCTCATCGAGTTCAAAAACCTCTTTGAAGGCCCGCACCATACCTTTGTTGGCGGCAACGCCACCCTGAAAAGAGACCGGGGAGATAAGGTCTCTACCTTTAGCAATCGCTCCCTTGAAATTTCTTGCAACGGCAAAACAGAGCCCGGCAACAATGTCTTCGAGAGGAGTGGCTATCTGTTGGAGGTGTATCATATCCGACTTGGCAAACACACTGCACCTGCCAGCGATTTTTGAGGGTCTCTCAGACTGTTCGGCTATCCTGCTGAAATCTTCAATCGACAGCCTGAGCCTTTCGGCTTGCTGTTCAAGGAATGAGCCTGTCCCAGCAGCACATACCGAGTTCATAGAAAAGTCTTTTATTCTGCCACTTTCCATTAATATCAGCTTTGAGTCTTCTCCGCCGATCTCTATGATAGTCCTGATATGTGGGAATAATTTTTTGACTGAGTATGACTGCGAGACAATCTCGTTGACAGGCTTAATTTTCAGGATAGATGCAATTAATTTGCCGGCAGAGCCGGTTATCGAGAGAGATGCCTCCGGAACCCTTTTCTGGATTTGTTTTAACAGCGCAAGGGCTGTTTTAACGGCATGACCATAATGCCTTTGATAGAATTCTTCTAATTTATAACCTTTGTCATCAAGAACAACAAGTTTGACTGATACAGAGCCTGCATCAAGTCCTATAAATTTCATCGTTATGCCCCCATAAATTTACAATTCCACTCAAATTTAGCGATAGGATCATAACCCTATTGATTTACAGGTCATTGCGAGAACACGTAGTGTTCGTGGCAATCTCATCAGAAAAAGGCAAGATTGCTTTCACTTCGACAGATTTAGGACAGGCACCTTCGCTTCACTCTGGGTCGCAATGACAGTTTTCTATGTCTATTTTTCGGTCCTATCTATCTTCTTTATTTTGTATAGCTCTTTAGTTCAATCACTGAATTTTGACCTTCAGCAAGGTTATCTAATAGTATAACACTTCAGCCTAAAAAGCAAAAAATAAAAAAGTGTAATAGAGGTAAAAGAAATAAATATTTAAAATACCTTACACTTTTTGAAACTGAAATCTCGAAATATTAAATCATAAATGCTATGCACCACCCACAATCCCCATCCACCATTCACTATCTACTATCCACCATCCACTATTATACCTCCACCTATGACGGTATCATTCTCATAAAAGACTGCACTCTGCCCAGGAGCAGGCGCCCACTGCGGTTTGTCAAATGTTATCCTAACCGTATCTTTATCAATTAGTTCTATCAATCCAGGCTCATCCTTCATCATGGACCTGATCTTAACAGTTGCCCTGAATGCTCCATTCTTACATATGAGCCAGTTAATGTCTCTTGCCATAATTTGACTACGCATCGCCATTTCCTTATTCCCAATATACACTGCATTTTGCTCCGTATCGATTTTAGTGACATAGCTGGGTCTGCCTGTTGCAAATCCTATTCTCTTTCTCTGCCCTATCGTAAAAAGATGTATTCCCTTATGAACACCGAGCACCTTGCCCGTTTCAGCGTCTATAACTGCCCCGGTTTTTGGCTCAATCATGCCGCCGATAAAGTTATGATACCCCATTTCATCTATAAAACAGATTTCCTGACTCTCGCTTCTTTTAGCAGCAGGAAGGTTAAGTTTTTTAGCTAATTCTCTGGTTTCAGATTTAGTATTTTTGCCTAATGGGAAAATGAGTCGTTTAATGGTTTCTTGAGTAAGACAATAAAGCACGTAAGACTGGTCTTTTTTGGGGTCAACCCCTTTTGTCAGTGAAAAGACATCTCCTGTTCGCTCAACGTTGGCGTAATGACCTGTAGCAATGAAATCAGCGCTTCTGTTGTCGGCAAGTTTAAGCAGGTGTGGAAACTTTATGTGTTTATTGCATAGGATGCATGGATTTGGAGTAACACCTTTTGCATATGAATCCACAAAGGGTTCTATTACTTTATCAATGAATTCATCTCTCAGATCAATGACGGAATGTCTAATGCCAATAATTTCAGCAGTCTTTTTGGCATTATTCAACGCTTCTATTGAACAGCAAGGTGATTTTGAAAATTCTTTTAGACTTCTCGCTTCAAAGAGCCTAAAACTCACTCCTTCAACTTCTAATCCTTGCTTTTTTAATATGAAAACGGCGATTGATGAATCAACCCCGCCGCTCATGCCAACTATAATTCTGTGTGACATAATCAAAGAATCAATTTTTCGCTAAAACAATTGTTCAAATTCTATAAATCATAACGCCGTTTTTTAATGTTTTATTATATCACGCTGAACAAATTTACATCTCCTGAGAATTGTATTTTATGTAAGATATCGTATGGAAAAAGCTTTACTTTTGATGTAGAATGAATAAAACAATTTTTTCACTCGGAGTGAACTTTAAATATTGAAATACAACAATTTAAATAATCTTAATTTTTGCTACTGAAAAAAACTATAATAGAACTGGCAGGATAATCCATTTCATCAGAGGGGGCTATATGTATTGGGAAGCAGTCAGTGAGTGTATGAGCAGGGATGAGCTTGAACAGCTTCAGCTTGAAAGATTACAGGCTACTATTCTAAGGGTTTATATGAATGTGCCTTTTTACAGGAAGAAGTTTGAAGAACTTGCAATTGACCCTGACAGTTTCCGTTCGCTAAATGACCTTAGCAAACTGCCGTTTACTACTAAAGATGACCTGCGGGACAACTATCCTTATGGTTTTTTTGCGGTTCCCCTAAGAGAGGTGGTAAGGCTTCAGGCGTCATCGGGCACAACAGGAAAGCCAACTGTTGTGGGCTATACGAGAAATGACATTAAGATATGGTCAAACCTTACTGCCAGGATACTGACATCTGGCGGTATTTCCCAGAGCGACATTGTTCAAATCGCCTTTGACTATGGACTGTTTACAGGCGCTTTTGGGTTGCATTATGGTGCTGAACGTATCGGGGCTTCGGTTATCCCAATTTCGAGCGGCAATGCAAGGAGGCAGGTGAAGATAATGCAGGATTTCAAAACGACAGCACTGGTTTGCACCCCTGGCTTTGCTTTGATGATGGCTGATACTATACAAGAGTTGGGCATAAATGTTAATTCTCTTTCTCTTAAATACGGACTATGCGGCGCAGAACAATGGTCTGAATCCATGAGAAATGAAATTCAGGAAAAATTAAAGATTATTTGCACAGATAACTATGGTTTAAGCGAAGTGATGGGTCCAGGAGTTGCGGGAGAATGCATCGAAAGAAAAGGTCTCCACATCAATGAAGATCACTTTCTTGTTGAGATTATTGACCCGGAAACCTTGCAGCCCATTCCTGTTGGCAGCGTTGGAGAACTTGTCATAACGACCCTTACAAGAGAGGCTAACCCTATAATAAGATTCAGGACGAGGGATTTGACAAGCTTAATCTCTGAGCCTTGCCCCTGCGGACGAACTTTCAGAAGAATGACCAGAGTTATCGGCAGAACGGATGATATGATAAAGGTAAAGGGGATAAATATCTTTCCATCACAGATAGAGGCAGTTCTATTTGAGATAGAGGGAACAGAGCCCCATTACCAGCTGATAGTTGACAGGAAAGGCTCGGAGGATGAATTAAAAGTGCTTGTAGAGGTTTCTGAATCAATGTTCTTTGACCAGATGAAGAAACAGAGAGAACTTGTTGAGTTAATCAGGAAAAGGCTTTTCAATGAAATTGGGATATCCCTCGATGTAAAGCTGGTTGAGAAAAAAACCCTTCAACAATCTGAAGGAAAGGTTAAAAAGGTTATAGATTATAGAAAGAAATAAAAATGGCGGGATAGTCAACTCCCGCCATTTCTGAGATTATAAAATCAGGCTTAAACCCTTGAATCAAGCCCAAGTTTAGCCCTTTTCTGCTCGATATGATTTATCATTAGCTGTGCTGCCTTATCTGGGTCGGGTTCAACGACAAAATGCGCCCCAAATACATTTTCTAACCCATTTAGCGCCATATCGACGATATTTTTTGAGCCTGTAATAGGCGGAACAGGACCTAAGAAGGTAGTAATACCGCTTGCAACGGCATATAGCGCTATTGTAACCGCTTTTTCAGAATACCATTCGGGAGCCGATGCCGCTATCGGGAGGCTGGATATGTCTGTTCCGAGATAGTTGGCTAAGGCAGCAGCCAGAACCATAATCCTTGAGTTATCAACGCATGAACCCATATGCAGCACAGGCGGAATTCCCAAAGCTGTGCAGACTTCCTTCAATCCACGACCAGCCAGTTTTGCAGACTCGGGCATTTTTAATCCATCCTTTGCGGTAGCTACTGCTACACACCCTGTGTCAACCACAAGGATGTCATTTGCTATAAGCTTTCTAACTACAACACGATGGGCGCTGTCCTGTTTGATTCTTGGGTTATTACAGCCGACCACACCTATAGCCCCCCTTATCTTGCCTGCTTTAATAACATCAATCAGTGGTGTGACAGTCCCACCAAGGGCTTTAACGATGGCTTCAATAGAAAATCCTGTTAATTGTTTAACAGGCATATCTGGTATCATAACGCGGTCTTTTATTCTATTTTGGAAATTGTTTATAGCGGTTTCGACAAGGTATTCAGCTTTTTCAATAGCATTTTCCGGCGTTATCTCCACATGCTCTGCGTTTGGGAATTTTGCCTTGGCGCTTGTTGAAAACATCTTTGTATGATAACACTGAGCAACCTTTCCTAAAGAGGGCATTACGCATTGGTAATCAACTATCAATGCTTCAACAGCGCCTGTAACGAGCGCTAGTTCAGTCATAAGATGATTACCTGCCATAGGGATGCCTTTTCTCATTAATATTTCATTGCCTGTGCAGCATACACCAGCGAGATTAATACCTGCGGCTCCCTTTTCTTTTGCCATTGCTAAAAGTCTTGGATTAGTAGATGCATTAAAAATCATCTCTGAGACGACAGGATTATGTCCATGTAAAATGATGTTTACTTCGTCTTCTTTCAGGACACCAAGATTTACCTCGCTTTGTTTTGGTGTGGGTATACCAAAAAGAACATCTGACAGATCGGTTCCAATCATAGAACCTCCCCAGCCATCGGCAAGGGCATTGCGCGCACCCTGAAGAAGGAGAGATACCCAATTATTATCAACACCCATATGAGTTCTGTGCAAAGATTCAGATGTTTCTCTGTCTATCCCTCTTGGCATAACACCGAGTTTTTGCCAGATTTCCTGTCTCTGAGCTGGTGCCCTCATAGCCATCTTAATCGCATCCTGACGAGTTCCAAAGTCTTCCTGCATAACATACGCAAGATTTCTTGCTATCTCAAGGTCGTTTTTGCCATTAGTATCTATACCATACTCTTTTGCGAGGGTGCGCAGTTTTTCAGGCTCTTTAATGCTATAACCTTGGGCTTTACCTTCACCAACAGCCTTGAGAACCTCGATTAAATCCCTGCCATGATCTGAGTGGGAGGCAGCGCCTGCTGCTACCATGCGGAGAAAATTGCGTGCTACCATAATATCTGCATCAGCGCCGCATACTCCAGTTTTGCCTTCAGGGTCTTTGGGATTTATCCTACATGGACCCATCATGCATATACGGCAGCTCAAGCCAGCCTCGCAAAAATTGCAGTGTTTAGCCTGAGCTTCGTATCGGTCCCAGACTATCTCAACCCCATCTTTTCTTGCCTTGTTGATCATAGCCTGTCCATCTGTTGTTACGGTTAGATCCTTTGCCTCAAGAACTTCTTTCATTTTATTCACCTCACATTAAATTAAATGAGAAATGCCCGATGTAAAAATATATTTGGGGATGCAGTTTAAAAA
>DAIQAO010000054.1:0-13815 GCA_036781645.1 Dissulfurispiraceae bacterium
ACCCAACGAGTATTTCTTCATAAGCAGCTATGACCCCTGATGAAATAAGATTTATAAACACCAGCATCACGAGCCATACAATCCTTCTCCTGTATAACGACCATATGCTTGTCTGGGTATAGCTTATCTTAAGAGGCGTTATCGCAGCACCTTTATGAAAGTCTTCTGTTGCCTCATCCTGTGCAACATCCATGACATCGTCAAAGGTTACGATACCAAGCAATACACCTTCAGAATCAACTACCGCAAGGGCATTAAGGTCGTAATGTTGTATCATCTGAACTGCCTTCTCACGGTCTTCAGTTGCAGGGATGCTGATAAATGTATAGTCCATTATCTGCCTTACAGTATTTAGAGGTTCGGCTAAGATAAACCGCCTCAATTCAAGAGTATCCAAAAGTTTCCACGATTCATCTGTGACATATATCATATTTATAGTCTCTGAGTCTCTCCCTTTTAATCTGATATGTTCAAGTGCCTGCCCCACAGTCCACTCGGGCCTAACTGCCACATAATCAGGGGTCATCAGCCTGCCGACACTCTCGGCTGGATATCCTAAAAGCTGCAAGGTCTCTTTTCTGTCGTCAGGGTTGAGAAGATTGATTAATCTCTGAATTGCCCGGCCGGGCAGTTCACCAAAGAAACTTGCACGGTCGTCAGGGGTCAAACTCGATAAAAGCTGTGTGGACTCTTCGTCAGTCAAATCCTTGAGCAATGCGTCCTTATCTTTTGAACCGAGATATGAAAAAGCGTCACCTGCAAGAGGGCGTGGAAGCAGACGAAATATCACGACACGCTCTTGCCTGGAGATACTCAATAACAGCTTTGCAATATCAGGCGGCGGCAGCTCCTCAAGGGCATTTCGGACTTCTGCCCACTTGCGTTCAGCAATAAGGGTTTCCACTCTATCTGATATCACTTTTTGGTTTCCTTATGTGCAATGTCTATGATAATTACAATCAACGACCAGCTATTTGCTATTTTTCTCGTTATCTTCAATAACCACCCTTAATGGGGGCGCCTTCCCTTCTTTGTCTTCACCCAGATACAGGGTTATGTGAGGGTAAGGCATTTCAATTTTAAGTTCGTCAAATCTTTTTTTGATTCGCCTGTTAAACTCCCGCCCAATACGCCACTGCTTTATGGGCAGGGTCATAGTCCTTGCCCGAATGATGACAGCCGAATCTGCAAACCTGTCAACACCAAGCACCTCAAGGGGTTCTAAGATATCATTCTTGAATTCCGGGTCGCTTCTGATTTCCTCATCTATCTCTTTTAAGACAGACATAACCCTGTCAATATTCTCTTTGTATGATACACCGATATCTAACACATAACGAGAGTAATCCTTCGTCATGTTGGTAACAACATCTATCTTGCCGTTGGGAACATAGTGGACATTGCCGGCAGGGTCTCTCAAAATAGTGGTTTTGAGATTTATTTTTTCAACAAACCCGGACTTGCCAGCTATTTCCACCACATCACCGACTCTTATCTGATCCTCAATAAGTATAAAAAAGCCGCTTATCACATCCTTCACCAGACTCTTAGCACCGAAACCAACTGCGAGTCCTACAACACCAGCAGCGGCTATAAGTGGAGTTATATCTATGCCTGTTTTCTTCAGCACAACAATTAAAGCAACCGCTAAAATCAATACATTTAAGATATGGCGTATTATCAGGGCTAAAGTCTGTGTGCGCTTCTTGAATTCTGGGTCGTCTTTATGCCTTGAGGCAAGGGCAACAAAACGATTTGAGAGTATCTTAGCAACTCTCATTGCGATAAGAGCTAAAAAGAGAATTAAGACTATCTCGAGCCCTTCTGATAGAATCCAGTCAGCCGCTTTCTGGAGATAAAAATTTATGTTCATGTATAACCTTTCTTAATTCGTCCTAATATTAAAACTGAAAACGCTGATACCTCTTGATTGAAGTCAAACTTTCCCTGGCAACTCTTTTAGTTTTATTGGTATCACATAATATCCTGGTGATGCCTGAAAAGGGGATATGAGCATTAGCAGAGAACTCTTTTTGAAGGATGCATCGGGCATTACCTCCATGCTCAAATCCGCCCCATCGCTGGTCACATTGCCTTTGATTCTCGCATAAACACCCTCGCCTTCCAGTGTAAAAGACTTTACCTCGAGTACATTTTTTTTGACACCGAGTAACCCTTTTATATCATTAAACCAGTTAAGCGGGAGGACATAACCGCCTTGAAGAAAAGCCGTCTTGAGGCTTGCATCTTTAACATTTAAAAGTATATTGCCCTCGCCTTTTATAATCTCCATTTTCACGGAGAGATTTCCGTCTCCTTCGATATTAACAAGTTTAAGGGCGCTTAAATTCTGTAGCTTAATATCTCCTGCATTGAGCATAACAGCTTCTTGCCTGATATCGTAAAAGCCCTGAACTGAGCCTGAATGTATCTGTCCGCTAAAAAGCAGTTGGGGTTTTAGTTTAACAAAAGAAGTAAAGTCAGGTTTAATATGCAGATTATCTAAGGCTATCAATGGAGTTTCATCAGCCCTTTTTAACTCTATCTTTTGAATGTTTAACGACAAGAAAAATCCCTTTTTGATGCCCTCTGTCTTTAACTTGACCTTATCTGATTTCACAGAACTGGTTATGTAGCCGTCGATCATGTCTTCTGGAACGGCTATAAACCAGACCCCAAATATTAAAAACAGAATTGATATCGGAAGTAAAATCAGTATGAGAATTATCTTCATGGTTGGACAGAAGGCGGGAGATTAAACAAGGCAAGGGTTATTGTTACATTGAGGAGTTCAGGCTTATCAAAAGATTTTTTAATAGCCGCCTTCTTTACAGACAAAACGATAGGTGTTGTCTCAATCTTATAAAAGATATTAACCAGTTCATTCATCGTAACCTTCTCGATGTATATCTCTGCCGACTCCTCAGAGATGTTCCCAGCTAACTGGCGGTTTGAGATGCCCGTAATATTTTTGATCTTCCCCTTAATGCCTATGGACGAAAAAATATCGTTTACAGCATTGGCTATCCCGACTTTTGAGGCTGGCGATTGTTTGCTTTCAGCGGTCTCAATCCTTCCCTTAAGCCCCGCGTATTCCTTGCTTAGCATGATTAACTCATTATATTTCTGCTTGTGCAGCTCGAGGGAGCCTCTCAAAGACCGTTCAAATACAAAGGCAGGGAATATTAGAATGATTAGCAGCATTAGGACAAAAAATAAAACAGCCTTATCCCTGTTGCCCTTTGCCCATAATGTTTCCTTTAATTTAATCAACTTCACAACGACTTTTCCTTGATTATAAGGGTGAATAAAATTTTGTTTTCTGACACTGGCTTTATATCAGATACAGAGACATTGGAATAAATCTCAGAAACCCCCTTTTTCATGGCATCCAGATCTGACATCGAGACGGCTTCACCTTTTAAAGTAATCACATCTTTGTCAAGGCTTATCTCGTCAAACACGATGCCTTTTGGTTTTTTCTCTGATAGATTCACCATTAAATCGAGGGGATTAACCCCAATAAGTATATCAGACTTCTCTTTGAGACTCTTCATATGCGACTTCATCTGGTAAAGTTCGTCAGTTATCTTTTTGTCAGTAGGAAAGAGAGATGAATAAACTGCTCTCATTTGCCCCTTCAAAGAGGAAATCTCGCTTTTTGATGTGATTATCCTAAAGGCAAGATTTGCGTTAATAACGATTGCAAGACAGATAAGTAGCACTACCATGAGTTTGAGTAACCTGTTGGATTTTTCAACATCTTTGGTATAAGTGAATTCTCCTGTTCTTAGATTGATCGTAGGCGCATTTATCTCGTCCATAGCAGTCTTGATCTTTTCGTCTTCAGAAAGGGCTTGAGGTGCGATGAGCAATGAAGCAATACCTTCTTTATTGTCTCTAAGGATATGCCCAAGTTCGAGGGATGTTATAGCGTAAACATCTATGCCGTTTAACTTGAATTGTTCAGCAATTGCACTAATAATTTTTTTGTCTACATAAGCTATAAGGATTTTGTTGACAGCTTCTGAGGCATCGAGAATCTTAAAATCATAAACAATACTCTCTATGTCCACAAGTACTAAATTCCCAAGCTCAAAGGGAATTACCCTTTGAAGTTTCTCTTTATCGGCAAAGGGGAACTCTAAAATCCTAAAATTTAGAACCTCTACCGGGAGGCTAAGATAAAAATGCTCTATGCCTCTGAGAGATTCTTCTTTTAAGTCTTCAACTTTCCCAAAAAGTTCAAAGCCATTTTTTGTTTCCTGAAAAAGGTAAAGGGCGAAATTAAAACTGCTGTTTGTCGAGAGTTTTTGCTTTATATCAGTATCGTATAATTCAATAAATCCGATTTTTTTCATGATCAGTTCTCTTTCCAGTATTTAATAATATACGAACTGCCCCTAATTTCGGAAATGCATTCTATAATTCTTTTTAATTTGTTTTCTTCTGCAAAGGAGATTATCCTGTAGTTCACAGCCCTCACGGTTATTTTTGCAGGGCTAAGACCCAAGCCGGGTGCAACCTTTTCTACATCGCTGATACTCTCAAAAGGTCTTGCCTGAGCAATCTTCTCGGCAAGGGTTTTTGTCATTCCGTCGCTGAGAGACATTATAACTGGTATAGTGGCTGTGTTGATGTTTATCAACTGGGGATTAGACTTGTCATAGGCATAAACGGTGACATAAGGCTGAAGTCTGCTGAATGTCTCCGCATCGACTGTTTTTATCAATAGCAATTCATCAACGCTGTCCATAAAGCCGTTTTTTGAATTTTCTTCAGAATCTCTCGTTCTGGGTTCATTATCCCTATCTATCCAGTCTGCAACATAATCAGCTATTCCTTCCTTTAAGTCTAAGTTTTTCAGGAGTCTTTTGAATGAGTTATAGGAGTGTATATTTAAGGTCTGATTTTGATTGATTATTGAATTAAGATTAAATCGCCCATTTTCATCTTCTACGATTACTGTTACGCTACCCTGAAAGTCATTAACTATGTTACTAACTGGCAAGGTGATCCTACTTGGAAATTTATAAAGCTCAGATGAAGGAATATCAGATATTGTTTTGATGGCGAGGGATATTGCTGACTTCGATATAAGCGAGAGTTTCTGGCTCTCTTTCCAATTATTAAGGCTCGAAGTAGTAGTATAAACCCCGTAAGAAAACTCTATTACCATAGCTGTGAGGATAGTGAGAATTACAAGTGTGAGAACAAGGGCAAAGCCTTGACGGGATTTGAGATGTTGAAAGCTTGTAGATGCTTGAACTCGTAAGTTAAAGAAATCTTTAATTATAGATGGGATTACTTTTTTCTTTTTCATAGAATATTTGTCTTCCCAATCATTGGTTTTGCAAAATCGAATACCGATACGGTCTCTCTGCCTTCTTTTCTGGCGTCCCTGTTTTTGCTGAAAAAGGTTACAGCAATCCTGATATCCTCAGGAATCCCGTTTGTTGTTTTGCTGTCCCAGGTTTTTACCCATTTATCCCTGAACTTGACCTCTATCGAGAATGAGTGTATATCTTCTAGGAGTTCTACATCCTTCGTCTTAGTCTTTGATGGAAAGGCTGAAGAAATGCTCTTTTTAAGCATCAACTTGCCATCGTTTTCTTTCACATTGTAACTTACCTTGGCGAGTCCTGCCGTAAGAGGCGAAAATGCTGTAAATGTTATGCGTGATGCACTTCTTCCATAGAAATCCCTGTCTTCAAGCTTAAATAAGGGATATTCACTACCGCTGAGATGGTAAGCTGATTCGAGCTCTCTTTTTAAATTATCAACAACTGTGCGAGCCGCCTGAAGCCTTATGAGTGAATCGTCTATGCTATCAATTGCCTTCTGAGAGAGAAAAAAAGTTCCATAAAGAGCGGTAACAATAAAAGAAGTTATTGCAAGGGCAATTAAGACTTCTAATAATGTGAAACCAGCCGATCGAAAAAAATTTTGCATCATTGCTTAGAAGAAACAAGTTTTGATAAAACACAACTCTCTTTATCTTTGCTAACTGTCACCTTTATCTCTTTCATCGAAGGATAATTAGAACTCAACACAGCCGTCTCGTATGAGAATCCTGAATAAGGCGACTCAAACTGACCCTTGCTCGTTGATGGTTCCTTTTCGATTTCATAAAGTTTTTGTTTTGCGAGCATTGTGCAGTCAGTTATCGTTCTTTGTCTTTCAGCGATTCCGAGATGATAATTAAGCGTGTAAATCAGCGTAACGAGTATCCCCCCTGTTATCGCGAGGCTTATCATGACCTCAAGTAATGTGAACCCTGAGTGTTTAACTAATCTGGCTTTATTCATAAACCAGCAATCTTAACTCTACCGCTTAGGTGGTTGAATGAAACTGCAACATTAGTCCGTTCATCAGAGAGATGTATCTCAACATTCTCAGCAGCCCCGGTGGAATGGAAAAACAAAGTGACTTCGCCTGCGTGAAGCGCCCCGCGAGACTGCGTCTCGACTGAGCGAATAGTATCGAATATCTCTTCTTTTTTGCCCTCAGCCGTTTCGTAGCTCAAAAGCCTTTTTTTGACATCAATCTTTAATGAAGCTGTTTCTTTAGTAGTCTGAGCAGTATCGTTCAAATATCTGAGGATAGATGCGATTCTCTTGGCGTCGGAATTAATTTTAGCCGTCCCCATGACAGTAACAGAAGGCAGAACGATGGCGGCTACGACTGAAAGTATGAAGATTACAACAACTATTTCAAAAAGGGTAAAACCCTTGCTATTATCTAAATCGTTATTTAGAGGCAAGGATGATTGCCTTAGATGACTTCGCCAGCATAGGCGAAACCATGGATGGCGAAGCATGCTGGCATAGCTTCGGAGAAAGGCTGGATGTCTTTCGAGAATGAAGTGAAAGGCAATCATCCTTGCCTGAAAAGGCTTCGTTTTTTGTCCGGGGTAGTTACTGCATATCCCAATTTTTGATGTCGGCATTTTTCCCTTCACCGCCTTCTTTTCCGTCAGCGCCATAACTGATTATGTCAAAATCACCATGAACCCCCGGCGATATGTAAATATAGGGATTGCCCCAGGGGTCGAGGGGTATCTTCTTCTGTTCGAGATAGCCGCCTTCCCTGTATTTTTTTGGCATCTGCCCTGATTCAGGTTTTTTAATAAGAGCCTCAAGCCCTTGCTGTGTGTCGGGATAGAAGCCGTTGTCGAGCTTAAAGAGCTTCAAAGCTGTCTCGAAGTTTTTTATCTGAACCTTTGCCTCTGCAATTCTTGCGTCGTCCGTTCTTCCTATGATTCTGGGCGCAACGATTGCGGTTAAAATGCTCAATATAAATACCACAACGATAATTTCAAGAAGTGTAAAGCCTTTATTGTTTTTGATTTTATTCATATTGCCTCCTGATTATTTAATAAGCTGGTTCAATTGAAATATTGGCAGAAGCACTGCAAGGACAATGAAGCATACTATTAAGCCCATGCTGAGTATCATGAAGGGCTCAACAATAGCTACCGCCCTGTTTATCCTTCTGTTAAATTCCTGGTCATACGAGTCGGCGGCTTTTTTGAGGCTGTCAACCAGTCTGCCGCTTTTCTCACCGACAGAAACAAGCTGAATAAAGACAGGCGGGAATCCTTCAAGGGATGCCGAAAGGGATTTGCCTTCAGATACCTTTTCTTCTGCCTTCAATATCATGTCCTCAAGGTGTTTATTGCCAGATGAACGAGATGAAATCGAGAGGGCTTTTAGCATTGGTATTCCGCCATCAAGAAGGAAAGACAAAGTTCTCGCAAATCTTGAATAATAAAGGCTTTGAAGCAAATTGCCCGGGAGCTTAAGCAGCAGTCTGTCGTATGACAACCGGTGTTTTTTAATCAATTTTTTAAAGGTAAAAAAAGAGACAGCTACAATAAAAATAATAGCCCACCAGTAATTGACAAAGACATTGCTGATGAAAATAAGGACATGGGTTACCAAAGGCAGGGCGGTCTTGGTATCGGCAAAGATCTTTACTATCTTAGGAACTATGAAGGTAAATAAAAATGATAAAACTATAATACACACGCCCATCATCAAAATAGGATACGCCATAGCCGTCCTGATTCTTGAGCGAATGGTGTTCTGGGTTTCTATGTAATCGGCGAGCCTTAGGGTAACTTTATCGAGATTCCCGCTCTGTTCGCCAGCCTGTATCATATTTATGTAAAAGTCGGGGAATATGTTGTTGAAATTCTGAAGCGCCCTGTGAAGCGCTGCGCCTGCGGATATGCTGTCTTTGATAGAAACAAGGATATCCCTATAATATCCCTTGTTTTCAGAAGAGATGCTCTGAAGGGCATCGGCAACCGGCACTCCGGCAGCAAGCAATAGGGAAAGCTGGCGGGTGAAGTTCTGTAAAAACAAGGAGTCATGACGCTGTAAAAAACCTTTCTTGACACTGCCGACAGCATCCTTGATATCTGAGGGGAAAATACCCTCAGACCTTACCTTAAACAGAGCTTCATTAAGGCTCGATGCTTCGACAGAGCCTGAAATTTCCTTGCCCTCGGGGTTATAGCCTTTGTAATTAAAAATCGGCATAATCCTTCTGAATAACCCTCAATACCTCTTCAATGGTGGTGTAGCCCTTTGATGCCTTTTCGATGCCGTCTGTATAAAGCGTCTTCATGCCATTAGCTACGGCATAATCTCTGATTACCTGCGAATCCTGCCGTGAGGTCGTCATCTGCCTGATTTTATCATTGAGCAAAAGGAGTTCGAAAATTCCTGTTCTGCCTGAATAGCCGCTTTGCCTGCACTTGCTGCAACCCTTTGCCCTGAATAAAGTTTGGGGTGGAGATAAGAAATACGCCTTTTCAGCATCAGAAGGTGTATATTCTTCCCTGCAAAAGGGGCATAAAGTCCTGACAAGCCTTTGTGCCAGAACAGCTATTAAGGACGAGGCGACAAGGAAAGGCTCAACGCCCATATCGAGAAGTCTCGTTATAGCAGAAGGGGCATCGTTTGTATGTAGAGTGCTTAAAACTAGATGCCCTGTAAGGGATGCCTGTATTGCTATCTCAGCGGTCTCGAAATCCCTGATCTCTCCAACCATAATTATATCAGGGTCCTGCCTGAGTATAGACCTTAATCCTGCTGCGAAGGATAAACCTATTTTAGGATTGACATGAATCTGCCCTACGCCTTTAAGCTGATACTCGACGGGGTCTTCAACAGTGATAATATTCTTTTCTTCTGTGTAAATCTTGTTGAGGGCTGCATAAAGGGTAGTCGTTTTCCCGCTTCCAGTTGGACCTGTAACAAGGATAATCCCACTCGTTCTTGTGAGCAGTTCGTTGAACAATCTGCCTTCATCGCCGCTGAATCCAAGACTGTCAAGGCTCATTATCCCGTAGCTCCGGTCGAGCAGCCTCATGACAACTCTCTCCCCGAAAATTGTCGGCACTATAGAAACCCTTATGTCAATGTCCTTGCCCCCGATTAAGAGCCTTATCCTGCCGTCCTGCGGGAGTCTTTTTTCGGCTATATCGAGGCTTGCCATAATCTTAACCCTGCTTACAAGGGCGTCCTGTATTATTTTTGGGGGACTCAAAACCTTCTGCAAAATTCCGTCAATCCTTAATCTTACATCAAGCTCCTTTTCATATGGCTCTATATGTATGTCGCTCGCCTTTTCCTTAACAGACTGCAAAAAGAGGGCGTTAAGGAGTCTGATTATAGGCGCTTCCTCTGTGAGTCCAAGGATATCTCTTGGCTTCTCAAACTCAGTTGCGACAGACGAAAAATCCTCGCCTGTTATATTGTCCATCACCTCTTCAGCAGAGCCGATTTGACCATAGAACTTGTTAATTGCTTCATTGATTACGGATGTTTTAGCAAGTAACGGGATGGGCTTCAGTCCGTAATGTTTTGACAATTCCATTAATGCTAAAATTCCTCTATCATCTGCTACGACGCCAAAAAGGTTGTTTTTATCCCTTTTCATGGGCATCAGCAGATTGCCCCTCGCAAAAGAAATAGGAATCTCCTTAATCAGAGATATTTCTACATCATCTTCTTTGATGAATTCAATTGTTTCCATTATTGTTTAATATAACATTTTTTTTGGTGCGGAGGGATAGCCACAAGGTATGTTTTAAGAATGATCTAAAATCTCTTTTATCTTCAAAATCAGATTATCAGGGGAGATGGGTTTTTGGATGAAGTATGTTTCATTGTTATTTAGCAGCATGGATTTGTCGGATAAAACCTGACTATACCCGCTTATGAGTATAACTTTTATGCCTTGGTTTATTTTTCTGATATCCTGCAACAAATCCCAACCATTTTTCTTTGGCATTACTATGTCTGTAAGAACAAGTCTAATTTTGTCCTTATGCTCTTTGAAGATTTCCAGCGCCTCTTCTCCATCGGAGGCTTTAAATACTTTATATCCATAGTTTTTTAGGATTTCAGTATGCATATCTCTGACAAAATCTTCGTCTTCCACGAGCAGTATGGTTTCACCACCGTTTTGCCCCAGAGTTATTGACTGTTTTTTTTCGGGTAGCGTGGTATCATTTTGAACGGATTCTGATAAAGGGAGATATATTACAAAAGATGTTCCTTTTCCAACTTCACTGTTGACATTAATAAAACCCTTGTGCTGTTTTATGATCCCATACACCATCGATAGCCCAAGTCCGGTCCCTTTGCCTACTTCTTTGGTAGTAAAGAAAGGGTCGAATATCTTGCCGAGTATTTGTTTGTCTATACCTTCACCAGTGTCTGTAACAGAAATTTTTGCGTATTTTCCTATTCTCCCGTATCCGAAGCGTTCAATAAAATCTTCGTCTATCATACACCGATTTGTCTCAATTATAAGTTTGCCTCCTTTAGGCATTGCATCTCTTGCATTGGTTGCAAGATTCATAAGAACTTGCTCAATCTGAATCGGGTCAGCCATGACCATTAGGCTATCGCCTGAAAGGTTCATATGTAATTCAATATTCTCTTCCAGGAGCCTTTTTAGTAAGCCCTCGACATTTCTGATTGGGGTATTTATATCTAAATTAACAGGATTGATAATTTGCTTTCTGCTGTATGCAAGGAGGTTTTTAACAAGTTCAGCAGCCCTATCAGATGATGTAATTATCTGCTGAACATAACGGCTTAGTGGTGATTCTTTGTCAATCTTCATCTGCAGGAGATTTGCATAGCCAATTATAGCTGTAAGAATATTATTGAAATCATGGGCTATTCCACCTGATAGAAGGCCTATGGATTCAAATTTTTGTGAGTGGCGCAACTGCTCCTCAAGTCGTTTCCGTTCAGTGATGTTTCGAGATACAAAAACAAGATGAGTTACTTCGCCTTTTTCATCCTTGACAGGAGATGCCGAAACCTCGAGATAGTTTAACTTGCCCTTTTTGCTCCTTATGGTTTTTTCATAAATTAGAGGCTTGCCATCTTTTAGCATTTTCATTGCGTTACAATCAGGGCAGGGCTTAGGCAAATTATGTATCAACTCATGACATGTTTTGCCAATTATTTCTTCTTCGGTGGTTTTATATGCTCTCAAAAAAACGCTGTTTACTCGGATTATTTTAAAGGTATGTGCCTCTGCAACATAAACCACATCGCTTATGCTATTTAAGATTACATCTGTAAATTCCTTGGCTATCCTTATCTCCTTTTTAGCCTTTTCGAGTTCTTGAACCCTTTCTTTTAGCACTTGCATCATGTTACTGATTGAGTTACTTAGAAACTCTATTTCTTTTGTGCCTTTGTAATTCGGTGGTAAGCCCTTTTCTACCTTATCAATAATATATAGAAGTGGATTTCGGATTGATATAGATAGACTCAAAATCAACATTAATGCTGCAATTAAAAGCGTGATGAATACAATTATATAAGCAGTTTTGACTTTACCTATGACACCGGCATATTCTTTATAATTCTTGCCTATTACTATCTGCCAGTTCCATGGCTGGAAATCAAAGAAATAAACATAAAAACTCTCATTTTTTATTGAAACCGTTGATATTTCCCCCTGCTTAAGATTATCAAAAATTGTCTTGTCTAAAAGACCTACATTCAAAAGCTCTCTGCCTTCAAGACTTATAATAACGCTGAGGTTTTGCCGTTTCGCCAGATTTTCGATGGAATCAAGATTTGTAGCTTTCAGAATGCTAAGGGATACTTCATCATCTGCCTTGCCTTCATATAGCAGTTCGGTAAGGCTTTTATCACAAATATTGTAAATCTCCCGTGAATGCATTAGAACATCACGCCTGATATGTTCATCGGCAAAATCTTGAATAGACTTGAGACTGAAATAGTAAAGAATACCGCCTATTAAAATAATAACGGCGGTAATCGGCATAACTATCTTAAAAATTATGGGTTTATTTTTAATGGATAGGGGGTTCATGAAATCTTAATCTCATAGCCGGTTTAATTGTTGCTAATTTCTCGGGCCAGACAATCTCTTTTTTGCCTTTTCTCCATTGTATTATATACACATGCTGCCTGACCTGCTTGCCTGTTTTATCAACTCCGTATCTACCTATAATAGTGATTATATCCATCTTAAATAGGGCTTCTCGGACTTTCTCCCTGTCAAACGTTTTTGCGCGTTTTATAGCTTCCTCAAGCACCTGCCCCCCTGCATACGCAAGAGCAGCGTGGTATTGAGGCGTTTGTTTATAAATGCTTGAGTAATCGTGATAAAACTTCTTAGCTTCTGGGAAATTTGCCCTTACTTCAAAAAGTGAAGATGCAAATGTGTAGTTTGCATCATAACCGATTCTTGTTTTATATTCATCAAGCGCTCCGCCCACTGAGGTAAAGTATGCCTTAGGAAAATAATTGACCGCTTTTAAAGCCATTCTCATGTCAATAGCTTCGTTCAAATGTCCGCCTACTATTAACGCTTCGGCACCTGAATCTTTAGCTTTTTTGGCAAGATAAGTCAGATCCCTTGTATCTTTTTTAAAAGACTCAAAGACAAGGACTTCTAAGCCAAGCTTTTCAGCCCATGAAACCGCCCCTTTTGCAACATAAGTTGAGTGTGTATCATCTGCGTGAACAACTGCTATTTTTTTAATATTATTTTTAAATAACAGTTCGATGAATCCATGGGAAACCCTGCTTGAGGGAGTATAAATCCCTATGGCATTTTTGTAATTCTTTTCCCACAGGCTGTCAGCTCCTGCCCCTGAAATTATTAGTGGATAATTGTATTTTTCCATTATGGGTAATACCGCTTCTGTAATAGGTGAGGAATAAGGTCCAAATAGAAAATCCTTTTCCTTATTAACTATCATCAGTTCATAAATCGCCTTTGCCGTTTCAGGGTCGCTTTTGTCGTCATAAACTATGACCTCAACCTTCCTGCCAAGCAGACCGCCCCTGCTATTGACATGACTCTCCCAGAGTTTATAGCCGTTTTTCTGGTCGTTGCCGATAGGGGCAAATTTACCTGTAAGAGAGAGAGTAATGCCGACCTTTATAGTCTCTTTTTCAGCATATAGGGGAGGAGCAAAAACAAGGAAAGCAAATAGCAGAAAGATTGGAATATAAAGTATCTTGAACTTGTTTTTTTTCATCTTACCCTTTTAACCCAACATTAACATTATTTTTTGTGTCATTTCAACTAAAGCTCTGTCTCGTGTCATTTCGACCGAAGGGAGAAATCTTTCCCTTCGGTTATGACAAGCCTTTACCAACCTAAACTTAGATCATCCCACTTTGGATTCATAAAACTCAACAACTGATTTTTCTTTTACGACGGGGGCGAAATAACAGTAATATATTAGGTTCATCTCCAATTTAGTTGCAATGAGCAAAGGCACTTTTAATGATTAAA
>DAIQAO010000055.1:0-13682 GCA_036781645.1 Dissulfurispiraceae bacterium
CATTAAGCCTTTTTCAACTACAGGCATAGGAAGCCTTCCTCACAAAATCTCCCTTGATGCTGCTGAGTTGGTCTTAAAGTCTGTGGATATACCTTTCTGGCCACAACTACCAAATCTCTCCTTTAAGGAATCCATGATAACCCAGTTTTCCGAAGGAATGCCCTTTGTAAGGGTCAATGAGGCAGAGAAAAACATCGTGGTTATCAGGGACGCAAGCGACCAACTCGAGCGGTTCTATGAGGCATACAGCGAAAGCACAAAAATAGCTATCTCTGAAGATTATGCCAAAGGTCTTCACACATTTATAAAGATTATCAAAAAAAGGAGATTTGAATTTTTGAAAGGACATGTCACCGGCCCCCTCACTTTTACCCTTTCCCTAAAAGACAATTACGGAAGACCCATTTTTTTCGATGAGGAACTTAGGGAGATTTCAACAATGCTGCTAAAGGCTAAAGCCCGATGGCAGATTGAATTGCTGAGACAGCACGCAGATAATGTAATTATTTTCATAGATGAACCGATACTATCTGCAATAGGTGGGTCTGCATATCTGGGCGTTGACCCCGACGAGACTCTCAGGCTTCTCAGGGAAATGGTAAAAGCTGTTCAAACAGCGGGCGGGATAGCAGGCATTCATTGCTGTGGAAAGGCAGACTGGGCTCTTGTATTAAAAAGCGGAGTGAGTATTCTGAGTTTTGATGCTTATGATTATTCCGAATCCCTCGCGATCTATCACAAAGAAGTGAAGGATTTTCTAAAAGCAGGCAATTACCTCTCGTGGGGCATTGTGCCTACCTCCGAGATTATTCAGCATCTTGAGGAAAGGCAGATAATATCTTTGATGAATAATGCTATGGAAGGTTTCCATAACAACATATCTCCTGAACTTATAAAATCGAGAGTTCTCCTGACGCCTGCCTGCGGAACTGCATCCAGGACGATTGGCGAATCAACAAAGATATTCCAGCTCTTAATGCGGCTCAAAGAGTTTTTTGAATCATGAAGATCGCTTATTTTGATTGTTTCTCAGGCATAAGCGGGGATATGTGTTTGGGCGCGTTCGTTGACGCAGGATT
Organism: Dissulfurispiraceae bacterium; assembly: GCA_036781645.1. Classification (GTDB taxonomy): domain Bacteria; phylum Nitrospirota; class Thermodesulfovibrionia; order Thermodesulfovibrionales; family Dissulfurispiraceae; genus DYHD01. Next base: position 1,080 of record DAIQAO010000055.1, read on the forward strand.
GGATATCAGGAAGATTGAAACTGAGCTGAGAAAGCTCGCCATCAAAGATTGGCAGCTTGCATCAAAAAAGGTTACAAGATGCGGTATATCTTCGACAAAAGTTGATGTTATATTGCTAAACGAAAAGGGGCAAGGCAAAGCAGGCAGGAAGTGGGGTGATATTCAGGAGATAATTGATTCTTCAAAATTCTCAAAGCCAATCAAGAAAAAGGGACTTGAGATATTCAGGAAGCTTTTTGAGGCGGAGGCAAAGGTGCACGGCAAGTCTTTCGACGAGGTACATCTTCACGAATTGAGCGCAGTTGACTGCCTTGTGGATATATTTGGCGTCCTAATAGGCATTGAACTTTTGAAAATCGAGAAAGTTTATGTCTCGAAAATTAATCTTGGCAGTGGAACAGTTGTGACCTCTCATGGTGTTTTGCCCGTTCCCGCTCCTGCCACATCTGAATTGCTACGAGGCTTTCCAATATATTTTTCGGATATTCCTTTCGAGCTTACCACACCCACAGGGGCTGCAATACTTAATGGTCTTAATGCCGAAGGCATGCCGATGCCGGCATTGAAAATAGATAAAATAGGGTATGGCGCCGGCAGCAGGGATGCTCCAGACATGCCCAATGTTCTGAGACTTATCATAGGTGAGAGGTTTGAGTGGCTAAGCGAGTCTCCGTTTGAAGATATTGTGACAATTATAGAGACCAACATAGACGATATGAATCCCCAGATTTATGAGGATGTAATGGAAAAGTTGTTTGATGCAGGCGCTCTGGATGTTTCATTAGAAAATATCTTGATGAAAAAAGGCAGACCTGCTATTAAACTATGCATCATAGCAGAAGAGAAGGACCTTGAACGGCTCACAAAAATTTTATTCGAAAACACAACTACTATTGGAATAAGATTTTACAATGTCCGAAGGATAACATTGACACGAGAAATCAAGCCTGTAAAGACCAAATTAGGTAGAGTAAAAATCAAAATATCTCGCATGGGGGAAAAGGTTTTGAATATATCGCCAGAGTATGAAGACATTAAAATGCTCTCTAAGAAAACCTCCCTGCCCATAAAAGAAATAAACGAACTATTATTAGCCGAGCTTAAAAAGCAAAATTTTAAACAGACACTGTATTTCTAAAATTTTTGATGTCTTATTGTGAAGATATGTTTGCAATTGTTTTCTTTGCACTTGTTGAGATCGCCTGAAATAAGAAATTAAGTACAAATTCATCAACATTTTTTCTCGATATCTTAATACCCTGCGGTAAGGCCGCAGGGTATTTCATTTATTTAGTTAATTTAAAGATATTTTTGAACAAAATGAAGGTTTTTTAAGTGTAACTTTAAGAGGCGACCTATCCGGGATATCAGTTGCCTCAGCAAGGACATTAAATATATGGGTATTATCAATAATCCTTGTGCAAGGATACCACTCGCCTTCGTAACTCTTGAATAACTTATTTGCCTTGCCACCGATGGAATACAACATTACCAATTCATTAGTATGATTATTAGTGCTATATGTAACCTCACCATCAGGATATTGCCAGGCATAATCTCTGCCGATCTGCTGGGGAAGATCCCCGATACCTAAAGCTGGTTCGCCAGTCAGTCTCATATAGCTGTTTGCATGGTCGGAAGTCACTATTAAGATTGTGTTATTCCAGTCAATGTTATCGCCAGGGCGATCTACAAAAGCCACTGCAGCCTTCACAGCTTCTTCCAAATCCCAAACCGTCCCGATCATCCACTTATAATTATTGGCGTGATTAGCCCAATCAATATCTCCCTGCTCCACCATCAGGAAAAAACCATCTATATCCCGACTAAGAACTTCAAGGGCTGCTATTGTTGCATCTCTAAGAAGTGGATTTTCAATCGTTGCACTTGTTACCTCTGGAGAGCCAGGAGAGTCAGTAGGTACCGGGGGCTCAAAGTGACCGCCTCTTCCACCATAAAGTCCGAAGAGTTTTTTATTTGATCCTATAGCTTGTTGTGCAGCCTTTCTGAGATTTTCTGCTCCATTCTGGTTTTCTACTCTCTCAACAAATACATACCCAAAAGAAGATGGATTTGCTTTAACATCGTTATAAAGTGAAGCTGACATAAATCTATTGTCCCATTTCGGATGACCACCACCTATTACTACTTCTGGTTTTATGTCACGAATAATTTCATCAGCTATTTGAAAATAGTTATTACGACTGATATTGTGGCTGACAAATGCAGCAGGAGTTGCATGTGTAAAAGGCACTGTGCTAACAACACCTATGGAAAAGCCTTTTTGACCCCTCAGCATCTCAGCAATCGTTTTAAGCTTACCGGCAGGAGGGTCGGAAGGCAGCCATGCAATATTGCCATCATCAGTTTTGTAACCTGTGGTAATTGCTGTGCCTGCTGAGGCGGAATCAGTTGCAAAGGTAGTAGGTTTTAAGAAATAGTCATCATCAATATTTTTATCAAGAGGGAAGGGTCTTTTGCCTCCCCTTCTTACATCATAACCAACTGAAGGATCTATTGTCATAGGCTGATAAGATGGTTCCCCAGAAACGGCAGCGTATCTATTATATGTCGTGACATCCCAAGTAGCTACTGGGACACTATATTGAAATTTATGCCAGGAAAGATCAAAATCCTTTCCATAAAGATATCTGCTCGTTGCCCTTTCATGTTCAAGGTGCATACCATCCCCAATAAAAAGGATAATATGCTTTATCTCTTGCTTTTCTTTGGCTTGAGAGCCACTAAACCATACAAAAACAATGACTAATAAAGTCATTATAGCAATAAATCTTGTTGCCCAATTCTTAGAGTTCATGATTCTCTCTCCTTTTAAAATATTTTAATCAAAAAGCTATTCACAAGACTCAATACTGATAAAAGCGTTTTTCCATTTATCACCTCCCTACTAATGATTGGATGTCCTCGTAGTCCTAAATTTTTGAAATCACCTCCTTTCCAGACTACGGTAGATTAACGCTAAATCGTTACATGGGAATGAAAAGAATATGAAAGGATTTTTACAGTTTGATTAAGTTCTTTGAAATATGGCAAGATGAGCAGGAAAAAACCTATTAAGGGAGGCAAAAGGCATTGATATTTAGAAATTAGTTATACCACTCAACCCTGTTTTTGGGAACATACCAATGGATAAAGTCATGCCAGATTCCAATAGGGGCTTTTTCGACCCCTTTGAATCTCCTATGCAGTATTGGAAGGGCATCAGGGACATAAAGAAATGTGCATGGCTGTTCTTCTGACAGTATCTCGTGTATCCTGTGATATATCATTTTCCTTTTCTGTTGATTGAAGGTGCTCCTTCCTTCGACTAAAAGCCTGTCTATCTCAGCGTTTTTATATGAGATGAAATTGAATTCTCCTTCCTTCGTCTTTGAAGAATGCCATATATCGTAAATGTCAGGGTCTCTTGAGAGAGCCCAGCCCATCATGACCGCCTCAAATCTCTTTTTATGGATGAATTCATGGAGCATCGCCTGCCACTCGAGCACTTTGATATTCATCTCAATCCCTACATTTTTGAGCTGTTCCTTTATTATCTGGGCTGCCTTTATTCTCGCTTCATTTCCCTGATTTGTGATAACAGTAAAAGAAAATATCCTACCTTCTTTTTCGAGCAACCCATTTTTGCCTTTCCTCCAGCCCAGTCCTAATAAAATCTCGAGAGCCTTTTGGGGATTATATTCAAAATCTTTTACATGAGGATTGTAAGCCCATGACTCCGGGGGAAATGGGCCAGTGCAAGGGCTTCCATAGCCAAGCAAGACCCCTTCAATTATCTCTTTTTTGTTTATAGCATGTGCGAGCGCCTTTCTGACGCGAATATCTGCAAATAAAGGGTGGAGATGGTTATAGCCCAGATAGGTATAGCCAAAAGAAGGGTATCTGAACTTCTGAAAGTGCCTTTTGAAAAAAGGTGTATCAGCCTGAAGTTTATATTGAGGTGGTGTCAGACCCATGTAATCAATCCCCCCAAATTTCAGTTCTAAAAACATAGTCGCCGTGTCAGGTATTATTCTCGCTGTGAATTTAGCGATGCCGGGTCTTCTCTCATAATAATCTTCAAAAGCCTCAAGAACTATTTTTTGACCTGTTACCCACTCTTTTAGCTTATAAGGTCCCGTGCCGATGGGATTGCGGTTGACTTCGGGGCTTGTTAAGTCTTTGCCTTCAAGGAAATGTTTTGGCATTATCCCCATGCCCCATGATTCAAGGGCGGGGGCATAAGGCTCCTTATAGGTTACCTTTACAGTATATTTATCGGGCGCCTCGATCTTTTCAACAGGACCGTAAATACTGCTATATGGTGTGGGCGTTTGAGGATTGGTGATTATATTATATGTAAAAAGGACATCTTCAGAGGTAAATTCAACACCGTCATGCCATTTAACGCCTTTTCTGAGATGAAAGATTATTTTTAATCCATCTGGACTTATATCCCATGACTCTGCAAGCTCTCCAACGATGTTTATATTGCGGTCATATTTTGTAAGTCCGTTGAATATTCGACCGCTTATCTCAGCCGAAGCACTATCTGATGCAAAGGGCGGCAGAAGCCTTTTTGCATCTGAAAGAAAACCGATGGTTATAGTTTCAGGGTGCTTGATCTCGGGCTCTCTTGCACAGGAAGGCAAAAAGAAGATTCCTAAAGAAAGAGTAATTAATAAAAAGGCTTTTATTAAAAAGTGAATTGTGAATAAGCTGAATTCTCTAACTATGTTCACAATTCACTTTTTATTTCTGCGGGGTAGGCTGCTGGGATGGCTGTTGCGGCGCTTCTTGTTGCGGGGCAGGGGTTACATCCTTAATGACGCTGTCGCTTTTAGTCTTTATCACAGCAAGTGAGAGTGAGGTAAGCATAAATACTATTGCAACTGCTGTCGTAATCTTATTTAAAAAGGTTGCTGCACCTCTGCTGCCGAAAAGGGTTTGGCTCGAACCGCCAAAGGCAGCACCTATTTCAGCGCCCTTGCCGCTCTGAAGCAGAACCAAAAGAATTAGAAATACACAGACAAAAACATGTATTATTAACAATACTGTTGTCAAAATCTCCTCCCTTTAAAATTAACTATTCTCGCAAAACTGTCAGCCCTGAGGCTTGCGCCGCCTACAAGGACGCCCTCGACATTTTTGCGTTCCATCAACGAATTTATATTTTCCGGCGTAACACTACCGCCGTAAATAATCCTTACTTCCTTGGCGCCATCGCCATAATAAGAGGTAAGCCATTCCCTTATATATTCATGGGCTTCCTGAGCCTGAGACGGGGTAGCTGTTTTTCCTGTGCCTATTGCCCATACAGGTTCATAGGCTATTACAATATTTTCAGGAGCAATCCCGCTCAACCCTACCTCAAGCTGTTTCTTCAATACATCGAAAGTCCTGCCCTGCTCTCTTTCGGCAAGTGTTTCACCTATACAGAAGATAACGGTAAGATTTTGTCTCCTTGAGGCATTTATTTTTTTATTTACAATCTCGTCAGTCTCGTGAAAATATTGCCTCCTCTCTGAATGCCCTATTATAACATGGCTGCAACCTGCGTCAACAAGCATAGCAGCCGAAACCTCCCCTGTATAAGCGCCCCTGTCTTCATAAAAGACATCCTGTGCTGAAAGCATGATATTGGTGTATTTAAGGGCTAAACAGGCAACATACAGTGAAGTAAACGGAGGAGCTATAACTATATCGATATCCCTGCTGTTTTTAATTAGAGGGACGAAATCATTGATAAATCTTCTTGTTTCCTCAAGGGTCTTATTAAGCTTCCAGTTTGCAACAATCAAAGACTTATTCATAACTTAATACTGTATTATATTTCGCTTTTTGATGTCAAGGCAAGGGCGACCTCCCTAAAATAGCGATAGAATCATAACCCTGGATTTACAGGTCATTGTGAGAACTCGAAGGGTTTATGGCAATATCATCAGAAAAGGCGAGATTGCTTCCCCTTCGATAAGCCGGGATAGGCTCTTTCGCTCCAGGTTGCGATGAAGGTGTCGTATAAAAATCCTTAGCCCTTTCTATCTACCTTGTGAATTATACAGAGTTGTCGGTTCTATCGCTATTTTGGGATAAATTGCAAGGTAGTCCAATAAAAATAGAGTTGGTTTTCAAGAGCATCTGACAAAGGGAAGTATTATCTCCCACATACTCCCCTTGCCGTGTGTATATCTTTCCTTAAGGCTCTTTGTGTCTGTAAAACCGTGATCAGACACAACACAATAAGTGCCTATCTCTTTAAGTATAGGAAGGATGCCTTCTTTAAACTCCTCCATGATTATCCTGTAAAGCGGATATAAGTCTAATGTTGACTTATGTATTCTTACATCTATGAAATTAAAATGTAGAAATTTTATCTCTTCTTCGCTCTTTAAAAACTTTTTTAGTTCCCTTCTGCCCACATTTTTTTCAGCAAACTTAAAGAGCTTGAATCCTTTGCCGTTTATGCTTCTACCATCTTCTATTCCAAAAGCCTTCCTGAAATTCTGTGTAGTTGATGGCAGCGGAATTATAAAAGGCTCTTCTTGTAAATTCCAGCCTTCCCTTTCAATGATACTTCTCAATACGAACCAGAGGTCATACCTTAAGCCGTCCATTACTATAACAACACCCTTGAGGGCATCCTTGATATAACCAATATCCCTTGCACCCTCATATTTGTATTTATCCTTCTCATATCCCGCCGTGATAATACCTAATGCGGATGTAAGGTGCTCTATCACTGTTTTATCAACAATCTCTTTATCCTGAGTTTTGTATAGGAGCTTGCCTAAAAGGAATTCTGCAGGCGCTATCACATTTGTAAAAACACCTACTCCTGTATATCGGCTCTTATCAGATATAATTTTCGCTATACCAATTAAGTCTGCCGTGACTTCATCGTCTATGCTACTGAGTAATTCCTGTGTTATTGTTTTATCTTTCAGCCTGAAGAAAATTTCCGTTCGTATCTTTTTCCTTAAAAATTCAAGTTTCTCTTTTCTTAGAAAAATTAAAAGTTCTTCAGTCTTATACTGAGACATATTGATCGTATCCAGATGGTGCAACAGTCGGGCTTCCTTTAAAGCATCCTCGAGTTCCTCTTCTCTTTTGCACTGGATTGGACTGCCGGATAAATCAATATATACCCTTTCTCCCTGAAGCCCGTATTTAGCAAATTCGTCCCTTATTAAAGACTCGCCCGAACCGCTTCTGTCCAGCACATGTATGATGGATTCCTCATCGCCTCCAAGCCAGTTTATTAAAATATCCTTCAGTTCTTTATATCTAAATCTCCTGCCCCTGATTTTTTCGGTAAATTCTTCGATATCCAGTTCTTTAACCCTCCACCTACCCCTGAAAACCTTTTCGATCGCCATTAAAACTTCATCAGTAAGAAGGGGAAGCAAAAGGGAATAATCTGCCCTTTCGGGCTCAAGGTTTATTACCACGTGAATTTTCTTGGCCACATCCTGCATCCCTGCCTCGGCAGCGTCCATAATGAAAGAATCGAGCCTTTCCCTGTTTTCAGAAAGCTGTAGAGTCTTAAGAAAATTTGCCAACCCTGACTTGCCCATAAAGCCAAAGTCCGTATCAAGTGCAGGAGGCCTATCACCTATCCTATAACCACACCTGCAGACAGGATGGGAGAAAAGCTCATTATCAACATCCGCCCTGCATCGTTCGGGCAACTTATCAATTTCTCTTTTAACCTGCCACCATTCATAGGGGAAGGTAATGGAGGTAACTAACCCTGATATCTTTTTAAGGGTAGATATCTCTTTGTCTTCCTCGAATCTCTTTTTTAGTCCAAATATCTCGCTCTCGTAATATGCTTCATGACCGCTTTTATAATAATTCACAAACATCTGAAAAAATCCTTCCCAGCCTTCTTTCACTTCACCGAAGCTGTCCTTGAGATCCACGAGGAGGTCTTCTATTCTGATAAGGAGGTTTTTTCTTTTTTCCTCCAACTCATCTGGCAGTTTGATAGAGGGATGTGTAATATAAATATAATATTTATTAAGGTGCTGGAACTCATCGTTGAAGAAAGTATTAAGCCTCTCGAGATAGGCTGCATCTTTTTCGGTGTCGGGGTATTGTCTCAGATACGCAAGTATCCTCTCTATGCCCTCCGATGGAGAAAGGGATAGAGTCATGGAACTCAAAAGGATCCCAAACCGGTTAATAAGGGGCATATTTATTGATATCTTTTTGAATATCGTATAGTCTTTGTATCGGGAAATAAAAGAATGGATATCTTCAAGGAGTTTTCTTTTCTGCCGAATAAAGGCGACCGCCTCCCTCCACATATTTTTTTGAGATACAGGAGTTGGGGTATCTTCCGTTTCCCCCCAGATAAACCTGCCGGCAGGTATGAAGGAAAGCAGTTCCGGAGAGATTATCTTTCCCTGTGAGATTTTTGTAATCTCTCCTGTGGAAAGCTGCTGCAATTCCCTGATTTCCACAAGCTCCTCCCCGCTGAAAGGCACAATATGTCCTGTTACTATAAAAGCCGAAATCAGCAGGGTTATCTGTTCATCCGTCATACCCCATCTGCCCTTTTTAAGTGAAAGTCTGATGGCGGCGAGATTTTCCTTATGCGAAAGGAGGTTCAAGATGTGCGAGACGACCTCATTTCCTGCGTCAATGATTAATAGAAAATTCCCTCCCCTTTTAACCACTATACCTAAAGGTTCAAGAATCCCCTTAATATAAGGTATCAACCCCTTTTTATCGGCTTCCTCAACGCTGATTTTGCCCTGTCTGACAAAGTTATAAAATAGCAGGTTCATATTATAGGCGGAGATGTAATCGGTTTTAGGCATAATCCTGTAATTATCTGGATACATCTTTGTAAGAGAGTAATCGAGTATGTGGGTGAGGAGTCTTTCAAGGGGGAGCAGCCCTAAGTCCTGTAAATTTTGAATTTTCGAGCCGTCACCGTAAGCTATCTCTCCTTCAAAATAAACCCTTGTGATTATATCCTTAAATGCAGGTTCGCCCCTTTTCATTTCGTTCCGCAAAGACGGGATATCCCTTGAAAGAATATTTTTAGCGGCAAACTCTTCTACAAAGACCATTTCATCCCTCGTAAATCTATCAGGTATCCAGAATACAAGAGACGCAAGATATTGGCTTGTAAAGGAAGTTTTTAACTCTTTAATCCAATCAGATGGTGCAAAGGGGGAGAGAATGATTAAATAGCAGTCGAGTCTCTTTTCGAGGTTTTGTATCATCTTTTCGATATCAGTTCTTAAAAGCGCTCCTGATGAGAGCATCACAACACAGTCTCTTAGGCTGTTCTGCCAGTTAATGCGGAGCTTTTTGCCTTCTGAAATGTCCCTGAGCGGCAAATGGGGAAACATGGCGAGATTGCAAATCTCAGAAAACAGATAGTTTTTATCCTCAAATCTTTCCCTGAGCTTTTTTATCTGGCTCTTGATCCTTATCCCCTCGTCCGCAACAGCATCAATGAAATAAGCGTCATGGTCTTTTCTTATATACATCTGGTGTGCGACAAGAGGTTCCAGAACGGCATTAGCTATAAAGTCATAATTTATCTGGGCGGTAAGGGTGCTTATCCTCTTGAGAGACAACTCTGCTAAATCCTTTGCTGTCTTTCTCTTTTCTAAGGGAGAAATTTCCGTGAGTATCATAAGCTTGATAATGCTAAGCGCCGTATCGGCAATAGCCTGCTTGGGTAAGATCTCGTTTATGTGAATTCTGTAGTAATCATATACAACCCTTGCAAAAACAGAAAATTCTGGAATTTCCCTTATCCTTTCTTCGAAGTGGTCGAATATCCTGTCGGGTGTTATCAACATATCAGGAGGGCAGTCTAAAACCTTCGCAGATTCGTTGAAAACAAAATGTATAACCCCTCTTTGCTGGGAAAATACCTGAGTAAGTCCTGATAAATAACGGACTGTAAAGGGATGAAGGGGGTAGGTCTTCCTGAACTCTTCATAACCAAGCTGCAAATTCGGATAGTATTTCCTAAATTCGGCATAAACCTGCCTTATCGTATCATCAGCTCCTTCCTTCTTGACTATTATGCGTTTGTCAATAATATCTTCAATATGTGTTGTCGAGAGATTAAGTCTGAGGGGATATCTGTCCTTAATTCTGTTGAATATGCTTGAGGATATATGTCCTGTCTCTTCAATCCATTCCTGGAGAGAGGCAATCACCCAGAGAGGATGGTGAAAAGAGAACTCTCCCAGAAACTGAAGAAACCTTATATCTTCGTAAAAAGACGAAGGAGCAGGTTTGGAACGGAGAAATTCGGAGAGTTCATCAATTATTATTACAGTTGGTTTGTCAACAATCTCCTGGAACTCCTCCTGACGGTTAGCCTTTCTCTGTCCATATTGAAAGGTTTCAAGGATAATATCTTCAAGGGGTTTATAAGAAGGATATTTAACAAGCGAAATCTTACAGAGTTTTAACTGGTCTGCCGTTATAGAGTAGAACCCCTCTGCACCCTTGTTCTTTAATATTAGATACAGGTAAGAAAGAAAGTGAGATTTGCCGCTCCCGAAGTTTCCCTTTATAAATACCCCGCAGCCCTTGTTCTCCTTTATCCTTTTTATGATGGCATCGAGGCATTCCTTTACTCCATCTGTCAGAATAAAAGAAGAGAGAATTCCTTCGGAATCTCTGTCAGCATCGTCAAGCTCAACAACGAGTTTAATGTCTGGAAGGGTGATTATATCTCTTATTTTTTCTGCCATTTTTCTGCCTTTTTAATCAATCCATAAAGGTGTTTGCCATCAGGATGTGATACCAAAGCCTTTCTGAAAAGATTCTCAAGCCCTTCTTTGTCTTTGGATACCTCAAAAATCTTGAAGATAGTCGTATAGAGATAATGGTCAAAGGGATATTTGAGGAAAATATCTTTTAGATAGGTAAGGGCATTCATCGGATCGCCTTTCTTATAGTAAGCGTAACCTAACATCTTGCGTGTAAAAATATTTTCTTTAATTGTGAGGAGTCTTTTGTATATTTCGATTGCCTTATCAAGGTTTCCAGAGTCTTTATAAAGTCCGGCAAGATAGAGATTAAGTTCATAATCACCTGCATACTCAGGGAGCCCCATAATCATCTCTATTTCGTTGATGGCATTCCCTGTGCCTTTTCCTTCAAATTTTTTCTTATAAAGCTTAAACTTGCTCTCAATGCCTCCGCCATCATCTTCATTAAGCATTTTTTTGAGAGTCTGGCTTTCCGGCGCTAAAGAAAGAGACCTTATCAGCACATCATGTGCCTTTTCTGGCGCTAAAATTCTACCGGCTAGCCCTGTTAGAAATACCAGAAAGCTTTCGTCTCTTAGGCCCCATGTTAAAATCTTATCAACTAGGTTCTCGATATCTTTTTTAGTGTTTTTTATACTGGAGAGAATATTCAGATAAGTCCTCAGAAAAAAGGTATCCTGTTTGAACTGCTCAAGCCTCATCTCGGCATTCTGTCTGGCTTCTTCAAACCTTCCAAGCCTGTAGAGAATATAAATCTCCGCCTTTATGAAAAAGGGATTTGCAGGATATTCAGATATAGCATCTCTTAAGACTTCTTGCGCCCCCCTGAAATCTCCGCTTTTTTGGAGTTCCATTATCTTGTTTTTATACTGGCTCAGCGTCATTGCTTATTATAATATAAAAAGGCAGACATATAGACAACCCACAGGAAAATAGCTGTAAAATTTTGTCATTGCGACCCAGAGTGAAGCTAAGGAGAAGCGATCCCAGTTTTCATAATGAGATTGCTTCGCTCCGCCCGCGATGACGAGGCGCCTATAGCTGTTTTAGGACATACACGAAGGTAGTTCTTTGGCAAAGAAATCGTGTCATATCCCTGCTTGAATATTATTTTGGACGCCTGTGACTTCAACTCTAAATTTATAGTCAAATTTTTGTCAAAAAATTTGCAACGCCTTGACCTTTTAGAAACTATGTCTTAAGAAAACTATAAATTTCAGCTATTTAAACTAAATACATTTGTCTGGTATTAATATTACATTCATGATAAGGAAAACCTGTAGCATGCCTACAGGGAATTAGCAAGTTCAACAAATAAAGGCGGAGAAATCTTGAAAGATATTCAGGAAAAGTTTAATATTCTGGTAATCGATGATGAAAAAGGTGTCAGGGATTTCCTCTCCCTTCTTTTTACAGGCGCTGGGTATATTTGCCATACATCTGAAGGCGGTAAAAATGCTTTGGAAAAAGCTGAAAAAATACTTCCCGATATTATTTTTCTTGACTTTTTCATGACCGAAATGAGCGGACTCGAGCTTTGTAAAAAGCTGAAGAACAATCCTCTGACTTCCTCAATCCCGGTTATTATTATGACCTCAAAAGATGATTACCAAATAAAAATGAATTGTCTCAAAGCAGGGGCAATAGATTTTATCACAAAGCCATTGAATCCCTTGGAGATGACAATTAAAGCCGACAATTACATCAACCTGAGGCAATATACAGCACTCAAAATAAAAAATGCTCTTCTAAAAGAAACGTTCAGCAAAATAGAAGAGGCTAAAAAAGAATGGGAGCAGACGGTTGACAGTATAGACGATGTCATAATTCTTACAGATCGGCGTGATGT
>DAIQAO010000056.1:0-13620 GCA_036781645.1 Dissulfurispiraceae bacterium
AGGCATCGCATTTCCCCTTGTTAATCTAAGCCATTTGTCAAATAAGTGCATTTTTTAGTCATAAATTTTAAAATATGTTTAATAGATATATCCTGTTTCTTTACTTAAAATCTAAAAAGTTATAAGCAGCATGACTAAAAACATGACTAAAAACATGACTAAAAAGAATTTATACCTTATCAATATTTTAGCAGCGTTCTTGTTTATCTTTATATATTTTTCAGATGCTTCTGGAACTCCTAAAAAACATGTTTTGGTCTTAAATTCATACCATAAAGGATTGAGCTGGACTGATAATATTGTTAAAGGCATTGAGTCTTTGATTTCCACAGAGGGCTATGATATTGAGCTCTATTTTGAATATATGGATACAAAGAGGTATTTTGACAATCAATACTTTACAAAACTTTTTGAGTTATACAAACAAAAATATTCCAAAGATAAATTCGATACAATAATAGTAACCGACAACGATGCCTTGAATTTTATGCTTAAACATCACAACAAACTTTTCCCGGGAGTACCGGTCGTCTTTTGTGGTATCAACTATTTTCAAGACTCAATGATTCAAAACAATAAGCTCTTCACAGGTGTGGTTGAAGAAACCGACATGAAAAGCACACTTGACATTGCCCTCCAGCTCCATCCACAAACAAAACGGTTCGTAGTAATTAATGACATGACGACCACAGGCATTGCGCTGAAGGGTCAGCTTATGGAGGTTATACCTACTCTTAATAAGACAGTGGACTTTGTTTTTATTGAAAATTTTGATATTAATGAACTCAGGGATGAAGTAAAAAGGATTCCACCAGATAGTTTAATCTTTCTTCTCATAGTTAACAGAGACAGGGCAGGGCAATTTTTCACTTATGAAGAGAGCCTCGCAATCATTTATGAACACTCGAAGGTGCCCATTTATAGTGTCTGGGATTTCTATATCGGTAAGGGCATTGTTGGGGGTATGTTAACAAGCGGCTATCAGCAAGGAAGGGCAGCAGCAGGTATAGCTTTACGGATATTGAAGGGCGAGGATGTGCGAAAGATACCTGTCATGAAGAAAAGTCCAAATCTCTATATGTTTGATTTTAAAGAGATGATGAGATTTAACCTTTCCGTCACCAATTTGCCTGAAGAGAGAGTGATTGTAAACGAGCCTGATACTTTTTATTCGAGATTTAAAAAATTTATCTTAACAGTATTGGGCATAATGGCGTTTCTTTCCTTTATTATTGTTAGCCTCGTGATTAATATAATGACTCGTAAAAAAAGCGAAAAATTGCTTAAAGAATCTGAAAGCAAATACCGCGACTTATATGACAATGCCCCAGATATGTACCACTCCGTCAATAAAGACAGCATAATAATTGATTGCAACGAAACTGAAGCTAAAATGCTCGGTTATAAAAAAGAAGAGATTATTGGTAGCCGCATCACAGACTTTTTTACCGAAAAATCCAAAAAAGATCATGAAAGAGAATTTCCAATCCTGATAAGCAAAGGAAGCGCCACAGGATTAGAAAGGGAATTTGTACGTAAAGACGGTACAATATTTCTCGCAAGCCTTAATGTATTTGTTGAAAAGGACGACAATGGGGAATTAGTTAAAACCAGAACGATTGCAAGGGATATAACGAGGCAAAAACAGATTGAAGAAGAATTAAAAAGGTCAAGGGAAGAACTAAGAAATCTGTCCATACATCTGCAATCTGCCAGAGAAGAAGAAAGGCGCCACATAGCGAGAGAGATTCATGATGAATTGGGACATGCCCTTACGACGCTTAAACTTGATTTATCATGGCTCAAAATGAGACTCTCAGGCGACGGAAGCCATCTCGCATCAAAGGCTCAGAACATTTTACTGCTTGTAGATTACACGATAGAGACGGTCCAGAAGATTTCCTCAGAACTAAGGCCGGGGGTGCTTGATTACCTGAATCTTGGGGACGCTATTGAGTGGCAGTTGAAAGAACTGCAGAGGCGGACAGGCGTCGAGTGCAAGTTAACTAATAAAGTTGATTTTGAAACGATTTCATTAGAACAGGAACGTACCACCGCTATATTCAGAGTTTTTCAAGAGGCAACTACTAACATTCTCAGACATTCAGGCGCTACAAAAATAAACGTTGAATTAACAACTGCCAGTAAAACACTAAAAATCAGCATTCAAGATAATGGCAAAGGCATCACCGAACAACAAATATACGACCCCATGTCATTCGGCATTATGGGGATGAGGGAAAGGGCATGTTTTCTTGGCGGTGACATTAAAATTGTTGGATTCAAAGGCAAAGGCACAACAGTAGAGATGGAAATCCCCCTTAAAGACATAGAATTAAAAGCAAATGGTTAAAGTCATAATAGCCGATGATCATAAGATGTTTCGCGAGGGTCTCAAGCAGATACTTCGGGAGGCGCCGGATATCGCAGTAATTGATGAGGCAGGAAGCGGGCAGGAGGCTCTTAACAAGATTTACAATAGCGATTTTGATCTGTTAATTCTCGATATCTCCATGCCCGGGTTAAGCGGACTTGATGTCCTCAAAGAACTAAAGGCTAATAAATCCCGTCTTTCTGTGCTTATATTAAGCATGTATCCAGAAGAGCAGTATGCCTTAAGAGCTATTAAGATGGGGGCTTCAGGATATATTACCAAGGCGAGCGCTTCTGACGAACTAATAGGGGCGATAAGAAAGATATCAGCAGGAGGCACATATATTAGTTCATCTATCGCAGAAAAGCTCCTTTTCAGCCTCAAGGGGGATGCCGAAAAACTTCCCCATGAAGCTTTGTCCAACAGGGAATATCAAATATTTAACATGATAGCATCTGGCAAAACAACCTCCCAGATTGCAGATGAATTATGCCTAAGCATCAAAACTATAAGCACTTACAGAAGTAGAATCCTTGACAAAATGAATATGAAAAGCAATGCGGAATTAATTCATTATGCTGTTAAACACAATCTTATAGAGCATTAGAATCTTTAATGTAAATGCCATTTGTCAGTTTATGTTGAATTATTCTGAAAACCCCGCTATATATCCCTTTGTCTCCCCGCCAGTCATCATTAAATCTTCTCTGTAAGACAAATTCCTACAAAACCATTCTCCAACTCCTACAAAAAAATCAGCCTAAACCCGATACCATCAGGATCGTTTTTTATTCTATGATTCAATTATGAAAACTTTAAAACAGGAGGTTGTAATGAAGAGGTTTTTAGGTATTCTTTTGGCGGTGTTTTTGGTAGCAACCGTAGCCACCTCAGCCTTTGCACAGGGAAAAAAGGTTTACAGGTGGAAGATGCAGACCACATGGGCAAAGGGGATTCCATGGCACAAGACTGCTGAATATTATGCGAAGACTGTAGAAATTGCATCGGGAGGTCAGATTAAGATAACCGTTTTCCCAGATGGCGCGATTGTGCCGGCTTTTGAGGTCTTTGATGCCGTAAGAAAGGGTGTTGTAGAAATGGGTCATGACTGGCCTGGCTACTGGAAGGGCAAGAACGAAGCATTTGTAGCATTTGGGTCGGTTCCTTTTGGCATGAACAACATGGAGTATTCCATATGGTTATTTGCTGATGAAGGCATGAAGCTCGCAAAAGAGCTATATGCCAAATATGACCTCGTTCCATTTCCGTCAGGAAATTCAGGTCAAGAGATGGGATTTTTCACAAAAACCCCCATAAAAGACATGAGGGAATTAAAAGGCAAAAAGGTCAGGACAGTTGGATGGTTGGCAGACATTCTTGCCAAAACAGGCGTATCGGTCAGCCCTCTTCCTGGAGGCGAAATCTATTTAGCCCTTGAAAGAGGAGTAATTGATGCAGCCGAATTCAGCACACCTTATATAACCTTCCCACTTGGCTTTCAAGACATAGCCAAGAACGTGATTATGCCCGGTTGGCACCAGCCCACAGTTCAGCTTATGACAATAGTCAATAAAAAGGCTTATGACGGACTCCCTGAGCACCTCAAAAAATCCCTCGAGGTAGCAGCATATGCAACCCAGATGTGGGATATGGCAAATTCAGAAAGGGAAAATGCAAGGACTATCGAAAAATTCAAAGCTAAAGGTGTGAAGTTTAATAAGGCTTCAGCCGAATCTCTTAATGAGATGAGAAAGATTACCAAGGAGTATGTTGATGGCTTAAAGGCAAAGAATCCAGATCTTAAGAAGGTTTTAGACTCTCAGGATGCCTTTATAAAGGATTTATCAGATTGGAAAGACCTAAGATCAGGCGTATCCGCATGGCCGTATGAAGATTATATCAAGGGCAAGCATACCGAATAACCTTAAAAGTGTTTAAGCAGAAGGGTTTTTACGCCCTTCTGCTTTTTAAAAGGAGGATTCATTGCGAGGCATAACAAATGTTTTAGACTCGATAAACGAATATTCAGGACGGTTATCGAGCGTAATAGTTTATGCACTGCTTATAGTCGTTATCTATGAGGTCATCAGCAGAAAGGTATTTAATGCGCCAACTGTCTGGGGATTTGATCTGAGCTTCATGCTGTATGCAGCAATGTTCTTATTGGGTGGCGGTTATACCATGAAATATAAGGGGCATGTAGCAATCGATGTAATCTCAAACAGATTTACTAAAAGGAAGCAGTCCATTGTAAGCATCATCGCTTATTTAATTTTTTTCTTTCCCTTTATGCTGATATTGATATATGTAACAGGGGCGTTTGCCCTCCAGTCATGGGGAGACCTTGAACGGAGCCAGTCGCCATGGAATCAGCCTCTTTATCACTTTAAAACCCTTATGCCTCTTGGTTTTGCGCTCCTTTTTCTTCAGGGTTTTTCAGAATTTATCAAAACCATAATTAACCTCAAGGGAGAAGATAAGACAAAATGACACCGGAAACTTTATCTATTTTAATGTTTATAGGCCTTTTAGCCGCTGTTATCTGGGGTCATCCTCTTGCCTTTACACTCGGGGGTTTAGCTGTTATTTTCGGGCTTATAGGATGGGGTCCCGGTTCTCTGTTTATGATAGCAAACAAGACCTACGGCCTCATGACTAATTATGTCCTTGTTGCTATTCCTTTGTTTATCTTGATGGCTCAACTGCTAAATAAAACAGGCATAGCAGAAGAGCTTTTTGAGAGCATGTATGTTATCCTTGGAAAACTTAAAGGCGGTCTTGCTATCGCAACTATTGTAGTCGCTACAATTTTTGCTGCAACCACAGGAATAGTAGGGGCGTCGGTTGTGGCAATGGGGCTTCTTGCGGGCCCTTCGATGCTGAAAAAAGGGTATAACAAGGAGCTCGCCGCAGGAGTCATAACATCTGGCGGCACTCTGGGCATTCTTATTCCTCCGTCCATCATGCTCGTTGTTTATGCAGGCGTAATCGGAGAGTCAGTGGGCAAACTCTTTTTAGGAGCCATTATGCCAGGTCTTCTCCTTTCGGGCTTATATATTATATACACTACAATTTTGTGCAAAGTTAAACCGGAGTATGGGCCACCTATCCCATTAGAAGAACGGACTCATACAATAGCGCAGAAAACATCGATGGTGATGAGGTCAATGATACCGCCTATGCTATTGATATTTGCGGTTTTGGGAACTATTGGGTTTGGCATTACAACTCCTACAGAGGCAGCGGGCATGGGGTGTGCCGGCGCTCTTTTAATAGCCCTTCTTCGCAAAAGGATAAATATCAAGGCGCTTTATGACGCTGGACTTGCTACTTTAAGGATTACATGTATGGTTATGGTGCTCTTTATAGGCGCTAACGCCTTTAGCGCAGTATTTATGGGGCTTGGCGGCGGCGATGTGTTCTCGGAACTACTTCTGTCAGTAAGTGAGAACAAATGGGTAGTGCTTATTATAATGAATATCATTCTGATTATCTTGGGAATGTTTATTGATTGGCTTGGCATTATTCTCTTGTGCGTGCCAATTTTCACACCTATTGCAGTTGATCAGTTCGGCTTTGATCCGATCTGGCTGGCGATCCTATTTTGCGTCAATCTGCAAATTTCATTTCTCTCTCCGCCATTTGGGTATGCCCTGTTTTATTTAAAGGGAATTAATCTGCCAGACATGACTATAGAAAATATTTATAAAGGGATTATCCCGTTTATTGCTTTACAGTTATTAGCTGTTATTTTATGCATAATTTTCCCCAAAATAATCACATGGCTGCCGAGCACCATTTTTAATTAAATAGAGGCAAAATTATGGCTATAGAAACAAGATTAAAGGAAATTGTCGGCAATGCTAATTACTGGGATAAGCCTGAGGATTTAGCATCATACAGCTATGACGCTGCTGTGGAAAAACCTGTAATGCCCCGGGCTGTTGTTAGACCAACAAATTATGAGCAGATTGGTGAAATTATAAAGGCCTGCTCCGATGACAATATCCCCCTAATCACAAGAGGAGCAGGCACAAACCTCAGCGGCGGAACTATCCCTATAAAAAACGGCTGCGTGCTTTTGACAACTGCCCTAAATAAGATCATCGAGATAAACAAAGAAGACATGTATGCCGTCGCACAGTCAGGCGCCATAACCTTCAAGCTAGCCCAGGAGGCTGAAAAAAATGGACTTTTTTATCCTCCCGACCCGGGAAGCATGAGATACTCAACTCTTGGCGGAAATGTAGCTGAAAATGCAGGAGGGCTCCGGGGCTTGAAATATGGCGTCACGAAAGACTATTTAATGGGTATCAAGTTTTTTGACATGGATGGAAATTATGTCATAGGCGGTGGCAAGACAGTTAAACTCGCAACTGGTTTTAACCTGCCCGGCTTAATGGTTTCATCTGAAGGTCTGCTCGGTGTTATGTTCGAGTTTATTTTTAAACTTCTGCCTAAACCTCAGGCTTCAAAATCAATGCTCGTTATTTACGATGACATTATTAAGGCATCTGAAACCGTCTCGATGATAATAGCCTCCAAGATTCTACCCGCTACCCTTGAGCTTCTAGACAACTTTACCATTAAAACCGTTGAAGAAGCTACTAAAATCGGTTTGCCGACCAATGCAGACGGCTTATTGCTTATAGAAGTTGATGGACATCCTGCTATGGTTGAAGAAGACTTCCAAAAGATACTAAAAATCTGCACGGAACTTAATGGAATCGTAAGGGTGGCAGATTCAGCTCAAGAAAAAGACAGAATATGGGAGGCAAGAAGAAAGGCATTGAGCTGTCTTGCCCGTCTTAAACCAACCGTTATTTTAGAGGATGCAACAGTCCCAAGAAGCAAACTTGCAGAAATGATGAAGGCTATCCAAGACATTTCAGCAAAGTATGATTTAACTATCGGTACTTTTGGTCATGCAGGCGATGGCAACCTTCACCCCACAATACTAACTGACAAACGTAATCAGGAAGAGATGAAAAGGGTTAAAATAGCTGTTGATGAGATATTTGAAGCTGCCCTCAGGTTGGGAGGGACATTAAGCGGCGAGCACGGCATCGGAATCTCAAAAGCGGCATATCTTGAAAAAGAGGTTGGTAAGGGAACTATTCTGTTCATGAAAAAACTAAAAATGGGGCTTGACCCCAAAAATCTCTTGAATCCCAATAAAATGGGTTTGTAAGTGAACAATATCATTAAGGAGTTGAAGGAACTCGAAGAACTGGTTATGCGCTGCATGAAATGCGGCACATGCCAATCTGTTTGCCCCCTTTATCAGAAAGACCTTGTCGAACAGTCCGTTGCAAGGAGCAAGATAGCGCTAATTGAATCAGTATATGAGGGGAGGCTCGAAGACGCTGGAAAGATACTCAAATACATTGATTACTGCATACTCTGCGGAAGATGCAAGGCGAACTGCCCAAGCGGTGTTAAGGTAGATGAAATCTTTCTTAGGGCAAAGGCTGTCTTACGAAAGATTCAAAAGATGAAAAACTGGCAGAAGGCAGTGCTGAAAATAGCAATGGAAAAACCCGAACTCCTCGCCAAACTCGCCCCCTTGATGCACATCGCCCTTAAGTTTTCTTCAAAAAAGGTTAAGAGAGATATATTCCAACCACTCATAAAGGAATTTTCAGAAAGACGGGTAGTATCCATAAAAAAGGAGCCTTTTACAACTAAATTTCACGGATTACATAAAGCCAAAGATGAAAAAATGCGGGTGCTATTTTATCCGGGCTGTGCAGTTAATTTCATTTTCCCAAAGATTGGCGAGTCTATCGTTGGTCTATTGAATTATTGCGGCGTTTCAGTTGAGGTCAGCGATACAAACAAGTGCTGCGGCATCCCTTCTGCGTCAATGGGCGATATCGAGCTATATAAAAAAATGGTGAATGAGAACCTTGATTATTTCGATTCCATAAAGCCTGATTATATCATTACTTGCTGTCCAACTTGTGAATACGGTTTGAAAGATCTTGGCAGAAGGGTGGCAAATAGAAGTTCATCATCAGAATTAATGGATATACTCGTCTTTCTCAGAGAGGTTGCTGGATTAGACATCTCAACAAGTTTTAATGATAAATTTACTTTGCATTTGCCGTGCCATTATGATTCTTCTAAAGCGAATGTTCCCTATGAATTTCTTAAAGAACACATAAAAGGTGTGTTTATACCCCTTGAAAATCAGGATTGCTGCGGCTTCGGCGGGACATTCAGCCTGAAGTTCTATAAAGACTCCAAAGGCATCTCAACACAAAAGGCTGAGGAAATTAAGGCAAAAGGTATTAAACGGGTTTTTACGCCATGTCCGGGCTGCATCATGCAGATTACAGATGCGCTAACAACCATCAATTGTGATGCAGAGGCGTCGCATCCCGTAGAGTTGATCTATGAAGAGATAAAACAAGAGGGGCAATTTAATGAAAAATAATACTTTATTTGATTTGTTCAAAGCAAAGGCAGAGGCAATGAATGCCGAGGTGCATAGATTTTCTAATAACTCTGAGGCATTAAGTTTTATCATAGATACCCTTAAAAAAGAGCAGATTATGGATAAATCTAAATCCTATGCTGCTTGGGCTGATTGTCCCTTTCTTGAGGGCGTTGATAAAGAAGCTCTTTCAAGGGAAGTTCCCGGACTTAAATTCAATATAACAAAATCTCTGGCAGCGGATGCAAAAATTGGGATTAGCCAGATGCAATGGGCTCTCGCAGGAACAGGGACTCTCGTTCAGAATTCAACAGCTATTGAGCAGAGGCTCGTCTCTACACTTACGGAAATTCACATTGCCATAATCAATGCAGGGGAGATATTGCCAGATTTGTCTTCTGTATTATCAAAAATATCCCCTGACAAAGCTGAGTTTATAGCCTTTATCACTGGGCCCAGCAGGACGGCTGATATTGAAAGGGTCTTAACCATAGGGGTGCATGGTCCTGAACGGCTGATAATTGTTTGTGTAGATGGCGAGGGAAAAAAGACATGAAAAGCAAAGAATTTAAGCAGTCAATAGACAGGGCGTTAAAAAACGCAAACATTACAGGGGCTCTAAGCAGATTTTCAGAGGCTTATGTTGTTGGCAGGGCAAAGGCTTTTGAGGGCATAGACTTTGAGGAACTAAGAACAAGGATAGCCGAAATAAAGGCTTATGCAGCAGAGCATTTTGAAGAACTTGCAGAGACATTCACAAAGCACGCTGAACTAAGAGGAGCGAAAGTCTTTAGAACCAGAGAACCCGAGAAAGTAAGGGAGTATATCCTCGAATTAGCCAAGAAAAATGGAGTTAAAAGCATTGTCAAATCAAAATCTATGGCTTCAGAAGAGATACATCTTAATCCGTTTTTAGAAAAAGCAGGCATTCAGGTGAAAGAAACAGACCTTGGCGAGTGGATCATCCAACTGTCAGGACAGAGACCGTCTCATATGGTGCTGCCAGCAATTCATATGAAAAAAGAAGAGGTTGCAGAGATATTTAGCAAGGAGGTTAATGAGAGATTAACAAGCGATATCCCGCGTCTGGTAAAGGTGGCTCGAAATGAACTAAGGAATGCTTTTTTAGAAGCCGATATGGGGATTTCTGGCGCCAATATTGCAGTGGCTGAAACTGGAAGCATCGTAATAGTAGAAAACGAAGGTAATGCCCGCCTTGTTACAACCCTCCCCAAAATTCATGTGGCGATAGTAGGGCTTGAAAAGCTCGTTGCCTATCTCAGCAATATTAACCCTATTTTGACTGCCCTATCAAAGAGCGCGACTGGACAGCTTTTCACGAGCTATGTCTCGATTATTACTGGTCAATCACCAACGCCTGATGGGACATTAAAAGACCTGCACATCATACTCATGGACAATAAAAGGTCTGACATGGCTAATGACCCTGTTTTTAAACAGGCTTTGCAATGTATCAGGTGTGCCTCCTGCCTAAATGTCTGCCCGGTTTTCAGACTCGTTGGAGGGCATGTATTCGGGGATGTTTATACTGGCGGCATTGGAACTATACTTACAGCATGGTTTAACGAATTAAAAAAATCTGAAGAAATTCAAGGACTTTGCATCCAGTGCGGTAGATGCAAAGAGGTCTGCCCTGGCAAAATAGACATACCTGAGTTAATTGTCGAGATAAGACGTCGCCTTACAAAAGAGAAAGGACAGAGCTTCATACAAAAAACAGCCTTTAAAGTAATAAATGACCGCCGTCTTTTCCATTCTGTGTTGAGAAAAGCAAGAAGTCTCCAAAAACCATTTGTAAAAGATGGTTTTATAAGGCATCTGCCGCTATTCCTGAGTGAATTATCGGATTTTAGAAGTCTGCCGCCCATCGCTGAGATCCCCTTCAGGGATAAATTCCCGCAGATAAAGCAGCCAGATAGGGGGAGCAAAGCTGCCTTTTATGCAGGCTGCCTGATAGATTTTGCCTACACCGAAATAGGCGAAGCAGTTGTCAAAGTTTTAACTAAGGCGGGCATCAGAGTTATCTTCCCCAGCGGGCAGACATGCTGTGGTGCGCCTGCCCGTTACAGTGGCGCTTTTGATGTCGCTGCAAATAATGCTATAGATAACATCAAAGCCTTATTAGAAGAAGAAGTGGACTATATTGTATCGGCCTGTCCCACTTGCACAGCAGCATTAAAACATGAATTTATTTCAACATTAAAAAGTCAGGGGGCAGCAGAGATGCTCGAAGATGCCGAAAAAGTGGCACAAAAGACATTTGACTTTTCATCCCTTATCAAGAAACTTGTCGATGAAGGTGCTTTGAGCCTCAGCAGCGATTTAAAACAACAGAAGCGGGTTACTTATCATGATTCTTGCCATCTTAAAAGAACCCTGCATATTTTCAAGGAACCAAGGGCGCTGCTTAGTGAGTCAGGCATAGAAGTAGTGGAGATGTTTGAATCTGATATTTGCTGCGGGATGGGTGGTTCTTATTCTCTCAAGTTTCCCGAGGTGTCAAAACCAATACTACATAGGAAACTCAAAAACATTAAAGACACAGGCGTTGACACCGTTGTTATGGACTGCCCCGGCTGTGTTATGCAGATAAAGGGCGGATTCGATAAAGAAGGCAGCAAGATTAAAGTGAAACATATCGCTGAAATACTTGAAGAGAGAGTTGAGAGCTGAAGATAAAAAAATCCCCTTAAAACCCATAGGGCTGCCCTCTTTCTCTTTGGCAAAAAGGAGTTAAGGGAGATTTTGTGAGAAAATAAAATATTTTGAGGAGTCAAATGAAGGAATTTAAATTAGGCAAAATCTATCAGGGACAACTTAAAAAAGGCAGTGACATTGCTCAAGGTTTAACGAAATTCTTAAAAGACAACAAAATAAAAGCAGGGATAATAAAAGGCATTGGCGCGGTCGAATCGGCTAAACTTGGATATTTCAATCAACAAACCAAAGAATATGAGGAAAGATATTTCAATGAGAATATGGAAATAGTATCATTAACGGGCAATATATCCTTGAAAAATGACGAGCCATTTCCACATCTGCACGCTGTTTTTTCAAAAAAGGACTTCTCCTTAGTAGGCGGTCATCTCCTGTCCGATACTTTAGTCTATGCCTTTGAATTTGAGATAGTAACATTTGAAGGTCAAGCACACATAAGGGAGTTTGATCAGGTCATAGGGCTTTTTATCTGGAATGATTAAGGACATAGACGGTCATAGACGGGGTCAGACTTGAAAAGGCTAAAAGTCAAAAAATAAGTATGGTGTCCCGAAATTTCCAAATCAAGTAATTGTAGGTTTATCAAGGTATTGCTACATTAATTTTTCAAATGGTTTTACCTTGCTCTCAATACGGAAATCTATATCTCCTAATCCTTTCTCCTTTTCAAAAATAATAAATGTATGTTTATTTAACAGGTGCTTCGGGTTAAGATTTATTTTCAGTTGTTCCTTATAGACATCAATTTTAAGAGATTTCGGAACTTCTTTGTGCTTTCCGATATTTCTAAAGTACCTTAAAAACGAACTTATAAAAATAAGCGGGTAAAAAAAGAGGAATAAGAATAAAGAACCCTTACTTATTCTTGAATATCTTATTTCGTGGATTCTAAATCCGGAAAGTTTCCCCAGTATTCTCAGTTTTTGCAATCCAATTAGAAATATATGTCCATGATAAATCTCATTTGTTATTGTTTTGTCCGACATCCAGATATCATCAATTTCGTTGGGAGGCATATGTCTTACTGTCTCGCTTTCAAATAATAAATAACTAAATTTAGACGCCAAATTCGAATACGAAGGAGTTGTTATTAATAGTTTTCCGTTTATTTTCAATACCCGGTTGAATTCCTTAAACGCTTTTAATTGGTCGCTAAGATGTTCGATGCCCTCCTGACAAATCACCATATCTGCATAATTATCGGTTACAGGTATCTTATCAAGAATGTCCGCTCTTTTACACTCGATATTTTTCAGCATGAAATATTCCGGAAACAAATCAAAAGGTTCTACTTTGGCACCATTTTCCAATAATATTTCTGTTGTAACGCCGCTTCCGGCAGGCACATCCAAAATAATTTTGTTTTGCAGTTCTTTTTTCTTGCCGTCAAGGTATCTCTTAACATAGAATTTAGGGCTTTTAGGATTGTTTACATGTTTATCAATCATAAGCTTTCTTAAAGTTAAATAGGGTCAGACTTGACTATTGACTTTCTTCGGCTAAAGCCAATAATACAAAGCCACAGCCAGCCTTGAGCTTCCATTAGAAAGTCAATAATCAAGTCTGACCCCGTCTATAACCCCCCTTTCTGCTCATGCTGTCTCCTCCTAAAAAAGAGACAGTTTAACAATTTATTTATGAATAGGACATTTTCATTTTGGTATATTAGGACATTATCACGTTGGCGTTACAGCACAAGTTTCTTTTCCAGAAGGAACTTCTGAAACTCTGGAAGGACATCATACGCAGAATTGGACAATTTTCCCATATTATACCAACTTGCCTTTTAGTCCATATTATCACAAAATGCCAAGTATCGCCACTATTTTTTTCCTAAATGTGCTACAATTCTCATAATAAAGGGGAAAAATACCAAGTTGGTATATTATACGTTGGCGCAGACAGGCGCTGGGCGGCTTCGCCGCCGGAGCGCAGATAATTAATAAAGGCATTAAATAAGGAAAACTATAATTGAACTTATTGATATACACAAGACCGGATATTTCAAGATCTATAAATAATAAAAACAACTGTGTCTGCGCCAACGAGGCGAATGAGCAAGACGATT
>DAIQAO010000057.1:0-13164 GCA_036781645.1 Dissulfurispiraceae bacterium
CAAAGCAAATGTAGTTTCTCGGAGTAATCTTTTCTCCATAGTTTTCTTAAATCGTTAACTGATGTAGTATTTTACGAAAGCAAAATCCATTGAGGACAAAAAGTAACCCCCTCCAATTTAAGAGGGGGCAAATTTATCATTTGAATATTCACAGAGGCAAGACCTGAAAAACCACTCTGTTATCCCTTTAGAGATTTTATTTTTTTTCTCTTAGTTTTTTTAGATAATTGCTCGCTGCTATTCCGCAGACAAGGGACATCAATGCAGCTAAGGTAAGTATCAAATATTCCATCTCATATCCTCTTGAGACATTCCTCATTGACTACAACGACAGCACATGGAAGATCGCTGGCAGACTGATTTACAAGGGCGCGTGTATGACTACCTGCAAATATCCTTGAAGCCCTGCCTTTGCCGCTTGCGCCTACAATAATCATCACAACATCATTGTCTTTTCGGGCTATATCAGCCAACACCTCATCAGGGATACCCGAGAAAATCTGTGTAGTCAAGGGCATCCCTTCACTGACAAACTTGGTTTTTGCCGTAGCCAAAAATGCCTCCATTTCAGCCTTTATCTTAGCAGAAATATCGGCATAGTATTCTTTGTAAGGAGGTTCGTTAATGACACTAACCCCAATAATTTCAGCGCCTATGAATTTAGCCATTTTAGCCGCATAAGCGAGGGCGTTTATAGAGGCATCCGAACCGTCTAACCCTACGAGTATCTTTTTCATATTAACCCCTCCTATTTACCCGCTTTCAGTTTCTTTTCCAGCTTTATGCCCTGCAGCATTCTAACTATTATCAGCAGGCTTAAGCCGCATGCAGCGCCGAGCATCAGATATCCCGAGTACTCGTTCCATGCGATTTCCGATGCCCTTGCGGCCTGAATTGCTTCAGGTTGCTGGGCGAACCAACTTTTAACGGCATCCTTATTAAACAATATCCAGTCTCTCACCTGAACCTTTGGAGAAAGTTTAGCTCCTTCCGTCTGAGCCCATTCGATAAAGTTAGGATTGGACTTTACCCAACTGCTAAGCGAGCCGTAGTAAAAATCCTTATGACCGCCGGCAATGTGCTTAAAAATAACCGATACACCCGCAAGCATCATCGTTACAGCAAAATATAGCCTGATCTTAAGCCCTTTTACATACTGAGTTGCGAGGGTCCCAAACTGAGCGCCCACAGATGCGCCAAGGAGCATGATAACCGCCGCGATAAGCTCAACCCTGCCTTTAATCGCGTAACTGAACGCCCCATATGCCCCTGATATCATAACCTCAAAAAGGTCTGTGCCTACCGCCACCCTTGTCGGACAGCCTATAACATACATCAAGGCAGGCATTCTTAAAAAGCCGCCGCCTACACCAAGAAATCCAGCTACAAAACCGGTAATCGCTGCTACGATGAGTATAACCCATATAGAGATTGAAAAGCCTGACACCTTAAGATATACCATTGGCGGGATTTTTATTGCATGCATCTTGAGTGCAAGACCGGATGTGCCTGCATCAGAAACGGAATGAGCCTTTTCTTTGACCACCCCTTTTGTGAGCTTTATATATTCATACAGCATATAAGAGCTTAAGCCGAAAAGTAGAGCCATATATGTGTATCTCACGATATCATCAACCCTGCCGACCTTCTCAAGCCACATTATAAAGTTTGCTCCAAGTTCGATACCTATCGCCGTTCCAATTATCATAATGATTCCGAGCAATATGTCGACATTCCCGAATTTTCTGTGTTTCGCCGTTGCAACGATAGACTTTCCTGCTATATGAGCCATGTCCGTCCCGATTGCATAAGCCATCGGGAAACCGAAAACATTAAGAGCAGGAGTAACCATAAAGGCGCCTCCTATTCCGAAGAAGCCCCCTATGACCCCGACGGTGAAGCCCAATAGAATCAGCTTCCATGCCATTATTTCTACGCCTGCAATAGGCAGATACATTTCCATTGCAATCAACCTCCTATGCCAAATATTTTTCTAATGAAATAGTTCGTTATCCTTCCAACCGCCATCATAAGGGCAAAGGCTCCGATAAGAAAAATAGCTATATAGATGATCGAAAACATCCTGTCAATAAAAAATTCCATTTCTCCCTCCAAGCTTTTAGTGATGAATCTCTATTCTTTCGCCTTTTACGCCAAAAATCTTAAAAATAAGCTCTGTGATAAATGCTATCGCTACGCCAACTCCTGCCATAGTAACGACAGTAACTATCCCAAACCAGAAAGGACTGTTTTTGTTTAAATCTACAAGCCATGCATTCAATGCGTCCATTTTTTTCACCTCCTTTTTTTAGTAATGAATAGAAAAAAATTTCATTATGACCATCAACCATCAACTGCCTTTATCTTATCTTTTCAAATTCAGTGTGAATCTTATACTTTTTACCGCTTCCTATGAGCTTGATATAAGCTATTGTTGTCCCGTCAGATGCGATAAGGATACTATGAACACAAAGTGCGTGGCAGCCAGTCTGCATTTTAAGCTCACGAGCGATATCCTGATTTATCTCAATGACCTCGATGGACTGAATCATTTTAGAGATCTTTTTGATAGCCTTGTTCTGGATTAGTTCATACAGGGATAATTGGCAAAAGTCTGTGTCGTCATTATAAATCTCGTGCTTCAACCACAGGGGCAGGTAAAATTCTTCCAGATAAACAGGCTCATTTTCTGAGAAACCCTTGCATCTGACAAAAAAAAGCTCATTTTGCTGCCTGAAATAAGTCTTGTTCTCATCAGTCAATTTTCTAATTTCTTTTACTAATATTTTTTTGCTGACTGCTATGTCTTTTGAAAGCATATCCTCTGTGACCCTTGTTTTCATCGTTATCCCAAAATGAGAACCTGAATAAGTAACGAAAGTTCCCTTGCCCTGCTGTCTCCTAAGATAGCCTGCCCTCACGAGTTCATATATTGCCAGCCTCACTGTAGCCTTGCTTACATCAAAAATCTTGCAAAGTTCATCTTCAGAAGGTATAAGTGCCCCAGAAGCCCATTCACCTTTTTCAATTTTCCCCTTGATTATTTGATGTATCTGAATGTATAATTTTTTATCGCTGTCCCTGTCAATAGCTTCTTCCATCGAAGCTCCTTCCAATTAGTATGTTATTATAATATTATAAAAATATAATGAGCAATATATATGCCAAATAGCTTTAAGCTTGGAAATCAATTAATTGGACTATTGCATAATCCTTGCTAAAATCTAAGGAATCGCAACTAATTGATGCGTTTTAGAGAGGTTGTTAAAATAATATCTTGGAAAAAGGTTATTTTGCTGCAATATAATGTTGCTTTATTAATTTAAGTTGCTATCTTGAGATATTTGATCTTCCTTTGAAGCTGTTGGCGGTGCAACCCTAAGGTTGCTGCGGCTTTTGTTATGTTTCCCCTGGATTCCTGAAGAGCAAGCCAGATAAGCTCCTTTTCTGTTTTATCAAGGGCATCCTTGAGCTTTGAAGCCCTCTTTTGATAAGTAGTCTTGTGTAAAAAGGGGGGCAAATCGGAAAAAAAGATTTCAGGGTGTTCAGCAAATGCTATGGAGCGTTCTATGATATTTTCAAGCTCCCTCACATTGCCTGGATATGAATAATTCATCAATATCTTCATTGCATCATCTGTGATGCCCTTAATGAGCAAGTCCTTTCTTTTATTGGCATATTTTCTAATAAAATGGTCAACCAAAAGGGGAATATCGCTCTGCCTCTCCCTTAAAGGAGGCATGTGGATGTGAATAACGTTAAGCCTGTAAAAAAGGTCTTCTCTAAATGCGCCTTTTCTAAGGGCTTCTTTCAGATTTCTATTTGTAGATGCAATTATTCTCAAATCAACCTTTATATTATGGGAGCCTCCGATTCTCATTATCTCGCCGTCCTGCAGCACTCTGAGAACCTTAACCTGAAATAACTGGGATACATCCCCTATCTCATCTAATAAAACCGTGCCTCCGTGAGCTAATTCTAAAATCCCCTTTTTAGTGTAATTTGCACCTGTGAAAGCACCTTTTTCAAAACCAAAGAGTTCAGATTCAAGCAGGTTATCTGGTATAGCATTACAATTGATAGTCATAAATGGCTTTGTTTTGCGTGAGCTCCATCTGTGTATCGCTCTGGCAACTGGTTCTTTGCCCGTTCCGCTCTCGCCTGTTATCAGGACGTTGCTGTCGCTCATCGCTGCCTTCCTTGCAAGTTCAATAACATTTTTAATAGAGCTGCTTTTGCCTATAATATCTTCAACGTTTAAATCAGGGCTTGCGGAAGATGAATGATATTTCTTCATCACTCTTTTAATCTTTTCCACCGTCAATGGTTTAGGCAGAAAATCTGCGGCGCCCAATCTTATAGATTCAACAGCAAGGCTTATATCTGCTGATGCAAAGGCATAAACCGGCATTTTCTGCCTGAGCACAGAAAGAGTTTCTTTCCAATTGCCAGAGTCAAGGTCAATAAAAGCTACGTCATATTGATTAGTTGGCAATTTATCAATGACTGATAGTCCAGTTTTGCCTTCTAAAGTCTTTACAGAGATGGAGAATTCAGAAGACCTTAAATTATCGAATCGTTTCCCGGGATTATCAGATATGAGCATGATGTTTAGCATGATACTATTTTAAACAAAGACAATAATTAATGCATAGAAGAAAATAGGTTCGAGGATAAATTAAAATCATAGACATATTAGACTATAATAAGTCTATGAGATATGCTGTAATCTCCGATGTCCATTCAAATCTTGAGGCGCTGAGGGCTGTTTTAGCAGATATTAAAGCAAATAGCGTCAAGGAAATTTTATTTACTGGCGACGCTGTTGGATATGGTCCAGACCCTAATGAGTGTTTGAAGATAATTGAGACTGGATGCAGTGTCCTGATTGCAGGAAACCATGATTGGGCAGCCATCGGCTTGACTGATATAGCATTCTTCAACACAGCGGCTCAAAGCGCTATGATGTGGACAATGAAGACACTGACTAAAGAAAATCTACAGACATTGAGCAAATTTAAGATAACCGAAGTCGTTCTGGAAAAGAATCTCTTTCTTGTCCACTCGACACCCAGAGAGCCTCAAAGATGGTTTTATTTACAACCATACAGAGATGCTGTAGCTAATTTTGAGTATTTTGACGAGAAAATCTGTTTCTTAGGGCATAGCCATATCCCCTTTATTGTAGAAAGGAATCTAAAGGGAGAGGTTGCCGTTTATAATGATGAAATTAAAATTACAAAAGGAGCAAGATACATTGTTAACGTAGGGAGCGTTGGACAGCCGCGTGACGGAGATCCGAGGGCATGCTACTGCATATTTGATGAAGGTTTGATTTCTTTCAGACGTGTCGCATACGAAATATCAAAAACCCAAGAAAAAATGAGAAAATGTGGCTTGCCAATTCATCTCATAGAAAGGCTTGCCTTTGGTGTATAGAGAGGGAATTATATATTTCTGATAACTATCGCCTCGACAGGGCAGTTTTCAGCAGCAGCCTCGCAGCAGCCGGCATAATCGCAGGCTTCAGGGTCAATAATTTCTGACTTGCCATTTTCCTCATTCAGATGAAAAACAGCAGGGCAAACCTGAGCACAATTTCCACAGCCAATGCATCTTTCCTCATAAATTTCGATATCCATAGTTAAGGTATTTCCTCCGTTAATATTGCTGCAAGAAGCGGGAACATGATTTCATGATGTCCAGTGAGAGCAAAATTTTTGCCTCTGATAATAGTAGGTCTTTTCAGGACGTTTTCACGCGCCCTGTAATGCTGAATAAAATCCATATTGACGGTCGTAATCTCTTCGACTTTATGCCCAAGATTTCTTGCTATAGTAAGGGCTTTGAGAAACACCTCAGGCAGGATGACCGCAGAGCCAAGATTAATAAAGACACCTCCTTCAAGCTCTGAGACGACTGATGCAAAAAGCCTGAAGTCTCTCATACTTCCTTCTCCAGTAAGCGCTCCGTCAGCCTCAGGATGCATATGGATAATGTCTGTCCCTATTGCGACATGAACTGTCATAGGGATGCCGAGTTTATAACCCTCCCTGAATATGCTTTTATCCTTGAATCGGAAATCCGATAAATCAAGAAACTCCCCAACAGAAGCCCCAATCCCCTTGCCTTTTCTAACCCCTTCATTAATGGCATTATTGATATAAGAGCCTGTCTCCTTTGCCATCCCGAAAGTGCCTGTATTTAGTTCTTTAAGAACATCCTCTGAGGTTTGACCTAAAAAAGCGAGTTCGAAATCGTGAATGATGCAGGCGCCATTTGTTGCGACGGCTGTAATAATCCCTTTTTGCATAAGGTCAATAATCAATGGAGAAAGTCCTACTTTTATGGGATGAGCCCCCATTCCGAGAATCACAGGCTTTTTGTCGGCATGCGCTTTTGCAATGGCTGCTGCCACCTCTCGCAGGTCACTTGCGGCAAGAAAATGAGGAAGTGAAGATACAAAATCGCCGAAAGAACCGCCTTTGGAATAGACCTTGCCTAAACCGTCTATTGCAACCTTGCTTTTTCTTTGGGAGATGGAGCAGGTTTTAATTTCGTTGATATTTATCGGTTTATATTTCATATCACTGTTGCCCAAGACACCGTCATTATACCCAATCCCTCTTTAACAAAGAGGAGTTGGGGGAGATTTATGAAATTCTCTATACTTAAAATCTCCCTTCATCCCCCTTTTACAAAGGGGGAAAATATTGTCATGCTCCTTTGTGAGCTAAAGAATCATGTTGATTCCAACGAAAAGGGGAATCCATGGTTCGGCAGACTCACAATGACAGACTTATTCTGACAATCATGTCACACTGAACTCTTCGACAAGCCCAAGAGAGACTCGTCAAAAAATGGATTCCTGCTTCCGTAGGAATGGAAAGCATTTAACACTACTATTTCTTTAATTATTATACTGTCTAAGAAAAATCTATTTTGTAGAGATGTGATTTCATCATTATTTAAAATTATTTAATGATACTAAGTTTTAAAGCATTCAATCAATAATCAATACCTTAGCGCCTCTTATCTTCCTGTTTTTTAGTTCCAATAATGCCTGATTGGCTTCCTCGAGCTTGTATCTCTGGGTCTCGATCTTCAGGTTAATTTTCCCGGCAAGCTCGAGAAATTCTGAAATATCTTTTCTTGCTACATTTGCAACGGTTTTAATTTCTTTTTCGAGCCAGAGATGGGAGGGATAATCAAGTCCCAAAAGAACGTTCTTATCAGTTTCTTCCTTTCTTATGGCATTTATTACAAGCCTGCCGCCTTTTTCGAGATTCTTAAGCGCATATAAGATCGGTTTCCACACGGGGGTCGTATCTATCATGGCATAAACATTCTGAGGAGGCTTCTCGCTAATATCTCCAGCCCAGTAAGCCCCTAATTCTTCTGCAAAATTCCTCTCTTCCAAAGACCTCGCAAATACAAAGAGTTTAGATTCTGGATAAAGATGCCTTGCAATCTGAATGGCAATATGTGCAGATGCCCCAAAACCCACAAATCCAATATTAAGCCCATTTTTAATTTCGCATAATCTGATAGAGCGATAACCTATCGCACCGGCGCATAAAAGAGGCGCTGCCTGAATGTCTTCATACAAATCCGGTATATTGAAGGCAAAATCCTCTGATACAACTGTATATTCAGCATACCCCCCGTTTACATCCCTTCCAGTAGCCTTAAAATCATCACATAGGTTCTCATCCCCTCTGCGGCAGAAATCGCATTTCCCACAGGATGAATTAATCCATCCAACACCGACCCTGTCGCCAAGTCTGAATTTACTGACAGCTTTACCCTTTTGTTCCACCCTTCCCACAATTTGATGACCAGGGACCACAGGCAAATAAGACGGGGGCGTCCTGCCTTCTACCTCATCGAGTTCAGTATGGCAAACCCCGCAGGCGGATATCTTAAGGAGAACTTCATTTTCTTGGGGAATAGGTACTGGAAGGTAAGCCATTTTGAGGGGTATAGGATTATCGGCAATCATACTGATTTTTTCTAAAACCATTGCTTTCATCATAATTTGCATTAAATCTTTATCTAATACCCACCCAAAATAAATTCTTATATACTTTGCAATCCGAGGGATATGATGCGATTTCTTTAGCCAAAGCCACGGCTAACCTCAAGGAGGCTGAAGGCAAAGCGGAAGCCTCAACTGTCAATACTTTAAAACTAAGTATGAAGTCTCTCAAAGGCTTGCACATGTACTAAGACAGCCCTTTGGCAAAGAAATCGTGTCATATCCCTACTTACTTAAATATCACCTGTGACTTAAATTTGATATTAATATCCCCAAAATGCGATTGGAATCGCTGTTTCAGAATTTTTATAATCTACAAATTTCATTTGAATTTTGCTTATCCCTATTAATGTAATGTTTTTTTGCCAAAATTTCCATGAAAATTCTTTTATAAGGCGTCTCACCAGCTCTTCCAATATATTTTGTTGTCTCTTTTAAGCTTGGCATTTCTATCGTCGATTTTGGATAAGGTTTCTTTCCTTGAGTTAAATTATAAAAGTATTCTAAGCTAAAATAAAAATTTTACAATATCTTAGAGCTTATGAAAACCAAAAAAGCCGTCCTATATTGCGATGGCGCATCAAAAGGCAACCCCGGACACGCCGGGATAGGTGTTGTGCTTATAATAGATAATAACAAAATCACACTCTCAGAATATATCGGGATTGCGACCAATAATATCGCTGAATACAAGGCTCTCCTTCAAGGGCTTTGCGAAGCCAGAAGGCAGGGCATAACAAACATTGAGATATTTACTGATTCCGAACTGCTGGCGAAACAGATTAAAGGGGTTTATAAAGTCAAAAGCCCCAATCTCCAGAGCCTTCACAGAGAGATTGGGCTATTGCTAAAAAAATTCAAAAGATACATCATAAATCATATCCCCAGAGAACAAAACACCGAAGCCGATCGCCTTGCTAATTTAGGTGTAAATAAACTTTCCAACCCTTAATGCCTTTTTGATTTTTAACTTTTCAATTTTGAATTTATTCCATTCCTAATTTAAGTTCTCTTAGTTAACCCTAAGATAGCGACAGAATGGGCTGTTTCAGGATTTTTAAATCGCCGAATTTTATTTAAATTTTGCTTTCTTTAAATAATGCAATATTTTTCGCTAAAGTTCCATGAACTTTCTTTTATAAGGTGCCGTATAAAAATCCTTCACTTGCCCTTCCTATATATATTTTGTTGCTTCTTTTAAGTTTTAGATTTCTATCGCCGATTTTGGAAGTTAAGAGCAACAATTATTGTTCTGTCAAATTTTGTTCTGTCAACTTAATCCCGTATTTTTTAATCTTATATCCGATCTGCCTTGATGTTATACCTATTAAGCGCGCCGCCTTTGCCTGAACCCATCCCGTTTTTTGAAGGGCATCTAAAATCTTTGTCTTCTCGACCTTCTCCAAAGTTGATATTAACGGAACTCCTGATGAGAGGGCTTGTCTTGAATTGATAGACTGTTCCCTCATAGCAAGAGGCAGGTCGGAAGGTGTTATTATCTTATCAGATGACATGACAACCAGCCTTTCAATAGTGTTTTCAAGTTCCCTAACATTGCCAGGCCAGTGATAATTAAGGAAAATGTGGAGGGCTTTCGGCGTTTATATCTACTGCTTTAGCATTTTCTTTATTAAATTTTTCAAGAAAATGTTCCGTTAGCACAGGAATATCCTCTTTTCTTTCACGTAAAGGGGGCAGGAAAATAGGAACTACATTAAGGCGATAATAAAGATCCTCACGGAATCGCCCCTTTGATACGAGTTCTTCAAGGTCTCTGCTTGTCGCTGCAATAAGCCTGACATCAACTTTTAAGGTTTTTCCCCGCCGACCCTCTCAAATTCTTTTTCCTGTATTACCCTTAATATTTTAGGCTGAAGTGGCAGAGGTAGGTCTCCTATTTCATCAAGAAATATCGTACCCTTATCAGCGAGTTCAAATCTCCCCTTTCTCGCTGACATTGCCCCTGTAAAGGCGCCCTTTTCATGTCCAAATAATTCTGATTCAAGCAACCCTTCCGGGATAGAGGCGCAATTAAACTTGATAAAAGAATTTTTTGCCCTGGCGCCCATAAAGTGAATTGCCTTTGCTATAAGCTCCTTGCCTGTCCCGCTCTCGCCTCGCAATAGGACGTTAGCTTTAGAATGGGCAACCCTGTGAACTGCCTCAAAAACCTCCTGCATCCTGTCAGAATTGCCGATAATATTGGCAATATTATATCTGTTTTTAAGCTGATGTTTGAGCTGCTCTTTCTCCTGTATCAGCGCCTGTTTTTCACTTTTAACTTTATGATGCAGCTTGACAGATTGAGAAATAAGGGATGCAATAATCTTGAGAAGCTTCAGGTCTTCCTCAAATGAGACCCCTTTGACAAAAAGCCTGTCAACGCTTAGGACGCCCAAAATCTCGTTTTTGAATTTCACAGGGACGCAGAGAAAGGCTATATTTCCCTTGTTAATAGTTTTCCTTGACCCGGTTTTATTTAAAAAAAGAGGTTCATCCTCTATATTGGGGATAACGATAGGAGACCCGTGTTTTGCGACCTGCCCGATTATACCTTCTCCGAGTTTATACCTGCCCCGTTTTATCTCTTCATCAGTCATCCCGTGAGCAATCACTATTGTTACCTCATTGCCATCCCTAAGAGCCACTGTCCCTCTGTTCATGTCCAGATATTCAGAGAGCACCCTCATCACCCCTTTTAGATTTTGTCTGAGGTTCAAGGATGAGCCCAAGATCTTGCTTATTTCATAAAGCGCTGTGATTTCAGCTTTCCTGTGGTTTACTTTTTCCATCTGATTGATTCAAAGAATGATATTACCCCCGCTCTTTGAGAAGGCGGGGAATTGGTAAATCAGGAGGCGACCTTTACGATTAAATTCCCGAGCATATTGGTGAAGCTGCCAAGTTCGTTATCATACCACCCGTGTATAACAGCCTGACTAAAGGGAACGGTGATTTTACCGCTGGGCTTGATTTCAGCATTTAGCGTATAGGTATCGTTGCCTTCAATAATGGCAGCTGGTCCTACAAATCCTATAATATCAGTAGAGACATTTTGTTTATCTGTGTAGCAGAGATAACCATTTTTGTCTTTAGATGCAGCTTCGCGGTAAATATCGTTAATCATTTCTTTGGTTAAAGGCTTGTCACTATGGAGGGATACAACGAGCACTATCAAAGAGCCTGTATTGACAGGAATACGGATGGACTCCGCTATGAAGCCGACGTTTTTCATCTCGGGCAGCACTAGAGCAAGCGTTTTTAAAACCCCTGTGGTAGTAAGAATTATGTTATTCATTACACTTCTGTTTTTTCTCAAATCAGTAGCCCCTTCTTTTGGCAGTCTGTCAAGGATTTCTTGAGAGCTTGTAACGGCGTGAATTGTTGACATTGTAACGCCTAATATTCTATCTGCGCCAAAATGAGAAAGCAAGGGCTTGAGCATATGAGAGAGACAGGTTGTTGTGCACGAAGCTGCCGAGATGAATTTGTGTTTGGACGGCTGATAGTCAGCTTCGTTTATTCCCATAACCACTGTGACAGCATCATCGGGCCATGGAGCGCTTTTGTCTTTTACCTTATATGGCGCTGAGACAATAACCTTTTGCACGCCGTCTCTTAAATGCCCTCTCAGGGAACCGGACTTGGCATCTGCGGGGATGGAAGGGTCAAGGAATTTCCCTGTAGCATCTACAACTATACTGACACCGTGGTCGCCCCAATTTATATTAGCTGGATTTCGAGTTTCCCTGAGGATAGTTACAGGGATGCCGTCTATATTAATGATTCCCCTTTTCTCATCAATCCCGTTGATGAGTCTTTGTGATTTATGTCCATACAGGTAATTATGCAATGAGCCATATGTAGAGTCCTTTTCGATATAATCAGCAACATCCTCAAGCCTTGTTCCAACTCCCCTGCCTATGTTGACTACTATACCGGAGAAAAACTTTCTGCCAATCTGATTCCATAGGGTAAGTTTTCCTATCCTTCCGAGTCCGTTAATACCAAGAATGGTTTTTTTGCCTGAAACACTGTCCACTCCCTTTGCTTTGGGTTCCATTTTCTTTTCCTCCTATGGTTTGCCTGATATTATTATATTGTTTAAAATAAACAATTTGCTTCTCTTTCCATAGTGTCAGGACTTAAAAAACATTATATAACATTCATATGGGTATTGTATATCCTATCGCTATTTACCCAAATCCAGCGATAACCGTCATTAGCCATTACTGCTCCTGTCATTCCGAATACCCAGTATGAGGAATATTTGTCCTAAGGCATTAAGATTTCTCGCTTTGCTCGAAATGACATCTTCTTATCGCTGGACTTTGGACCTCTCGTTCATTTGACAATAACCTTAAATTTAGGTTAAGTTATAAATCATTAGCGGGGTGGAGCAGTCTGGCAGCTCGTCGGGCTCATAACCCGAAGGTCGGTGGTTCAAATCCACCCCCCGCCACCAAGATTATCAATGGTTTGCAGAGATAGCAGTTTTCAAAATAGGGTGGTTTTCTAACGGATTGCTAACGGATTTTTCCTAAACCTCTTTCTTGCTTTTTGAAATTTCCCCATTGATTTCCCCATTGTTTGAAAGGGCGATCAATGCTGTATCTAATTAAAATTTCCGGTTCAATAATCTTTTATTTTAAAAAAACTTCCCCAAAGAAGTAACGCAAAGCTATTCCATTTGGTAGAAGAAATTCTATAGCACCGGAGTCCAAAATAATATTCAAGCAGGGATATGACACGATTTCTTTGCCAAAGAACTACCTTCGTGCATATGTAAAGTCTTTGTGAGACTTCATACTTAGCTTTGAAGTCTCGGCAGTTGGGGCTGCCGCTTCGTCTTCAGCCTCCTTGAGGTTACCTGTGGCTTTGGCTCCAGAAATCGCATCATATCCCTCTGATTCCAAAGTATCTAAGAATTTATTTTGGATGGGTATGGTTTTATAGCTTTTTTTAGTTCCCCAAATCGTCTATAGAAAGCTGTCAACGCGAGCGGAGCGAAGGAATCCCAGTTTTTATGATGAGATTGCCGCGAACCCTACGGGTTCTCGCGATAACTTTATTAATTAACTGGTTTATGTTTCCATCGCCGAATTTGACCGAAAAATAGCGATAGG
>DAIQAO010000058.1:0-12982 GCA_036781645.1 Dissulfurispiraceae bacterium
CAATAAACCAGAAGGAGTTTTCTTTTTCTTTAGGATTCT
Organism: Dissulfurispiraceae bacterium; assembly: GCA_036781645.1. Taxonomy (GTDB): domain Bacteria; phylum Nitrospirota; class Thermodesulfovibrionia; order Thermodesulfovibrionales; family Dissulfurispiraceae; genus DYHD01. The sequence goes on from DAIQAO010000058.1 coordinate 40, forward strand.
ATCGCTATTTTAGGGAAGCAGGGATATGACACGATTTCTTTGCCAAAGAACTACCCTAAGTCCATGTCCTAAAATAGCGATAAGCACCTCGTCATTGCGAGCGGAGCGCGAAGCAATCTCGCCTTTTCTGATGAGATTGCCACAAACCATATGGGTTCTCGCAATGATCTGTAAATCAATAGATTTATGATCCTACGGCTATTTTAGGGGCACGGGTAAGCCTTTGTGAGACTTCATACTTAGCTTTGAAGTATTGGCAGTTGAGGCTTCCGCTTCGTCTTCAGCCTTTTTGAGATTACCCGTGGCTTTGGTTACAGAAATCGCATCATATCCCTCGGATTGCAAAGTATATAAGAAGTTATTTTGGACGGGGACGAAATAAACCATAACATTTCTGTAACATTTCTGTAATATTTCTGTAACATTCTTCTGTTAGAATTTACGATATTTAACATGGTCAAAAATACTTTTAATTATTTCAAAAATTCTCTTCATGACTAATAAAATATCTACGCTTAGAAAAATTCAGGAAAGAACAATTGAGTCTTCTCTTTTTTTATGCGCTATATCGTCGGTTTTCATCACTGTAAGCATAGTGGTGATTTTGTCTTATGAGACTTTCAGCTTTTTTGAAGAGGTGTCACCTATCGAGTTTTTTACAGGAACTGAATGGACGCCTCTTTTTGCAGACCCTAAATTTGGTATTATACCCCTTGTAATGGGGACTTTGCTGACCACATTCATAGCGCTTGTGGTCGCATTACCGCTGGGAGTGCTGGCAGCGGTATATTTAAGTGAATATGCCCCTCATAAAGTAAGGGAGATAGTAAAGCCTATTTTAGAACTTTTGGAAGCAGTCCCAACGGTTGTTTACGGCTATTTTGCCCTCCTTTTTCTGACTCCCATACTCCAGAAATTTATGACCGAATTGTCAGGGTTCAACGCCCTGAGCCCAGGTCTAATTATAGGCATTATGATAATTCCATATGTAAGCTCAGTGAGTGAAGACGCTATGAAGGCTGTTCCAATGCATATTAGAGAGGGTTCATACGCGATGGGCGCAACAAAGCTCCAGACAGCATTCAAGGTTATCATTCCAGCAGCATTTTCTGGCATTGCAGCAGCTTTTGTCATGGGTATCTCCAGAGCAGTAGGTGAGACGATGGTTGTAGCCGTCGCGGCTGGAATGATGCCCAATTTAACTATCAACCCTATGGAGCCTGTCCAAACTCTTACAGCATATATAGTTCAGGTAAGCCTTGGGGATGTTCCTCACGGCACAATTGAATATAAATCTATTTTTGCTGCCGGAATAACCCTATTTATGATGACTCTTATTTTCAATATAATAGGCTTCTGGTTAAGAAAAAGAATCCGGGAGGCGTATTAAAAAAGTGGATAGTAGAGATGGGGATATAAAGACTTTAAAATAAAAAGCTTGCTATGAACCATTCGCTATCCGCTATTCACTAAATTATGGAAGACATTAGACAAAGAATAAAATATAACAAATTCTGGAGTTTTATTTTCTTGATTGCAGGGCTTTCGGCAACTCTTGTGGGTCTTTTCCTGCTTGCGGTCTTATTTATAGATTTATTCATAGACGGTTCAGAGCGCTTGACTTATAAGTTTCTCTCATCCTTCCCTTCGAGATTCCCTGAAGAAGCTGGTATTCTCTCAGCATGGGTAGGCAGTTTCCTGGTTCTCTTTGTTACCGCTCTTGCAGCTATTCCTTTGGGCGTTGCTGCAGGTATTTATCTTGAGGAATACGCCCCTAAAAACTGGCTTACAAACATTATTGAGATTAATATAGCGAATCTTGCAGGCGTCCCTTCAATTGTTTACGGGCTTCTTGCCCTCGGGTTATTTGTATATTTCTTTAAATTTGGAGAAAGCATATTGACCGGCGGGCTGACTCTGGCGCTTCTTATACTGCCCATGGTTATTATGACTACAAGGGAAGCTATCAGAGCTATCCCAAATTCTATCAGGGAGGCATCTTATGCATTAGGGGCGACCAAGTGGCAGACTGTTCAGTGGCATATACTTCCGTATTCCCTTGGAGGCATTCTGACAGGAATTATAATTGGGCTGTCGAGGGCTATTGGCGAGACTGCCCCGATTATTACAGTAGGCGCTCTGACATTTATAGCCTTTTTGCCTTCTTCACCTATAACCTCCGAATTTCCCTTCATCTCCTTTAAGTGGCTTTTTGACCCCTTTACTGTTATGCCTATACAGATGTTTAACTGGGTTTCAAGACCGCAGCCAGAATTTCAGATAAATGCTGCTGCCGCTGGTATAATACTAATGATTATGACTCTAATTATGAACGGCATCGGCATCTATATAAGATATAAATTCAGAAAGAAGATAAAATGGTAGCTGAAAATATAAAGTCAGAAGTAAAAGAGCTGAATTTCTTTTACGGTAGCTCTCATACCCTGAAAAACATTAACCTGACCATATACGAAAAGAAGGTCACAGCACTGATAGGTCCTTCAGGCTGTGGTAAGACTACTTTGCTCAGATGTTTCAACAGGATGCACGACCTTTATCCCAACAATAGATATGAGGGCGAAATAATCCTACTACCCGAAAAAGTCAACATTATATCGTCGGCAATTGATCCCATTGAAGTAAGAATGAGAATCAGCATGGTTTTTCAGAAGCCAAATCCCTTCCCTAAAACTATCTTTGAGAATGTAGCATACGGTATGAGGGTGAGGGGGGTTAATAATAAAAAAATTCTCTATGAAACCGTTGAAAAATCACTAAGAGGTGCAGCCTTATGGGATGAAGTAAAAGATAGAATTGATAAACCAGCCTTTGACCTATCAGGAGGGCAGCAGCAAAGACTATGTATTGCGCGGGCTCTCGCAACAAATCCCGAAATACTGCTTTTTGATGAACCCACATCAGCACTTGATCCGATTGCTACTTCAAAAATAGAGGAACTTATTGTAGAATTAAAAAATGAGGTTACGATTATAATAGTCACCCATAACATGCAGCAGGCTGCAAGGGTCTCTGAATATACAGCATTTATGTATCTTGGTGAGATTATTGAATACGGCAAAACTGAAAGAATATTCACAACCCCTTCCGAGAAGCTGACAGAAGATTATATAACAGGGAGGTTCGGATAAATGGCAATCTTTGATGATGAATTAATCAGGCTTAAAGAGAAGATTCTCGAGATGGGTGCACTTGTAGAAAATGCTATTAAAAACTCTATTAAATCTCTTCTTGAAAAAGATAACGATCTTGCTAAGGCAGTCATTCAAAAAGACCATCTTGTTAATGCCCTTGATGTTGAGATAGATGAAGAATGCATAAGGTTGATTGCCCTTAGACAACCGAAAGCCACTGATCTACGTTTTATTACAACTGCCATGAAAATAGTCACAGACATGGAGCGGATGGGCGACCTTGCTGTTAACATTGCAGAGAGGGCTTTAGATCTTAATAAAGAGCCTGATATAAAGCCTTATGTTGATATTCCAAGAATGAGAGACATTGCCCTCGGTATGACAAGAGACGCCCTCGATGCCTTTGTTCATAAAGATAAAAAACTTGCTATGGATGTAATCATGAGAGACGATGAGATTGACGACCTCAAGCACGCCATTATCAGCGAACTACTTTTTCTCATGCTCGAAGACCCTAATCTAATTTGCAGGGCCATGAGGATTACATTTATAGCACAGTATCTCGAAAGATTTGCTGACCATGCAACAAATATTGCCGAGATGGTCGTATATCTCGTTGAAGGCAAGTTTATCAGACATACTAACATTTCGGAATAATTTTATAACCTTTTTCCTTACTTATTTTTTCAATCTATATCTTTTTGGAACCCCGTCCAAGTTTCTTTTCAGCAATTTATTGGGTTGAATCATACCTGTCCAAAATAACTTCTTATATACTTTGCAATCCGAGGGATATGATGCGATTTCTGTAACCAATGCCACGGGTAACCTCAAAAAGGCTGAAGACGAAGCGGAAGCCTCGACTGCTGATGTTGCAAAAGTAATATGAAGTCCCACAAAGGCTTACCCATGCCCCTAAAATAGCCGTAGGATCATAAATCTATTGATTTACAGGTCATTGGGAGAACCCGTAGGGTTCGTGGCAATCTCATCAGAAAAGGCGAGATTGCTTCCCCTTCGCTTTGCTCAGGGTCGCAAAGACGAGGTGCTTATGGCTATTTTTAGGACATGGACGAAGGTAGTTCTTTGACAAAGAAATCGCCTCATATCCCTGCTTGAATGTTATTTTGGAAACCAGTGGGTTTATTTATAAAAATATCCGAACTTATTAACCCCCATCATGTAAAGATAATTATCACTGCCAGAGAAGTCAATGCTGACTCAAATTCAAAATAGTAAATCTATGAGAGTTATTTCTTTTCTTCCAGCTTTATTAACTCCTCTATTTTGAGCCCAATGCTGACTTCGCCACGAAAAAGACTGCCTGTCTTGTGTTTTGAGAATCTTGTTTGAACAAGGTCGTATAAACTCTGAGGCAAAGGGATAAACTTTGCTTTTTTAGTTAAAACTGGTGCATTTTTTAGGTAAAAATCTACGAATTCTTTTACTTCAGGCTTGTTCGATGCAGACTTTGCGCTTACATAAATAAAAAGCGGTCTCGAAAGTGGCGAATAGGTGCTTTTCATGACAGTTTCATCAGATGGCAAAACAGCGCCTTTTCCTGCGTCAATCGATATTAGTTTAAGTTTATTCTTATTCTCCTCGTAATAGGCATATCCTATATATCCAAGAGCATTTTTGTCCCTGCTGATACCCTGAACAAGGACATTATCATCCTCACTTGCTGTGAAATCAGCCCTCGAAGATTTTAACTTTCCAACAACTGTTTCAGTGAAGTAATCGAATGTCCCAGAATCTGCACCTGGCCCATAGAGATTAAGAGCGGCATCTGGCCACTCTGCCCTTATCTGATTCCATCTCTTAACATTGCCATGGGCTTTTGGCTCCCACATTTTTTTCAAGTCAGAAATTGTTAGACTCTTAACCCATGTATTATGCGGATTAACTACTATTGCAATAGCATCATAGGCTATGGGAAGCTCAATAAACTGAATACCGTTTTTCTCGCAGGCTTCTATTTCCTTTTTAATAATCGGTCTCGATGCGTTGGTAATATCCGTTTCCCCCCTGCAGAATTTCTTGAACCCGCCTCCAGTACCTGAAATCCCAACCGTAACCTTTATAGCACCCCTTTTAGCCTTTTGAAACTCTTCGGCAACAGCTTCAGTAATAGGGTAAACCGTGCTTGAACCATCAATTCTCACCGTTTTTGCAAGCACTGCCTCTGGCATAAAACATAAAAAAGACAAAAAGAACACTGTAGTAAGACTTAAGATTAAACTAATAAACATTTTTACCTCCTTGTGGTGAAAACATTTTAAAGTTTATAGATACAACTTTCGCAGTTGTTTTTTTCTGTAAACTTGTGATTAACAATGGTTTCAGCCATTTTAAATACATATAAAGTCTCATCTCTCCAAAATAGCATTTAAAGAGGAAGCCTCAAACAGATAAAATTTGTTTTGCAAAAACCAAAACCTGAAGAAGGTTTCCCATGAATAAGTATAGCAGTATTTTTATACAGATTCTATAGATACTTTCTAAGAGCGAGTTTTATTAGGCGGTGATGGAGATGGGTGCAGAAAAAGGAGCAAAAGGGTTCACCTGCTATCAGCAGTTTGTGGCGATGCTTTCTCAGATAAGGCGGGCTCATTACCTAAGGGAGATATGTGGTGGGCTTGCAAGTTCACTTGGAAAGATAAGGTATCTTGGCATCAAAGGGGCTCCTAAGCACGACATTATCTTATGCAAAGGCAAATGAACATAGGCCATGGCAGTTATATCAGAAGGTATTTTACCAGTTATTATGGAAATGTCAGACTTTAGCCTCTGGCAGGAAGAAGTTTAGATTCAAAAACAAGCTTTTTAGTCTTGATGGAAGTGTGATAGAGTTATGGGCAAGCCTATTTGACTAAGCGAAGTTCAGACAGACAAAGGGGTGATAAAGTTGCATTTACTTTTAGACCATAAAAGATATTTGCCAGTATTTGCTCATGTAACCGAGGGCAAGGCGCATGAGGTAAATATAACAAAGGGGTTGTCATTTCCAAAGGGTTCTAGGGGGTTATGGGGATTAATTATACTCTTTTTTCTGAGTGGACTGGAAAGGAAGTTTGCTTTGTAATGAGGCAGAAGGACGATGCTAAATTCAGAGTTGTTCAGGAAAGGTCTATTCCGATAGGAAGAAATATACTGAAAGACCAGATAATAGAGCTTGAAGGTTTTTAGGTAAAACAAGACTGTTGTTTTCCTTATATGTTTAAGAATAGATTCCTCATTAGTAAGTAGTATTTCTTTAAGAATGTTTTTGCTAATCATAAATCATCCTTTTATAAATAATTTATACGATTTTCGTCCTTATACAAAGGATAAAAAAGAAGGCGTCTTTGCTTTCCTCCGAGGTCTTCACCTTCCTGTTGGGTATTTTGTGATGCTGTAAAACGCTCAAAGCCATTCCTATTATCAAACTTTATAATTTCTATCGCCTATTTTTGATGAATAATACCTTACTTTAAGTTATAATCTTTATTATGGGCAAGGAAATTGAGAATCCTGATGACTTTTCTTTCAAGCCTTTTAAAAACCTGAGTGAGATTATCCGTAATAAAGGCTTCCAGCTATCCAAAAAGGAGCTTAAAACTGATGATGCCTTGAGCGATGAGGAGCTTTTTGCATCTGCTATGAGAGAGGTGAAAGAGATAAAGGAGTTTAGAAGTCTCGCTGTGGAAAGCAAAAAACGCCCTCAGAAGTTACACAAGTTAGATCCTGATCAGGGAATTTTAGATGAGCTATCAGAAATCGTTAAAGGTAAAGGCAGGATTAATCTCAGGGATACCCAGGAATATGTCGAATGGTTTAACCCCAAATATGCCCATATTTATAGAAAAGATTTAGCAAAAAAGCTTCATGAAGGGGCATTTTCAGTGCAGGATTATCTTGATATGCACGGCATGACCCTCGAAGATGCCGAGATTGCTGTTGAAACTTTTATAAATGACTCGCTTATCAAAGAATTCAGATGTATTAAATTCATTCATGGCAGGGGACTCAGGTCGCCGACTGGTGAGGCGGTTCTTAAAAATGCCCTGATTAAGTGGCTTATGGGAAGGTATCACAAGCATGTCATAGCCCTTGCTACAGCCCCTTACAATAACGGCGGGCTTGGTGCGCTATATGTTCTTTTAAGAAAAAGGAAATCCCGCTGATATCGTTGCTGCACAGAGAAACTAAAAACTCATGAAGATAGGCACTATAAGCGATTACATTAATGTTAAGACTATTATCATATTCACGATTCAATTTATTCTAATCCTGACCCTTGTTGGTTATCCTGCATGGAAAGACAGGGGTGAAGAGTGTCTCAAATGCCATTCTGATATGCAAAAGATGACAAAATTAGGTTATCCGCAATTTTATGTTACACAGGAAATGATTGAGAAGCAGGGCAAGCACCCAAATGTTAGGTGTCAGGAATGTCATCTTGGCAATCCAAGGGCAACTGATGTCCAGAAGGCTCATGAAGGGATGTTGTCTGTTCTTCTTATAAGTGAAAAGGGTGAGGTTCTTAATCGTAGAGACCTTTATCCAAAGCCTTTGATTCCATCGGGAGATGACATGATCAGGAATTTGCTGCCTCAGGTCGAGTATGAAGGCAAGTTATATCCCCACCCCGACATTAGGAATGTCTTGTGGCATGATAGAGATCCGATAACCTTCAACTATGACCCAGCCATTACAAAGAAAACCTGCGGCAAATCAAACTGTCACCCACAGGAGGCAAAGGAGTTTCATACCACCATTATGGCTACTAATTTCAGGCAGCGAACCATGACCACATGGCTAAAGCCATACGGACCTCAAAATTGAGGCCCTTCCTTTGCGGATGTACCCCCGTCGGGGGTATTAAAAGACAAAGGATTCTCATTCAAAAACACTGCAGAGATTGCCAGAGAGATTAACATCCCCTTCACCAACGAACAGGCAACGGCTAAACAGAAATTCTGCAATGTCTGCCACACTGGCTGTCTGGATTGCCATTACCAGCCTGATGCCCAAAAGGGTGTTCATAATTTCACATCCAAGCCCCCTTCACAGACATGCGGTGGCTATGGGCGGAACTCAAGTATGTGCCACGCAGGTTCTCTGCACAGCAGGAGAGGCGGGACATATGTAGGAGGAGATTATTCCATACCTACAGGAATGAAGGCAGATACCCATTTCAAAAAGAACATCCACTGCATTGACTGCCACCTGACCGGTCAAAAGGGAATGGGTGATATGCAAAGAAAGGCAAGCTGTCAGGACTGCCACATAGAAATCGAGGATGCACATTCAAAGAGTATCCATAAAAATGTCGAGTGTGCAGCTTGCCATGTCAACGAGTTGGGCGGTTACCAGGTAGTGGTTTATGGACCTGGAATGGTTGCGGGCAAACCAAACCCCTTCAAGAAATACTCCCTTTATCACGGGATTCAAAGCCCGCCAATATTAATGAAAGACCAAAAAGGCAAGTGGATGGCTGTTAAGGTCTTTCCCCACTCAGTTGGGAATTTTAAGGAGGATGTGAAGCCTTCAGAATCAATTATGTTTCGATGGAAAGATAGTGATATAAAAGACCCATATTATGTTATAGGCACTCACAGCATTGGTGCAAATGACAAACATCTTTTATGGATCGAGATACAGCATGTCTCACACCCCTATGGCAAGGGGAGAACCTGTGAGAGTTGTCATAAGAACGAGCAAATATCTGTATCGAAGTGGGAATACGAAGACGATCAGGGAGCTAAGGAGCCCTTTAAAGGCGGATACAGGATTGTGGCTAATAAAAATGGACTTAAAATAACGGATATGAAAAATACCACACCGATAATAGTCGCAGATGGCTATAAATTGGAGGACTTTGCCCCATGGTTATTTTTAAAAGACAAATGGCAGATGCCAGGTGATTTCTCGATTAAAACAGAAAAGGATAAATATACAAAATACCTTGCGCTCTCAACAAGAATCGTAAAAGAACTGAAGCCCCTCGAAAAGGAGATTAAAAGCAGAGATAAAAAGACTCAACAGAGATATCGAGAGCTCAAAGGGATAGTTACTCATAATGAAGACGGGGCTTTGGAGCTAATCAATGAATTCAAAAGCTCCTTCATAAAGAAAAGATAATCTTGTCGAGATATAAAAAACATTTTATCAAGATTTATACTATAAATATGGTTTATATTAAAGAATGGTGCCATACTATCAGGTGGTCAAGCAAAGAGGTATCGAATTTTTTTATTGACCACTAACCACTATCTTTTTAGGGGGTGAAGAGATGAAAATCGCTATGAGCGGCGCCACTGGCTTTATTGGCGGGAATTTAATAAAGTTATTTAACGAAAAAGGCTGGATAGTTGAGCCTCTTCTGGCTGAAGACTTCAAAGGACGCGAGGAGACTTTAGCGCGCAAGCTCCAAGACTCCGAAGTTGTTATCAACCTTGCAGGCGCACCTATTGTAGCAAAATGGACTGAGGAGTATAAAAAAATTCTTTATAGCAGCCGCATAGACACTACCAATAAGATAGTTTCGTTATTAAGCGCCCAAAATCCAAAACCGAGGCTTTTTATTTCAACATCTGCGGTAGGCATATACGATGGCTCTGGAATCTATTCTGAGGATAACGCTGTATATGCAGATGATTTTCTTGGAATGTTAGCCTCAGAATGGGAAAAATCAGCAATTAAAGCGGCGAACTACGGCATTAGAACTGTTATCTTTCGTTTTGGGATTGTGCTTGGTAGTAACGGGGGAATGCTGTCGCAGATGCTTCCTATTTTCAAGCTTGGGTTGGGTGGCACCATAGGAGATGGGAGTCAGGGGTTTTCGTGGGTACACATTGAGGATTTAAAAAGGGCATACCTTGAAGCAATTGAAAATGATAAATTCGCTGGTGTTTATAATCTCACAGCGCCTACACCGACTACAAACAAAGGACTCACAAAGGCTTTGGGCAAGGCTCTGAAGGTTCCAGCGATATTTAAAATCCCTTATTTTGCACTTAAACTCAAATATGGTGAAGGTGTCATAGCAATATCAGGAGGGCAGAAGGTTCTGCCAAAAAGACTCCTTGAAGCTGGCTTTAAATTTAAATATGAAACAATTGAAGAGGCTCTGAAGGACCTCTTGTCTAAACCCTAAGAAGGGGGATTAACATGAATCGAAGGGAATTTATTAAATTTTCAGCCTTAACAGGGCTTATGCTTTCAGAAGGATTGAATAATATTGTTTCTGAGGCTCACGCCTCGCAGAAATCTGAACTCGTAGTAGCACAGGGTGCGTCACCTGCAAATATCACCCGTGCTGCTATTGAGGCGTTAGGTGGCATGAAGAGTTATATATCCAAAGGCGATATAGTCGTGGTTAAGCCAAACATGGCATGGGACAGGACCCCTGAGCAGGCAGCTAATACAAATCCTGAAGTAGTAGCTACTATAGTAAAGATGTGTTTTGAGGCAGGCGCAAAGAAGGTTAAGGTTTTCGATAGGACAGTAAACGACCCAAGAAGGTGCTATGTCCAGAGCGGTATCGCCGATGCCGCACAGGCTGCCGGTGCGGAAGTGAGCCACATAGACTATCGCAGGTTTAAAGATGTTGATATAAAAGGTTCTTATCTCAAGACCTGGCCAATTTATCTGGATGTCCTTGAAGCCAACAAGGTTATAAATGTGCCGATAGCGAAACACCACGGGCTTGCACGTCTTACGATGGCTATGAAGAATTGGATGGGAGTTATGGGCGGCTCAAGAGGCGGCATACACCAAAAACTCGACGAATGTATAGCAGAGCTTGCAGCGTTTATCAAACCTACACTCACAGTTCTTGATGCGGTTAGAATCCTCACGGCAAATGGTCCTCAGGGCGGCAATCTCGCAGATGTCAAAAAGCTTGATACAGTTATAGCAGGTATTGATCAAGTAGCTGTTGACTCATACGGCGCTACCCTTTTTGGAATGAGGGGCAGCGACCTTGGGTTTGTAAGATATGCGAATAAAATAGGGTTGGGAAATATGGACATGTCGAGAATTACTGTAAAGATGCTCAGAGCCTGACTATTCAAATCATGAAAAATCTCAGAAGGCTTTCTCAAGCCGTCTTCTTAATCCTTTTTCTATTTCTGTTTATCCAGACCGAGTCCAAAGGCCATGATGAGCTTGGGTATCCGGTGAAGATATTTCTGGATTTTGACCCATTGCTTTTCATTACCACCATATTGTCCGCTCACACTGTCGAAAAAGCCTTTTATCTCTCTCTTATACTTGTCTTGCTCACAGCGATTTTAGGCAGGGTCTTTTGCGGATGGCTCTGCCCACTGGGAACTCTGAATAACATCGCAGGAGCGCTGAGAAAACACAGGAAGTATCTCCAAAAAGAGGGGCTATTTAAACTCAAATACTTCATACTCATCTTTATTATCGCAAGCTCCCTGCTTACTGCCCAGCTTGCCGGGATTTTTGACCCTCTCTCCCTCCTTATCAGGTCACTTTCCATCAGCATTTACCCTGCATTCAATTACACCCTTACAAGCTTTTTCGACACAGTTTATGATTCCCGCATCCCGCTGATAGTAAGCATTTCAGAAGGGGCATACTCATTCCTTAAAAAAACAATTTTGCTTTTCCAGCAGTCTTATTATCAGCAAGGCTTTTTTATAGGCGCTATATTCTTATTGATTTTAGGCATAAACCTTGTAGAACATAGGTTCTGGTGCAGGTATCTGTGCCCGTTGGGTGCCTTGCTCGGAATTTTATCGAGATATTCTATTTTAAAAAGAACAGTAAGCGAAGGATGCAACTCCTGCGGGACTTGTGCGACGGTATGTCAGGGCAACGCCCTTCCTGATAAAAAAGATGAGTGGAGAAGTTCAGAATGTATGTATTGCTGGAATTGCGATGATATATGCCCACAGAATGCTGTGAGTTTTGGATTTTCTTTAAAAAAGAAGACATCAGCACTTAATCTCGGCAGGAGAAAGGTTGTCTTATCAACCCTTTCTGCAGTTGTTACTGTGCCTTTGTTAAGGCAGAATCCTTTAAATAAGGAAGGCTATTTTAACCCCTTATTGATCAGACCTCCGGGGGCGCTTCCAGAGGGTGATTTTCTCAAAAGATGCGTAAGATGTGGAGAGTGCATGAAGGTCTGCCTTACAAATGGGCTTCAGCCAACCCTCCTTGAGGCTGGACTTGAAGGCATCTGGACTCCGATTCTAATTCCTAAAATCGGGTATTGTGAGTATAGATGCACACTCTGTGGACAGGTGTGCCCAACAGGAGCCATCAAAAGACTTAATATCGAGCAAAAGACTAAGGTAAAAATAGGGCTTGCAATGTTAGACAAAGGCAGATGTCTCCCTTATGCCCACAAGACTCAATGCATAGTTTGCGAAGAGGTCTGTCCTACACCAAAAAAGGCGATATGGTTTGAAAAGCATATAGTTAAAGACAGGGACGGCAAAGAGATTATCGTTCAACAGCCGCAGGTTGACCTTGATCTCTGTATCGGTTGCGGAATTTGCGAGACAAAGTGCCCTGTAATTGATAAACCAGCCATATATGTAACAAGCATTGGCGAGACAAGGTCAAAGACCAATTAGGTGCTGGTGCCTTGAGGTTATAAAAAATCCTAAATAATTAAAGGATATTGAAAAAGTGATTTATACAAAAGTAATCATCTTTCAATTTTCAGCGCCATTTGTTAGCATTACAGTGAGGATTAAGAACAAAGCCCATGAAACCCGAAGAAAAGGCCAGGCAGCAGATAGACCTACTCCTTAAACAAGCAGACTGGAAGG
>DAIQAO010000059.1:0-12869 GCA_036781645.1 Dissulfurispiraceae bacterium
TAGGCACGCCGCCAGCGTTCGTTCTGAGCCAGGATCAAACTCTCATGGCTTTTCAGATTTTTTTAGACTTAATAAATGGTTGCCCGCGCACATAATTATAAAGGCAGTTTTCAAAGAACATTATTATTAATATAACGAAACTCATAAAAGTTTGTCAAGAATTTTTAAATCTCTAAAAAAAGATAGAAAAGCACCAACCGTTAAATTCTCCTCACCTCGCGGGAGGGGGACCCAATATGGTTATTGTATCACCCACCCTAACCCTCCGCCATCAAGGGGGGGAGGGGACCTTTGGGAGAGTTCTATCTCTATTTTTGGGAAACCCTAAAATCACTATATAAAACAAAAATTGTCTCTATAAAAAAATTATTTCAAATTTTTTATGCCAATAAGTTATTATTTTAGTTTAGGAATTGAAAATACCTGGAGGATTGAACCATGATAGGTTTTATCGGCGGCGGCAACATGGCAGAGGCATTGATAAAGGGGTTGAAAACTTCAAAACCAAAAGTCGCTAACGAGATGTTCGTCTCAGAGCCTCGACCTGAACGAAGGCAATATCTCGAACTCGCTTACGGCGTAAAAACGACCTCTGACAATAAAGAGCTTGCCTCATCTGCTGAAATTATAATACTTGCGGTAAAACCTCAAAATATGGAGGAGGTTTTATCTGAGATAAGCAGATTTATAACAGATGAGAAAACGGTTGTCTCGATAGCAGCAGGCATAACCCTTTCTTATTTGCAGTCAAAACTTAAAACATCTAAATTGATACGAGTCATGCCAAATACCCCTGCACTGGTTATGGAGGGAATGTCTGTTATATCTCTATGTTCATGTCTGCCTATGTCAATAGTTGCCCCTGTTAGGGATATATTTATGTCAGTAGGAAAGGTCTTGACTCTGCCAGAGAAATACATGGACGCGGTCACTGCCTTGTCAGGAAGCGGCCCTGCATTCATAGCCTTTTTTGTGGAAAGCCTGATGGCTGCTGGCGAGAAAATTGGTCTTGGGAGCGATAACGCTTCAGAGCTTGCAATTCAAACTCTAATCGGGACATCCCGTCTTATTGAGTCAGGTGTGCCCCCTAAGAAGTTAAGGGAAATGGTGACATCGCCTGGCGGGACAACCGCAGCTGGCTTAAAAACCTTTGAAGAAAAGGGATTTGAAAAAATTGTTTACGATGCCCTCCAATCAGCCCTCAGTAGGGCTGAAGAACTGGGAAGGAGGCTGTAAGATGTTTATTCTGGGTAATTTCCTGATAGCAATTGCAAATATACTTGATATCGCTCTTGGAATCTACAAGTGGATTATAATCATTGCTGCGGTGGTAAGCTGGGTTAATCCAAATCCTTATAATCCAATCGTTAGAATTTTATATAGGTTAACAGAACCAGTGCTACGGCCTGTCAGAAACCTAATTGGAGCCAGACTGGGTCCAATTGATTTTTCCCCCTTAATCGTTATCGTTGCTATTATTTTCGCACAGATGTTTATATTGAAATCCCTTTTAGAACTTGGATATAAACTTAAAGGAGGGGCTGTGATATGAGGATTACGCCGCTTGACATTCAGAATAAGCATTTCCGTGTAAAATTCAGGGGGTTTGATGTTGAGGAAGTAGGGACTTTTCTGGAATTAATAAGGGAAGAGTTGGAAGAATTATTAAGAGAAAATGCTACTCTCAAGGATCAACTCAACAGAACTGATGAACAGTTACTTGAATATAGAAAAATGGAATCCACCCTGCGGGAAACGCTTATGGTAGCACAACAGATGGTCGAAGAATATAAGTCCAATGCCCGAACAGAGGCAGAGCTTATTATAAAGCAAGCCGAACTCGAAGCCGAGAATATAATTAAGGAGGCTCAGGAAAAGGTCATAAAAATTCACGAAGATATCGTTGACCTCAAAGGCATAAGGCGTCATTTCAAGGAAGAGATTAAGAGGCTTATCGAAAATCATGTCAGGATGCTCGAATTTGACAAAGAAAGAGAGGGTGAAGATACTGGTGAAGTATAGCGCACCGAAAGGTACTCATGATATCCTGCCTCCCGATACCAGTCTCTGGCAGATAACAGAATCGATGGCAAAAGAGATATTTGAGAAATACGGCTTTAATGAAATTAGAACTCCTTTAATCGAACACACAGAGGTATTTACAAGAAGCATCGGGCAAAATACTGATATTGTTGAGAAGGAAATGTACACCTTTTCAGACAAGGCTGGCAGAAATATTACATTAAGACCTGAGGGAACAGCTTCGGTGGTTAGATGTTATATCGAGCATAATCTTCATAATCTTCCTTCTCCACAAAAGTTTTTCTACACAGGAGCTATGTTCAGGTATGAAAGACCCCAAAAAGGGAGATTCAGACAGTTTCACCAAATAGGCGTAGAGGCGTTTGGGGAGGCTCAGCCGTCTCTTGATGCCGAGATTATTGCAATGCTGTCTAATTTTTTAAAAAAAATAAACCTCGAGGGAATCAATTTTGAACTCAATTCAATAGGGTGTGAAAACTGCAGGCCTGACTATAAAAACGCTTTGACTTCATTCTTAGAGTCTAAAAAACAGAGTTTTTGCCCCGATTGTCAAAGAAGATATTTTTCCAATCCGCTCAGGATACTCGACTGTAAAGTGAATAGATGCGTCGAACTAAGAGAAGGCTCGCCCATGATTCCTGACTATCTATGTAATGAGTGCAAAAATCATTTTAGTGAACTTAAAGAGCGGCTTGAATTCCTTGGGATTTCCTTTATAGTCAATCCCCAACTTGTCAGAGGGCTTGATTATTACACGAAAACCACATTCGAGGCAACAAGCAACCATCTTGGTTCCCAAAAAGCGGTAGCTGCAGGAGGAAGATATGATAGACTGGTTCAGGAATTTGGAGGACCGCCAACCCCTGCCATAGGCTTTGCTATAGGTATGGAAAGGCTAATAACATTACTAAAAGACAGACGTAAAATATCTATGCCAGTTCCTGATGTATATATGGCTACCATTGGAAGTGATGCTGAGATCGAAGGTATAAAAATTGCCGAGAATCTCCGAGAGAAAGGATACCGTATTGAGATGCATTATGGTGGTGCCTCGTTAAAGAGCCAATTAAGAAAAGCTGACAGGATTGGCGCTCACTTAGCCCTTATAATCGGTGATGATGAATTAAAATCAGGTAGGATAAAATGGAAAGACTTGAACAAAAAAGAACAGGGAGAGGTAGAGATTTCCAATGTCTCCTCAATATTAGAAACAATAAAGGGCGATGATTCAAAATGATAGATACTCACTGTCATCTTGAAATGAAGCAGTTTGATAAAGACAGGGATGAGGTTATAAAGAGGGCAAAAGAGGCTGGAATAAACACCATCATTACCATCGGCTCTGATTTAGAGGGAAACGAGGGAGCAATTGAACTTGCAGAAAAATATGACGTGGTATTCGCTGCCGTAGGCATCCATCCACATGATGCAAAAGATTTCAACGATGATATATTTGAACAGATAAACAGATGGTCTCGGAAACAAAAAGTCGTTGCTATTGGCGAAATAGGTCTCGACTACCACTACAACCATTCCCCAAAAAACATCCAGAGAGACGTCTTCATCAAACAATTGGAGTATGCAAAGAATATAGATTTCCCGGTCATAATCCACAGCAGGGAAGCCAAAATGGATACTTTAAAGATACTGAAAGATTCTGGTATAAGAAAAGGAGTTATGCACTGTTTTTCGGGTGATATGGATATGGCAAAAAAGGTTATTGAGATGGGATTTATGATATCAATAGCAGGACCGGTAACTTATAAAAATGCAAGAAATTTACAGTTGGCGGCTAAATATATCCCAGACGAACATCTCCTCCTCGAAACTGACGCTCCATATCTATCCCCAGAGCCTTTGAGAGGCAAAAGAAACGAACCTTCATTTATAATACACACTGCCCATTTCGTTGCCAGATTAAGAGGTATTTCTGAGGAAGACATAATTAGGATAACTTCCCTTAACGCTAGAAGGCTTTTCAAATTTGGCGATCTGTCTAACGGTGTGATAGTTTACAAAATAAGGGACAATTTATATTTGAATATAACCAACAGGTGCACCAACGAATGCTGTTTTTGTGTGAAGTTTCATACCGATTATGTCAAGGGTCACAACCTTAGATTAAAAAAAGAGCCTTCCGAAACGGAACTAATAGAGGCGATAGGGGACCCTGTTAAATATAAAGAGATAGTTTTTTGCGGCTATGGAGAGCCTTTGCTCAGACTTGATGTCATAAAATCTGTTTCTTCATGGATAAAGCAGAATAAAGGATATGTAAGAATCAATACCAATGGACACGGCAATATCATTCACAAAAGAAACATACTCCCAGAACTCCACGGGCTGGTGGATTCTATATCTATAAGCCTTAATGCCCAAAATGAAGAACTTTATAACCGCTTATGCAAGCCTGCCTTTAAAAATGCTTATAAAGAGACTATTAACTTCATTAAAGAAGCCAAAAAGTATATCCCCAATGTTCAAGTAACAGTAGTGGAATTCGACGGCGTTGATATCGAAAAGTGCCGGCAAATTGCCCAAGAATTGGGGGTGCCGCTCCGTGTAAGAAACTTCAACAACGTAGGCTAAATAACAATATGGAAGTCTGGCGCCTTATTGAGGATGGTTTCTATGAAGCTGAGTTCAATATGGCGCTCGATGAAGCTATCGCAATAAATGTTAGATTGCGCCAATCAAAGCCTACCTTGAGACTCTATGGATGGAACAAGCCTTCCGTCACAATCGGCGTCTTCCAAAAAACTGAAGAGATTAATCTTGATTACTGCTATTGTGAAGACATTCCCGTTATAAGAAGGCTTACAGGTGGAAGGGGCATCCTGCATTATGATGAATTAACATATAGCTTTTCCTCGGAAAACAAAGGATTATTTAAGGGGGGACTTTTTAAGTCTTATTATGAACTCAACACAGCATTTAAAAATGCTTTTATACTAACGGGTATCTCTGTAGAGATGAGACTACCTAAGCGCTCAGGAACTATACCAAGAAATCCTCTTTGCTTCAAATCCTTATCATATGCTGAGTTATCTTTTAATGGTCAGAAAATTATGGGCGCTGCGCAGAAAAGATGGAGAGACGGCTTTTTACAGCAGGGCTCGATCCCTTATTCCATAGATAATAATAAGCTTAAAAAGATTTTTAAAATAGATAACCAAGATTCTGAAATACATGTAACAGGCATCAGACACCTAATTCCAGAACTGAACCATTCTGTTTTGAAGGAAAATATACGCAGGTCCTTTGAGGAGACATTCAGGATTGTTTTTGTTGACTCTCGTCCGTCTTCTCAGGAACTTGAGCTGGCTCAGCAACTGGCTGCTGAGAAGTACCGGCGCCTTCGCTGACCCCGCCTACCTCCGTCTGTCCATCACATGCAGCAACCGCAGGCTGTGTATAACCAGTTTTATAGTAGAAAATGAAGGCGGATGCAATCATAACAAGATTAATATATGCCTGTATAAGTGTACAAACCAACTGATAAAGAGGAGAAAGAAGAGGTCCAAAAAAAGGAATCAAAACAATCGGCGAACCTAACAAAAAAACAATAGAGATTGTTAAAGTAGAAGCTAAAAGAAGAACACTATAAAAACCGATAGACGAAGGATTTCTATAAAGATATTTAATGGTTTGCCTGAATGCAGTTAATGGGCTGATTTTATTGAAAACAATATGGGCAACGCCATAAATCGTAAGCGCCAGTATAACTACTATCAGAAAAATACCTGTTATAAAAGTGATAGCTGAAAAGAAGATTCCCAGAAAAAGGGCAAGCACAGCCTCCTGACTTTTAGCTATCTCAACTATTGAAGATATGCCCCCGCCAAGGATGCCGAGCAGAAAGGCAAAAACCATGAGAATTATACCAACAAGAGCCGAAAAGCCGAAAAGCGGGATGAATAACCTTTTACCTTCTCCGAAAAACATCTTCGAGGTAAATTTCTCCGCCTCATGTGTTATAAGCTTTCCTAAGGTGCCTGCACTGCCTGCAATGGTAAAAAGCCATAAGGTAAAAATAAGCGTAAAATAAAACAGCAGACTTGTAATTATAACAATTGCCATAGCAAAATATTTTTTAAGCAGTCCGAGAGAGCTTCTGAACACTTCCATCAAGTCCTTCAGTCTTAATATCTCGGTTAAATCGAGTCCGAACATTACAAATGCAATTGAAATGGGTATCCCAACTATAAGAAAAAAACTTATAAAACTTAAAATAGCTGACAATATATGGACAATCACCAACTGCCATGAGTGATTAACGGTAGCAACTCCTTCTCTTATTACACCAATATAATTCATGCTTTAACAAGTCCCATAACGGAAATTTTAGCTCTGTTTGCCACTTCCAGAAATTCTCTTCTATTGACTATGATGCTTTTATACGCTTCAAGGGCAAGGACCGCAGCCCTGACTTTTATCATTGCCTGGAGAGTGTCAATACCTACAACCGGCACATCAAGCCTCATATCCTGCTGAGGCTTGCTGACCTTTACGACCACAGCCCCCTCGCCTGCCCATTCTCCGCCTCTCAGGATAGCCTCATCTGTTCCCTCAATTGCCTCTACAGCCATAACTGCTCGAGACTTTATTACAACAGTCTGACCTATATCAAGTCTTCCGATCTCTTTAGCTATCTTCCAGCCGTATTGAATATCCTTTTCTTCATCTTCAGACGGAACTGTTTTTGTAAGCAAACCTTCAGGAGCTAACAAATGAGGACTGAAACTGGTTATATCAATAACCTTCATTCCCTCCTTTTCTATCTCACTTGTAATAGCCTTTAAAATAACATCGTCACTTTTACTTTTCAGCGAAAGTAAAACTTTTACAGCCCTCAGGTCTGGAGTAATCTTGGATTTTAATAAAAGAGACTTGTGCACTTTACCAGCCATCAAAACAGAGTCAACTCTATTATCCTTGAATGTCTTTAACATGAGCCCAAGCTGCCCTGGATTTACCCATTTTATAATATCTGACAACCTATCCATCTCTGAAGAAGCAAGTCCTTCAAGAGCTACCGTAACAATCCTATAGCCGCGTTCCCTTGCATCTGCGGATATAATTTCAGGCAGTATGCCTGCTCCTGCGATAATACCTATCTGCATATGCCCCTTTCAGATTTCCCTATGAAATCAATAATATGTTGAATTTCAGGCATGTCAGGAAAGTCCTTTCGGAGTTTTTCGATGGCTTTATTCAGGGTGTTTTTTTGCTTGAAAAGGATTTTATACGCCTTCTTCAAGATATTTATTGTATCATCGGAAAACCCACGCCTTTTGAGTCCGATTGCATTAGGACCATATAATTTTGCCCTCTCACCAGAAGCTATCATATATGGGATGACATCTTGTGCAACTCCGCTAAAACCGCCAATCATACAATAGGCGCCGATTCGGGTAAACTGATGAACGGCAACTAGCCCTCCTATTACTGCAAAATCCTCTACCAAGACATGACCGCCAAGTGTGGAAGCATTAGCCATTATTATAGAATTGCCAATCTTGCAATCATGGGCAATATGGGTGTATGCCATCAAAAAGTTAGACTCTCCAATTTCGGTCAAACCATCTCCCTTTACCGACCCTTTGTGTATTGTTACATTCTCCCGGATGATGTTGTTATTTCCTATCCTGACGCCTGTATTTTCATTTTTGTATTTTAAATCCTGCGGTGGAAGCCCTATTGATGTAAAAGGGAATATAATGCAATTTTCGCCAATAACGGTTTCACCTTCAACGACAACGTGGGAAAGCAATTTAGTTCCTTTCATAATGGTCACGCCTTCGCCTAACACGCAAAAAGGTCCTATGACAACATCATCATGAATTACTGCTTTTTTACTTATAAGAGCATTCGGATGAATTTCTATTGGCATAAAACCCTCTATGATTCCTTTCCTGTAACCATTGCAACGAACTCTGCCTCTGTTACCAACTTATCCCCAACAAAGGCATTGCCTGAAAATCTCCAGACATTTCCCCTAACATGCAAAACCCTGACATCAAGAATCAACTGATCGCCGGGCACAACAGGCTTTCTAAACTTAACCTTCTCAATGCTCAAGAAATAAACAGTATCGCCTTTCGCCCCAGATTTAGAGGCGAGTATCCCGCCAACCTGTGCAAGAGCTTCTACGATTAAGACACCAGGCATAATAGGATTGCCTGGAAAGTGTCCTAGAAAAAAGTTTTCATTCATCGTCACATTTTTAATCCCAACTGCCCTGACATTTAATTCAAGCTCTGTTATTCTGTCAACAAATAAAAAGGGATATCTATGTGGAAGTAAATCCATTATTTCCTTGATATCAATCATGTAACCCCCATTTTGACTTAAACATCTCCAGACAATTTATTCATCTGATTTATTTTCTCTTCAAGCTCTTCAACCCTTTTCTTTAATTCGGGGAGTTTATGAAAAATTGCCACAGCCTTAAACCAGTCCTTATGTGCAATGGCTGGAGCGCCAGAATATATTCCCTGCGACACCTTGCCCATCACACCTGCCTTGGCTGCTATCATAGTTCCTGACTCAATAGTTGCATGGTCAGCCACACCAACCTGCCCGCCTAACATCACTCCATCACCGATCTCAGAACTGCCGCCAATACCTGTCTGAGAGACAAGTATCACATTCTTGCCAATCGTGACATTGTGCCCAATCTGAACGAGATTATCGATTTTTGTCCCTTTGCCTATTATTGTAGCGCCAGTTGTAGCACGGTCTATCGTGGTATTAGCGCCTATTTCCACATCATCTTCGATTACTACAGTTCCTATTTGGGGTATCTTATGAAATACCCCGCCTTCATGGGCGTATCCAAAGCCATCAGAACCTATTACAGCGCCTGAATGAATGATTACCCCGGTGCCTATTGTTACTCTATGGTGAATAACTGCGTTAGGATAGATAATACAATTGTCACCGATAAAGGTGTTTTCTCCAATAAAGACATTAGGATAGATAATACAGCCAGAACCAACCCTCACATTATCAGATATAAACGCGAGGGGATAAACTGTCACATCATCCCCCAACACCGCCTTATCAGATATAAATGCAGAATCGCTAATACCTTTAAAGAGATGAGATGGGGGATAATAGAGAGCTAAAAGTCTTGCAAAGCAGTACAAAGGGTTTTTTACGATTACCTGAGGTTTGTCGAGGTCATCTATCTTTTTATTAAGAATTACAGCTGATGCCTTGCTCTCCTTTAATGCCTTGAGCCATTTTGCCTCTGACAGAAAGGTAATATCGCCTTCCTGAGCATCAGAAATGCCTGAAACACCCTTTATTTCTAATTCAGACTCACCTGTGGCTTGGCCACCTAAAAGGGCTGCAATCTCTCCAAGTTTCATGTGCTAAGATATTATTATAAATATTTTCAGTTATTTTTTTTAGTTGGTTTTGCCTTTGTTTCTGCTTTCTTGCTGTCTTTTTGGAGTTCATTCAGTCTCTTTATTAAGCTGTCAGTGATATCAAGATTGCTGCTATAATAAAGGACAAGTCCATCCGCTTTCTCAAGGACGAGGGAATAACCCTTTTCTTGTGCTATTTTGTTTATTAACTCTCTTGCATCTTTTAATATTTCCGTTGTTAATTCGGCTTCTTTTTTCTTTACCTCAGTTTGTGCATCTGAGACAAGCCTTTGATAATCTCTTGCAAGCTTCTCCAATTCTTCTTCTTTAGCTTTTTTAGCTTCGGGCGACATGACAGCCGACTGCTTTTCTAAATCCGTTCTCAGTTTCTCGATATTCTTGCCCTTTTCATCCAGAAGAGACTGTTTAGCTTTAATAAGCGACTCAAGGTCTGTCTTTGCCTTCTTACCACCTTCTGACTCATTTAAAAGTTTGTATAAATCGACCACCGCTATCCTTATCTTTCCCTCATCTGCGGAAAAAATAGGGGAGACATATGATGATACTGCAAGAAAAAAACTCGCAACAAAAACTATAAATAATTTTTTCATTTAAATCCTCCGTTTTAGATAATGCTGCTAATAAAGACAGCCGATTTTATTTATGCTTATACCCATAATGGGTCACCTTTTGGGATGTCCGTTATATTTCAAAAGCGAAATCACACCCAGGGAAAAATCTATGGATAGTTTTAAAAGAAAGTTCCAAATGTGAATTCTACTTTATTGGAAGGCTCTCCTGCACGTTTATCAAGATTAAATCCCCACTCAATTCTTATAGGTCCTATTGGTGAAATCCACCTAATCCCTGCTCCTGTAGTATATCTAAGATCACTCCCAAAAGTCTCTCCTTTCTCATACGCCCTGCCAGCATCAAAAAACACAACACCTTTGAGTTTGTATTCAGAGATAATCGGGAATATATATTCAGCATTCAGAATCAGCTCTTTTTCGCCGCCTAAGGGCTCGTTATTTATGTCTTTTGGTCCTGCATCGCCAAAATTAAGACCACGCACAGTGTATATGCCTCCGACATAATATCTTTCATAAAGGGGTAGATTCTTGCCAAACAATCCTGATGCATAACCGATCCTGCCCCTTAGATGGACAGCGGTAACATCAAATAACGGGAAATACCACCCTGTATCGATTAAAGCCTTTATAAAAGCGTTACTGCCTCCCAATCCTGCAAATGTCAACTGAAGGGAATTCCTCGAACCCCTCATGGGATCAATAAAACTATCTCTCGTATCTCTTACAATAGCAGGACTGATGCTGCTTGTCGTTCTTTTTCCTTCCTGCGATTTAACAAAAATAGATGCGTCATCCTTGACATTGAAAATAGTAGTTCTTTCAAAGTTATAAGCTATAGATTTATGCCAGTACTCCCAGAAACTTTTCCCAAGGGACAGTTCAAATCCAGAGAATTTCCTGTCAAAATTACCATATTCCCTTTCTGTTTTGTAAATGCTCGCCCCGAATGATATTGGTTTATCCAGAAACCATGGATCCTTAAACGAAAACTCATAAAAGGAACTTTTGCCCCCTATCTGTGCCCTTGCCTTTACATAATAACCTCTGCCGAATAAATTTCCCTGAGTCAGATCAATGATCCCAATAAAGCCATCTACTGAACTATAACCGCCGCCAACGCTCAGAAAACCCGTAGGTTTTTCTTTTACCTTCACATCGAGATCAACTATTTTTTCCTCAACTTTTGGTTTTGGAGATATCTCAACAGTCTCAAAAAACTGCAAATTGTTAAGTCTTTCATAGCTTCTCTTAAGCGCAGATGCGTTGAACACTTCCCCTTCATCAAGCCTAATCTCCCTCCTTATTACCTTATCCACCGTCTTAGTGTTGCCAGAGATATCTATTCTTCCGATGGTGTATTTATCTCCTTCCGAGATCCGGTATATAACCTTTACCTCTTTTTTATCTTCGTCAGGAATAAGATCAGGCGAAATAACCACAAGGGCATAACCATTGTCGGCATAACGATCGTTTATAGCCGAGATATCTTTCCTTAACCTTTCCTTGCTGAATGGTTTTTTGAGTGGAAGCCTAACGAGTTTTGTCAGCTCATCAGTTGCAATTGCCTTGTTACCCAAAATTTCAACCGAAGAAACAAAAAACTGCTCACCCTCTGAGACAGTTATTATGATATTCATAGCATCTTTGCCAACAAACTCTATAACAGGTTCTGCAACAGTTATTTTAAGGTAGCCGTTATCGTAATACAGGTCTTTGATCCGCTCGATATCGGCTCTCATTTCGTCTTTCTTGTAATAGCCTCCCCCTGTAATCAAGGAATATATCTTTCTTTCCTCTGTCTTTATCGCCTTTTTAATCTTTTTTGAGGATATTGCTTTGTTTCCCTTTACTATTATCTCCTTGATTTTGACTTTACTGCCCTCGTCTATTTGGTATGTAAGAGAGACCTCTTCCTCATTGACCTTTTTAACAACAGGGACGATAGTTGCATGATAATAACCCTCTCCCTCATAAAAGGTCTTCATCTTAAGAGCGTTGTCATTTATAAGCGTAACATCCGCTAAGGCTCCTGGATTTATAGCTATGACTTCTCTTAACTTTGCATCATCAAACTTTTTATTCCCCTGAAAATCAATCTTCACAATGGTTGGCTTTTCTTTAACAAAATATATAATCTTTAAACCACCTTCAAAAGGCTCAATCTCGACCTTCACATCATCAAAATAACCCATTTTATAGATAGTTTTAATGTCTTCTGTGATTTTATCCTGAACAAGGGGCTCGCCTATTTTTTGAGACATCTTTGTCTTCAAGGCACCTTCATCTATACGTTTCAAACCCTTTATCTCGATAAGATTAACCAAAGGCTCCTGTGAATTTGCTATGGCTGAAAAAACGAAGATTATCAATAGAAACAAACTTATAAAAACGGCTTTTAGTTTCATCTTTTATTACTCCTGTAGCAATAAAATTTGATTAGTATAACACATTATGCAAGAAATGAGATGCAACCTCTGCCACAAAAAATTCACGGGATAAAATTTGGTTTTGGTATACTGCTAAATACATAAAGAGGCTTTCTCCAGAATGAAAAATACTGTGGCAGAAGCCTCATTGTATCAACCCTTTTTAAATGATAATATATCCTTATTCTTGTTATCTTACATAGACATAACAAACTATTACAAAAAGCAAACACTTAGCAAGTTACCTAAAACTCGCGATAGAATCATAAAGTATTGATTTACAGGTCATCGCGAGAATCACTTAGGGTTCGTGGCAATCTCGTCAGAAAAGGCGAGATTGCTTCGCTCTGGGTTGCCATGTCACTATCCATTGCTAAATTTGAGACTATTCAACCTTTGGACATTAAAGCCATTAAAAAGTTAAAATTAAA
>DAIQAO010000060.1:0-12857 GCA_036781645.1 Dissulfurispiraceae bacterium
AGCTGAAACCATGTCCTATCGGTTCAACAGGCGCATGCTGTCAGGTATGCCATATTGGACCATGCAGATTGGTAGGCAAGAATGCAGAGGAAGAGGCATTTGGTGTATGCGGTGCGTCTCTGGCAACAGTTGCTGCGAGGCATTGGCTTAGAATGGCTGCCGCTGGAACTTCTGCACATTCAGATCACGCAAGAGATATGGCACTTACTCTTTATGCTGTTGGCTGTGGAGAAGTTAAGGACTTTGAGGTAACAGATGTAAGGAAACTTTACAGGGTGGCTGACATTCTTGGAGTCCCTTTCGGCGATGGTAGAACAGTCAATGATGTTGCAAAAGATGTTGCTACAAAATTTATAGAGGATTTTGGCAGGCAGAACGGCGAACTCAATTATATAAAAAGGGCGCCTAAGAAGACTCAAGAGAGATGGAGAAAGTGGAAGGTTGTCCCCAGAGGCATTGATAGGGAAATTGCTGAGACAATGCATAGGACATCAGTCGGCGTTGACCACGACCCTGACAACCTCATGCTTCATGCTGTCAGGGTGTCGCTCGCGGATGGCTGGGGCGGATGCATGATATCAACAGATATTACTGATATCCTCTTTGGCACTCCCAAGCCGATTAAGGCAGAAGCGAGTTTTGGGATCCTTAAAGGCGATGAAGTCAATCTCGTTGTTCATGGGCACGAACCAACCCTTGCTGAAAAGATTGTTGAAGTATCAACAGAACCCGAGTTGCTTGAATATGCAAAATCAAAGGGCGCTAAGGGGATAAATCTGGCAGGTATGTGCTGCACTGCAAATGAGATACTCATGAGGCATGGTATTCCTACAGCAGGCGGTTACACCAATCAGGAACTTGGAATAATGACCGGTCTGGTTGATGCCATGATGACGGATGTTCAGTGCATAATGCCTGCTATTGTTTCGATTTCAAAGAATTTCCATACAAAGATTATCACGACTTCTTATAAGGCAAAGATGAAGGGCGCCATACATATAGAATATGATGAGCACCATGCAAAAGATGTTGCGAGGCAGATTATTAGAACTGCCATTGACAACTTCCCTAATAGGACGAGAAAGGGCAGTGAGGAAAGTGAAAAATTTCCTGCAATAGTCGGTTTTTCTCAGGAATACATTGAGTATATGCAGGGCGGAAGATGGAGAGCCTCATTCAGACCTCTTAATGATGCTATAATGGCTGGCAGGATTAGGGGAGTTGTAGGTATAGCAGGCTGTGATAACCCAAGGGTTCCTGCCCAGGGAGCTCACAGATATCTCGTTAAGGAGTTGATCAAGAATGATATCCTTGTTGTTTCAACGGGCTGCGGCTCCGCTGCATGTGCCACAGCAGGCTGGCTTAGACCCGAGATGGCATTAGAACATGCAGGAGAAGGCTTAAGGCAGGTTTGTGAGGCAATAGGCATTCCTCCAATACTTCACCTTGGCGCTTGTGTTGATAACTCAAGGATATTAACCATACTTAGCGCCATGGCTGCAGAAGGTGGGCTCTCTGATGAAATTGGTGGGATGCCAGGTGTAGGTATAGCTCCTGAGTGGATGTCTGAGAAGGCGATCGCTATCGGGACTTATTTTGCCGGGTCCGGCGTCCCTGTGATCTTTGGTGGTGAATCCCCAGCAGGAGCAAGCGAAGAAGTATCCAAGACTATAATGATTGACTCATGGCTTGAAAGATTTAAAGGGGCGTTCCATTTTGAGCATGATCCCGAGAAGATGTTTGATATTGCTGTTAATTACATAGATAATGCAAGGGCTGCATTGAAGCTTAAGAAGTATGAACCCGGCAGGTTTGGCACAGAACGTGTTCTTTTGGATATGGCTGCAAGGCGTCAGCTCGATAAGGGTGCAAAACCCCACGAAGGACTCTAATATTTATAAAGAGTAGTTAGCTTTTGCGAGCTAACTACTCTGCCTGGCAGTTAAAATTAAAACGGAGGTTAAAACTTATGATAGATGTCAAAGAAAAAATGGCTTTGCTGGGGGATATTGTTTCAGATGCCCAAAAGAAGCGTTCTATACTGATTCATTCATTTCATAAGATACAGAAAGAGCATAATTATCTTCCAGAGGATGAATTAAAGGCACTCTCAAAAGAATTGGGGATTCCTTTATCCGCGGTTTATAGCACGGCATCGTTTTATAAGCAGTTTTATTTTACCCCACGTGGTAAGAATGTCGTCTGTGTATGTCTTGGGACTGCGTGCCATGTTAGGGGCGCTAGTGAGGTTGTAAAAAAGTTTACAGAATCTTTTAACGTGAAGCCTGGAGAGACTACGGATGACTTATTTCTTACATTAGAGACGGTTGGATGTGTAGGCTGTTGTGGGTTAGCTCCAGTTCTTGTCGTAAACGAGAAATATAAGGGAGATTTAACCCCCAAAAAAGTCGACAAGATAATAAAGGAATTGGAAGCAGAAAAACCTGTAGAGACAATAAAAGAATAAACGGGGTTTGATATGGAAAAATTAAATAGCGTAGCAGAATTGCAAAAATTAAGAGAAAAGCTTAAATCTGAGGTATTGGTCCCCGGCAAACAAAGGATAAGGGCATGCTGCGGCACTGGTTGTACAGCTACCGGCGCCTATCAAGTTCTTGACGCTATCGAGGCAGAAATCCAGAAGAAGGGTTTGGATGTCGAGATAGTTAGAACTGGCTGCCAGGGCATGTGCCAGAAAGGACCAATAATGAATGTTGACCCTCAGAATATCTTTTATCAAAAGGTGCAGCCTTCTCAGGCTTCAGATCTTCTTGGGTTCACTTTCGGGGGCGGCATTGCTTACAGAAGAGGACTATACAGAGAAGACATTTTACATGAACCTGTGCTTGAAATGGTTGATGTTCCTTTTTATACGAAACAGGAGAGATATGTTTTACTAAATAACTGCATGATTGACCCTAAAAACATTCTCCATTATATCTCTGTGGGGGGGTATACAGGCTTGCAGAAAGCTCTTTCATCTATGACGCCTGATCAGGTTCTCGATGAAATTGACAAGGCAAACCTGAGAGGCAGAGGCGGCGCTGGATTCCCAGCTGGCAGAAAGTGGAAGCACGCTAAGAGCGCAAAAAGCAGTATCAAGTTCGTAGTTGCCAACGGAGACGAAGGCGACCCGGGGGCATTTATGGATAGGTCGATTATGGAAGGCGATCCTCATGCCTTGTTGGAGGGAATGCTTCTTTGCGCTTATGCAATTGAGAATGTAAAGTTCGGTTTTATATATGTGAGGCATGAGTATCCCCTTGCCGTTAAGAACCTTACTGTGGCGATAGAGCAAGCCGAGGCTTTAGGCCTTTTAGGCGACAACATTCTCGGAACAGACTTCAGCTTTCATGTCAGCATAAGGGAAGGTGCTGGTGCATTCGTATGCGGTGAGGCGACAGCCCTTGTTGCTTCGATAGAAGGGCAAAGAGGATTCCCAAGACCTCGTCCCCCAAGACTCTCAGAGATTGACGGTGGACTCTGGGGATATCCTACTAATTTAAATAATATCGAAACCTATGCATGGGTTCCGAGAATCATAGACAAAGGGGCAGACTGGTTCCTTGGCATTGGCTCAAAGAATTCACCTGGGACAAAGGTTTTCGCCCTTACTGGTAAAGTTGTTAATACAGGCCTTGTTGAAGTCCCAACCGGTATCACCCTTAGAGAGATTGTTTTTGATATCGGTGGCGGTATAATCGGGGGGAAGAAATTCAAGGCTGTCCAGACAGGTGGTCCGTCAGGCGGTTGTATTCCCGAGAAATATCTCGACCTCGAAGTTGACTTTGACTCGTTAAAGAAGGTCGGCTCGATGATGGGTTCCGGAGGTATGGTTGTTCTTGATGAAGACAACTGTATGGTTGATGTTGCTAAATATTTCCTTGCATTCACACAGTCTGAGTCATGCGGCAAGTGTCCTCCATGCAGAATCGGAACTTATCATATGCTGCAGCTTATGGAGAAGATTACGAAGGGGGAAGGTCAGCCCGGTGATATTGATAAGCTTGAGCAATTAGGAAAAAAGATTATTGATAGCGCCCTTTGCGGACTTGGCATGACAGCTCCCAACCCGATTCTTACAACGATAGCATACTTCAGGGAAGAATACGAGGAGCATATTAACGACAAATTCTGCCGTTCAAATGTTTGCGCAGGATTAGGTAAATATACGATAGATAATGAGCAGTGCTTCCTTTGCGGGCTTTGCAGGGATGCATGTGCCTTTGACGCCGTAAAGGAGACGCGAGATAAATTCTTTATCGATCAGGACTATTGCACAAAATGCAAGGCTTGTATAACAGCTTGTCCTATCGGTGCTGTAAAAGTTACAAAACAGACAGCCGCTGACGCTGGCAAGTCTGCAGAGGTCAAGGAGGCTAAATGAGCGAAGAGATAAAAGAAAAAGAGATAAAAGTAGATGACATTAGAAAAGAGGCTGAAAATCAGAAGAAATGTCCTGTAGAAAAGGCCCTTTTCTATACGCAAGAATTTCTTGCTGGTCCTATGTGCGGGAGATGCTTCCCGTGTTCTTTTGGCACTTATGAAACACAGATAAGGTTGAAGAAGATTATAGAAGGAAATGCCACTGACCAGGATCTTGCTACTGTCAAAAAAATTGCGGAGCAGATGGCTATCGGCTCACTCTGCAAAAAAGGAAAGGATACAGCCAAGTTCATCCTTGAGTGGATAGATACAGGTGCCTTTGGAGAGCATGTAATTGAAGGCAGGTGTCCTGATCAGGAGTGTCCAGGATATTTTGAGTACAGGATTGTACCTGAAAAATGCATAATGTGCGGTGACTGCTTGAATGTGTGCAGATTCAATGCCATATTTGGCGATAAAAAGAAGCCTTATCTGAGCGGATATTTACCTTTTGAAATAAGGCAAAAAAGATGCACCAAATGTGGAGAATGTGTGCCGAATGTCTGCCCGACTGACGCAATAGTTATTGTTGAGGTTAAACCCAAAATACTTGAGCCGGCTCCTGTATAGCTGATAGCTTTATATAAGGGCATCTCATTTACTGAATTTAGGAAATTAATCTAATCAAATATATTAAGCATATTTTAAGAAGGAGGATTAAATGGCAAATATGGTAAATCTCACAATAGACGGCATCAAGGTTCAAGCGCCTGAAGGCACGAATCTTGTTGACGCTGCCGCTCTAAATGGTATTCACATCCCAAATCTTTGTTATCTTAAGGGAATCAAGGCGGTAGGAGCCTGTAGGCTTTGTCTTGTTGAAGTCTCTGGGCAGAAAGCCCCTGTGATTGCATGCATAACAAGGGTTAAAGAAGGAATGGAAGTGAATACCAAGACTGAAAGAGTTTTGGATTTAAGGAAGTTCGTAATTGACCTCATAGTCTCAATGCATCCCCTTGACTGCATGACATGCACAAAAGCCGGCGTCTGCAATCTTCAGGAGTACGCCTACGATTTCGATATCAAGCAGTCCTCATTTGAAAGAAAGAGTTTTGGTTATGCACCTGACACTTCAAACCCTCTGCTTAAGAGAGACCCCGAATACTGCATTCTTTGCGGGCGCTGTGTGAGAATCTGCAGACAGCAGGATACAAATGTGCTTGACTTTATGGGAAGGGGCGTTGGCTCAAAGGTCGTAACCGCAATGGAAAAGCCTCTTCAGGAAAGCGGCTGTACATTCTGCGGGAGCTGCCTCGATGTATGCCCTGTGAATGCCCTTGTTGAGGCTGATAGGAGCCGCAAGGGCAGGGAATGGGAATATGATAAAGTCCCTTCAGTGTGTCTGTTATGCGGCAATAGCTGCGATATAATCGTAAGTTCAAAGGATGGGATGGTTGTGAAGGTTAATTCAGATGGTGAGGAGGGGTCATCAGAGAGATATATTTGCGCTTATGGCAGATTTGGCTTTGATTGCCTAATTGCTGACACCAGAGTAACTACCCCTATGAAAAAAGTTGACGGCAAACTCGTTGAGACAACATGGGAAGAGGCAGTAGTAATTGCCGCCAAAGAACTTAAGAAGGCAGGGGCAAAAGCTGGATTCATTTCTACAGCAGGGATAACCAACGAAGATGCATATGCGCTTAACAAACTTGCTACATCTATTGTTAAAACTAAAAATGTTGATACAACCGCAAGCCTATATGGCGATAAGGCAACTCTGCTTTCCGCGAAGGCTGATATTGACTTTGCAGATATGTTTGTTGTGGTTGATCTCGATCCCTGCCAATGGAAAAGAGTGCTTCCAGCTCTTGATGCTGTAATCAGGAAAAAAGTAAATGCAGGCGCAAAATTAGTAACGATCAATGCCGGCGAAACAGGGCTTGGCAAGGTTGCTACTGTGGACCTTGTTGGTGATGCAGCAGAACAACTCAAGTCGTTTGTAAAAGGTCTTCTGGATAAAGGACTAACCGGAGATGCTGCCTTAGCTGACGCAGTAAAGGGTGCAACAGTTTCGGAGGAAATGGAGAAGGCAGCAGCGCTCTTTGCAGCCGCTAAGAATCCCGTAGTCTTTACTTCCCCTGCTATGTATCCGGCTTCCGCAAATATAGCCTTGCTTAAAGGGTCTGTTGTTTCTGTTCCGGTTGAGAGCAATGCAAAGGGAGTAATGCTTATCGGTCTTGCGCCAAACAAAGGAAAGGGATATAAAGAGATGGCTACTGGAGCCACAAGTCTCCTTTATGCGGTAGGAGAGGTTCCTATCTCTGAGCGCCCGAAGGTAGATTTTCTCATCGTTCAGAACTCTCACCTTACAGAGCTTGCCAAGCAGGCAGACTTAGTCCTTCCTTCGGCTGCATTTTTAGAGGATGACGGCTCAATAGTTGATTATCTTGGCAATCTTAAATTCATATGCCAGGCAGTTGAACCGCCAGGCGATGCAATGGCACATAGGGATATTTTTGCAGCGATTGCAAGGGCTATGGGTGCAAAAATTGAAGAGGCTGACGAGGCTGAACTTGAAAAGCTCGTTAAATACGATGTTAAGGTTAGCTTAAGCCCCTTTGCACGCAAGGAAGGCTTTGATGTCAATGTTAATGAGTTGATAGAGAATATTAATGCCTCTGTAATGAATGGTTCCAGGCTTTTCTGGTTGAAGCAGACCGAAAAGGCGATGGTTTAATTCTTGATAAAATAACAATCGTTTGATTTATAATAAATACCCCGCTATACGGCGGGGTATTTTTATTCAAATATCGAGGATGAAACTGAAATGAACACATCAAATATCCTTAAGATAGGACTCCCTAAAGGAAGCCTCCAGGAATCAACCCTAAGACTCTTCAGAAAGGCTGGCTATCATATAACAGTATATCCGCGCTCTTACTATCCTGTTTTTGATGATGACGAAATTCACTCAATGCTTATACGCGCTCAGGAAATGCCGAGATATGTAGAGAATGGCTATCTTGATTGCGGTCTTACAGGCTATGACTGGATTTTAGAGCAGGGCGCCGAAGTAGTTGAAGTTGCAGAGCTAAGATATGCAAAAGAAGGTTTCAGGCCTGTTAAGTGGGTGATTGCTGTTCCCTTAAATTCAGGGATAAAAAACATCAAGGACCTGGAGGGCAAGAGGATAGCCACTGAATTAGTAGGTTATACAAAACAATATCTTAAGTCAAATGGCATTAAGGCGGAAGTTGATTTCTCATGGGGTGCAACTGAGGTGAAACCGCCCTATCTTGCTGATGCCATAGTAGAGCTTACAGAAACAGGGACTTCGCTTAGGGCAAATAATTTAAGAATTGTAGATACTATAGTTGAATCCACCACCCGTTTTGTTGCAAATAAGAAGGCATGGCGTAACAAATGGAAAAGAAAAAAAATGGAAAATATAGCTATTCTTCTAAAAGGCGCCCTTGCTGCTGAAGAAAAGGTTGGACTGAAGATGAATGTTTCGGAAAAATCAATCAGCAAGGTTTTAAATGTTCTTTCCGCTTTGCATTCTCCTACAATATCGGAATTATCCGACCCCGGCTGG
Organism: Dissulfurispiraceae bacterium; assembly: GCA_036781645.1. Lineage (GTDB taxonomy): Bacteria > Nitrospirota > Thermodesulfovibrionia > Thermodesulfovibrionales > Dissulfurispiraceae > DYHD01. The sequence continues at coordinate 7,964 of DAIQAO010000060.1, forward strand.
TATGCGATAGAAGTAATAATAGACGAAAAGAAGGTCAGAGACTTGATACCCCGATTAAAGAGTGTGGGCGCTACGGGGATTGTGGAATATCAATTAAATAAGGTTATCCCTTAGCTCTTTTTTAGATGCAGGATTCTCAATATAGTGTGAGCCTCCCCAAGTTTGAGGGCTCTTTAGATTTGCTGCTGCACCTCATAAGGAGCAACAAAATTGATATTTATGACATCCCTATAGCTTTCGTAACCAAGCAGTATCTTGAGTATCTTGACATGATGAAAGAGCTTGACCTTGATATAGCCTCTGACTTCATAGTTATGGCGTCAACATTGATTTTCATAAAGTCCCGCATGCTCCTCCCGCCGACTGAATCTGAGGAATGCGGTGAATCTGCTGATGTTGACCCAAGAACACCCCTCGTTGAGCGTCTGCTTGAATATCAGACTATTAAGGAAGCCTCTCATCTATTGAGAGAACTGGAGGGCAAAAGACAGGAAAAATTCTCAAGGCCCTGTATGGAGGGTGTTTGCGAGGCAGCAGAGGATTTTTTATTCTTACCTGAAGCCAGTATATTTGACTTAATGGAGGCGGTTAAAAAGATACTTCAAAAATTGCCTTCAGAGGCATCCGAAATATCCAGAGAAACCTTGACTGTGAAAGATAGGATTGCATTAATAATTGATAAGATTGAGGAAAAATCGGCAGTAGCCTTCCACGATTTTTTTGGCGGTCAGGAAACCAGGCTCGAGATTATCGTAACTTTCATCGCACTGCTTGAGATTATAAAAATGAATATTGCAAAGGCTTTTCAACACAAGGAATTCGGCAGTATTTGGATATTCAAATGCAGTTCAGAAGATAGGATGAGTGGTACCTCCCCAATTTAATTGGGGAGTTTTTTGCTCAAAAAATCCGAATGTTTTATATCTTCTCTTATATCAAAAACTGCTTATCAACGCCTGAACTGATCCCGTCCTCCCCTGAAGGGCTTTTTACCCCTTGTGCCGCCACCGCTCCTGCCTTTTTCTGTCTGAGCCCTCGCTTCATTAACAATCATTTTTCTTCTCATAAATTCAGTCCCGTTCAAGCTTGTGACAGCCTTGTCAACATCCTCATCAGATGCCATCTCTATGAAACCAAACCCTTTGGAGCGCCCGGTTTCATCCCTGATTATCCTGACTGACGAAACCTCTCCAATCGCATCAAAAGCCTTTTTAAGGGCATTCTCATCGGCTTGATAAGGGAGGTTTCCTACATAAATCTTTTTTGACATATCTTAAATCCTCCTTGTGAAGTGAATCATGCTTAGGTCATAATTGAGCAACGCAAAAGTTTTTCGACCTGCCAGGATCCAGCAAAATGACATTGAGATTTTGACAAACATGGCATGAGTATATCAAGATACACATTAAGCCATTCATAAAGTATTATCTTTATTGTATATAAATGTTAATGCCACCCAAAAATAGAGTTAGGAAGGGCTGGCACATGAAATATCAGATTCCAGAAGATTTCATAATAGGTTTTGAGAAGGTTGATTTCAGCACTTATGTATTAAAGACATCTCAGACAATCACCCTATCACAGGAGGAGTCTTTCGAGTTTTTTAAAGACCCATGCAATCTGTTTGAGATTACGCCCGATTGGCTTGATTTTAGAATGACGGAGTGCAGCAATACAGGCGTATATGAAGGAGCCGAGTTTGAGTATTTTATTAAGGTTTTCGGCGCGAGGATTTTATGGCGAAGCAGAATTATTGATTTTAATCCGCCTCAAAGATTTACGGATGTTCAGTTAATTGGACCCTATCGCAAATGGTCTCACCTTCACACCTTTGATAAAGTCGGCAAAGGGACATTGTTGAGTGATTTTGTCACCTACCAGCTGCCGTTTTATGCTATACCCTTTCATGCTATTATTAAAAGTCAGCTTGCTGATATATTTTCTTACAGAGCAACGAGAATCAGCGAATGGGCCTCCGGGAATTTTAAGAGAAAGACTTATGTCTAATTGCCATGCTCATGTCTTTACCATAAAAGTCTGTCTCTTCACCAACCCTTCCTATCTATCTTGTTGATTTTGTTAAGTTCTCAGTTCTATCGCTGATTTTGATTGATAGCAAAAGGATTTTTCTGTGATGGTTCGATTCGTATGATATCCTTTTCTTTTTGGTGTGTGGTATAACTTCAGATATGTTTGATTTGGGTTTTCAGGAGCTTATCGTAATTTTTTTATCGTTGCCCTTCTTGTCTTTGGCTCAAAGAAATTACCATGCTTACATTTGATGCAGCATTTTGTATATATTGGTCATTAGTCACTGCCTTTGACCGATCAAAATATCCTTTTCTTTTGTAAAAGGGCTAAAATGTCCTAATATCTAACAATATTCTTATTGTAATTGTTCAGAACACTATCTGTCGTAATGTTTATATCTACAGTGGTGTCCCCTCTCACATTATCTTACCTAAAACACCTTCCTTTTTCTCACGCTTTAATGTACCCAGTATTTTTGTAAGGCTATATTCTACTTCGGCGTTATTTTTAATAATAGGACTCTTTACCCTTAGTCTGCAAGGCACATTTTGAACGTAATAGCTCATTTTTTATTGCTCCTCTTGAATTGAAAATTTTTTGAAAGTCTTGCAAACTGGATACTCGGAGCACCTAAATCTGATTAAATTACCTTCTAACTTATATAAATTCATATGTCTTCCGCACTCAGGACAGATGGGCTTGCCTTGAATGGGTTGTTTTTTAGCACCATAACTGAATTGCCTTCCACACATAAGGCATTGAAACCTTTGTTTACCTGTTTTTGTTTTACCGTATTTATACAGGGCATCGGAGTTACAAAGTGGGCAATTCACTGAAACTTTATTTTGTATTAACACTGTTTTAGTAAATTATAAATCTTTATAGATTACGAATTTATTAAGACAGTGTTAAATTTAGATTACAACCCTCTTAAAGGCATGAAAACGATTTACGACCGCTGAAAATGAAGGGGGGGCTTTCGAATGATGGAATATCAATAGGCTGGTTGGTATTGGCTCTTCTTCTTAAATGTTCAAAGTAAAAACTGCAAACTTCAAAGCGCCTTTTGTTGTTGACACAAAGTTTGATATCTACGTCCGCCATATTTTTTATAAGATTGTTTTCATCAAGGTCTGATACTGCATCGCATCTTGCCCCATCATTGCCTACCTTTAAATACGGGCATTTAAATAATATTGAATTAAACATAACTTCTCCTTTACAGTTTGTTTATGTTTCATAACTAGAGAATTATAACAATAGTTTTATTACAAGAATATTACAATAATGTTACAAATTTTCTTTAATGTCCAGCTTATCCTGTAATACTCCCTATAGATATTCTTTTGCGCCGTGGGTCATTAATTTGGACGTCTAAAGTGCTTTGCAGAAGCCTTGCTCCCTGTTCCGCAAGCCTCGACCTTACGCTGCTTCTTAGATTCAGGTAGCAGAAATTCTCTTCATTTATGAAATGACTGATGAGATATGAAAGTCCATTGCTCATAGCATCGAGATATGGGGTGTCTATCTGGTTCAAATCCCCTGTAAATACTATCTTTGTGCCCTCGCCGCATCTTGTGATAATGGTCTTGATGTCAAGGGGCCTTAGATTCTGTGCTTCATCTATGATGAAATATCTCTTTGGCAGGCTTCGCCCCCTGATGTAGGTAAGCGCCTCTACATCTAAAATCCCCGAATCAATCAAATACTGATAATTTTTGTATTTTGATACAGCGGCATTATCCTTAAACTGCCCTGTCGGGGTATTCACAATCACCTCCAGATTGTCGAATATAGGCTGCATCCACGGTGCGAGTTTGTCGTCGATATCTCCAGGGAGGTAGCCGAGGTCATTGCCCATGGGAATCACAGGTCTTGCGACCAGCACCTGCTCATACAGTGGAGACTTCTTTGTTGTTTGGTGTATCCCCGCTGCAAGGGCAAGCACTGTCTTGCCTGTCCCTGCGGAGCCTGTCAATACAACCACTTCAATATCAGGATTGATTAAAGCATCAACTGCGCACTCCTGCTCTATATTTTTAGGAATAATATTTTCAAGGGATTTCCCCCTTTTAACTTTTGTCAGTTTATCTTCCCCTTGCAGCCTATAAATCTCTGAGCCTGTAAACTTGTATCTCACGGATAATATACCGTTTATGTAGTCATTGTCATCAAGGATTTTCCCATATTTCTGGAATATGGTTGTCTTATCATTTTTATAATCCTCTGTATAAAGTCCGGCGGTTTCGGCTTTTATTCTTACTGCTGTATCCTTTGAGACCAGAACAACAGGCTTATATTTCCCTTTAGTTATATTTTCCATGATATGTATTGCGGCCTTGATAATCGCATTGTCTGCAGAAATCATGTCGGGGATATGAGGAATATACTCGATAGTTACTGTCCCGCCGCCTTCCAGAGGCACTCCTGCAGCGATATTGCCGTTTTCTCGAAGGCTGTCGATATTTTTCAGGGCGTGCCTCGCAGAGTAAGCTATCTCGCCGTATCCCTTCTTCAGCCTGTCAAGCTCCTCAATAACAACCATGGGGATGACAACATCGTTTTCTTTAAATTTAAAGATGCTCTCTGGGTCGTGAATCAAAACATTTGTATCAAGCACAAAAGTCTTCCTCAAAATGCACCTCCAAAAAAAAGGGGGATTTTAATCCCCCTTTTTGGTTATCCCTTCGAAACGAAGGCTATCAATATCTTAATCTTGTATATAATTTGTGCAGGCTGATCCAGATCCAAAAAATTGAACCTCCCTCAGTTGTCTTACCTAAACATGTATATCATAGTGTATCATAGGGTATCAAAAAATTATTGCACGATTATTAAATCAATGTTAAGTTTATGTAAAATA
>DAIQAO010000061.1:0-12719 GCA_036781645.1 Dissulfurispiraceae bacterium
GTGCATTTTGATGCTCCAAATAGGGGTATCCCAATTTCTATCGCTATTTTTGGGTCTTAAACAACTCTTGACGAAAGAACCTCTGGATTTTTACAATATTTGATTATAGTTTCATCGCTGTCCAAGCAAAGGGCCCATAGCTCAGCTGGTAGAGCTACCGGCTCATAACCGGTTGGTCCCAGGTTCGAGTCCTGGTGGGCCCATCACAAAAATTGAGAGTTTTTACTCAAGAGGTCTATGTGAATGAACAGTTAAGATTGTTGGTAGAATTGCAGAATATTGACACATCCATTATTTCAATCCGAAAACAAATAAACTCTCTTCCCTTAAAGAATTCCGACAAGCAAAAGGAGTTGAATTCAGCTTATTCATCATACAAGACTTCAGAAGAAAGCCTTCGCAGTTTAGAAAAGGAAAAAAGAGATAAAGAGCGCAGCATTGAAGAGCTTGATATTAAGATTAAAAAACTCAGGGATAAGGCGGCTGATATAAAAACTAATAAGGAATATCAAGCTTACATCAAGGAGATTGAAAACATGCAACAAGAACTGACTGCTGTTGAGGACGAGCTTCTGCATCTTATGGAGGCTATCGATGAGCAGCGAAAAGTTGTTGAAATTAAGAAGTCTAAAGTGTCAGAGGCGGAAAAGAAATTAAAGGAGCAACAGGATAAGATTCAAATTGAAAAAAACAATATTGAAGAAACCTTAAGATTATTGATGAAAAAAAGAAATGAATTAACTACTAACATAGAGAAAGAGAATTACATTATTTACATGAATGTTTTTAAGAGCTGCAATGGACAGGCAGTTGTGGAGGTTAAAAATGAAATATGTCAGGGATGCAACCTGCATATACCACCTCAGCAATACATAGAGATTAAAAACAACAAGGAAATCACTTTCTGTCCCCAATGCAGAAGAATTTTATACTACAATAAAACAACAGAATTCCCCGTCAAAACAGAGTAATTTTCTAAAGGACTTGTGATACGCCTCCCGAGAATGATTGACAAGCTATTCTCATTGTAAAAATCCTGCTGCAAGGTTCCTATCGCAGTAAAAAGTTTTGGCAAGGTAATTTGTTAGAATAAAAAAGGGTTATGTCAACTTATCACTATACAACTGATAAAAATAATGCCATCAGAGAAGACGATATCAGGGATATCCTTGCTGAGCGTCTTGGAAAAGAGAATGTTCCTAAAAAGTTAAAGGTTATTACTGATACCTCTGACTACTTCAGGGTCAATTATGACGACGTTGTTGTGTTAGGAGGCAGACCATACCTCATAAGGCACGATCAGAAAGAAGGGAGGTTCGGTATTGATGAACAACCCAAATTCTGGGTAAAAAAAGCGATTGATCTGATTGACGGCAGTTTCAAAATCATTAAGCTTACATTCCTTGAAAGATTTACCTCTAAGGTAGGTGGAATCATCTTTGAATGTTTCAGGAGTCCACAGAAAGAAGCCAGAATACTCGACCTCGTAAGAGGAGATGAAAGATTCATGCAGGGATTTTCGGTAAAAGACTCGGCAGGAAATGTTGTAAGGATACTGGACTTCATATACGGCAAAACCTTTGCGGATTATATCCTGACTCTCGGGAAAAATCATGAAGACTATTTTTATAATTTCTTCCCACAGGTTTTTAGTGAATACATTGAGCTTGTTAGGGCGATAGGATATATCCATGCACATGGCGAGAAGCATGGCGACATCAGACGTGATCATATTCTCAGAGATAATACAGGATTGAATATCTGGATAGATTTCGATTTCAACTACCTGCACCGTGAAAATATGTTTGGATATGACCTTTTCGGACTTGGCAATATATTAATTTATATTGTAGGAAGAGGCGATGTTACTATTCAGGAACTCCAAAGCAGGGGAGACCCTGCATTTTATAGTCTGAGCAAAGAGGATATGAACATAATATTCAATAACAGGGTGGCTAACCTCAAGAAGGTTTTCCCATACATTCCCGAATCCCTTAATATAACGCTGCTTCATTTTTCAAGCGGCGCCCCTGTTTTTTATGACAACACTAATCAACTTCTAAGCGATATTGAAGAAGCAAAAAGCGTGATAGTAAGTTGAGGGAGGCAGATATGCAGGAAGAAATCAACAGGAAAATTCTCATAGCAGTAGATGAATCAGAAAATGCAAAGAGGGCTGTTCAGTATGTCGCTGAATTATTGAAGGGACTCCCTGATTTCAGGGTAATAATCCTCAATATTTTATCGATACCCCCTGACGATTACTTCGTTGATGCCGAGGAAAAATTAAAGTGGGAAAAAGAACATCAGCGGAAAGGAGAAATGATTCTTGGAGAATGCTCCAAAATTCTTTCAAAATTCGGTTTTTCAGAAAGCAATATCGAAAAAATTTTGCTTATGAAGCGATGCACTTCCATCGGGGAATGTATAATTCAGGAGCAGGAAAGGTTAGGGTGTTCAACTATTGTGATTGGCAGAAGAGGCATCTCAAAAAAAGAGGAGTTTATCTTCGGCAGCACATCAAACAAAATACTGCATACCCCAAAAAACTGCACAATCTGGGTCGTTGAATAGTTCAAGATTCAATTAAGGTTTGAAATCTATAAGCAAAAATTTTTTAGAAAATATCTTGAAAATCCTCTTTCTCGACAGGACCAAGGGCTGCAATGCTTATCTTCCCATAGTTCAGAAGGCGGGCTGACAACTCTTTCGCCTGTTTGAGAGTTACCTTCTCTATTTCATGCATTACTTCTTTAATTGGGATGTATCTGCCGAAATATATCTCCTGGCTGGCTATACTCTGCATCCTGCTGCTTGTAGATTCCATTCCAAGAACTATATTTCCCTTAAGCTGATCCTTTGTCCGCCTTAACTCATCGTCAGTAATGGAGTCAGAAAGAGCGAACATTTCCTTGATGATGAGACTTGTGACAATCTTGATATTTTTTTTTGCAGTTCCAGCGTAAACACCCCAACAACCGGCATCCCTATATGACGAAACAAAAGAAAATATAGAATATGCATAGCCCTTTTTTTCCCTAATCTCCTGAAAAAGCCTTGAGCTTACACTCGCACCTAAAATAGAGTTCAGTAAGGCAAGCTTATGCCTCTCTGGGGATATAGAAGGCAAACCTTCTACTCCAAGACAGATATGGACTTCTGAGAGGTCTTTGGCAATCACAGTAGTTTTGCCTTCAAAAAAAGGTTGAGGAAAGAGATCGGGCTCCGAAGCCCTTCTGAGAGAACCAAGGTACTTATTGAGCAGATTAATAACTCTATCGGCATCAAAATTTCCTGCACATGCGACAACAGTATCTGAAGTCCCGTAATATTTTCTAATATGATTGACTAAGTCTTCCCGTGTAAATGTTTTAATTGTTTCTCTTTTACCCAGAACAGACTGCCCAAGTCCTTTTTCACCCCAGACTGTTTTATTGAAGATATCATGTATATAATCATCAGGTGTATCCTCAACGAGTTTGATTTCTTCCCTTATAACACCCTTTTCTTTCTCGATCTCCTCTTCCGAAAGGATTGAATGCATAAAGATGTCAGTGAGGAGATCTATGCCTCTGTCTATAAATTCATCGAGAACCTTGACATAAAATACCGTATTCTCCCGTGAAGTAAAGGCATTTAGTTCTCCGCCAATTGAATCTATCTCTATGGCTATATCCTTCGCAGTCCGCTTTTTTGTGCCCTTAAAAAACATGTGCTCGAGAAAATGTGAAATTCCATTCTTTTCAGGCTTTTCATTTCTTGAGCCAACCTTAATGTAGATGCCTACTATGACCGAACGGAAATTTCTCAACTGCTCCATTACAACAGGGATGCCGTTGTCAAGATTTCTCTTTGTGAACATATCAATGGCTGTCCTTTGATTAAGAAAAATTGAAAATCTTTGAGACCTTACAGCGTTTATAAATTTATGATGCTCACACCCGGGGATGCTGGATTATTTAACTACCCTCTCCTGTTGTCTGAGAGGTCTGGGTGAGTGGGAAATTAAAGATTTTATTAACAGACTCTAACTATGATAGAGTTTTTATCTGCCCTAAATTTTATAACAAGAAGTAAAGCGGCAAAATTATTTTTTTCTTAAGGCTCCTTTCCTGCTTAGCCTTATCCTACCCTGACCATCTACCTCGATAACCTTAACTATGACCTCATCGCCGACGTTTATTTCATCCGTAACCTTTGCTATTCTCTTTTCGGAAATCTGGGATATATGAAGCAGTCCTTCGACCCCGGGTATTATCTCGACAAAAGCTCCGAAGTCCATGATTCTCTTCACCTTGCCGGTATAAATCTTGCCGACTTCTGCCTCTTCAACTATTCCGCTGATAATATCGATCGCCTTGCGGGCGGATTCCTCATTCGCTGAGGCTATATTTATCAAACCTGAGTCATCTATATCTATCTTGACGCCGGTCTGCTCTATAATCCCCCTGATAACTTTGCCTCCTGTGCCTATAACATCCTTAATTTTATCCTGTTTAATCTTCATCGAGAATATTCTCGGAGCAAAGGGAGATAGTTCTTTTTTAGGCTCTGGCATTGACTCCACAATCTTATTCAATATATAAAGTCTACCTTTTTTTGCCTTTTCAAGGGCGTCTTTCAAAATCTCATGGCTTATACCGACTATCTTCGAATCCATCTGGAAGGCGGTAATCCCTTTTTCGGTTCCTGTGACCTTAAAGTCCATATCGCCAAGGTGGTCTTCGAGCCCAAGTATATCCGTCAGAATAACTACCCTCTCGCCGCTTTTAATCAACCCCATTGCAATACCAGCCACAGGCGCTGTAATAGGAACTCCTGCATCCATCAAAGAGAGTGTTGCCCCACAGACCGTCGCCATTGAAGATGAGCCATTCGACTCGAGTATGTCAGATACAACTCTTATCGTATATGGAAAGGTTTCTTTTGGCGGGATTACGCACTTCAATGCCCTTTCAGCGAGGGCGCCATGTCCGATTTCCCTTCTGCCCGGCGAGCGGAGAGGCTTGACCTCACCAACACTGAAGGGAGGGAAATTATAATGAAGCATGAATGTTTTAAATGTTTCACCGTCAAGGGAATCTATCTTTTGTTCATCTGCTGCAGTGCCAAGTGTGGTCACTACAAGAGCCTGAGTCTCGCCCCTTACAAAAAGGGCAGAACCATGCGTCCTTGGAAGGATGCCCGTGAAGCAGGATATATTTCTAATCTCATCAGGAGTTCTGCCATCCGCTCTTATATTTTCATATAAAATCATGTTGCGGACAACATCTTTTTCATATTCCTCAAATAGACTTGTTATCTGCCTTGCCAGATCATCCCCTGATGAGATACCATATTTAATCCCGTATTCAGAAGTGTTGAAATGTTCTAAGGCATCCTGAAAAATGGAATCCAGCGCTTCCTGTCTTCTTAATTTATCAGGTATCCTGATTGCGTCTTTGACCTCTGCTGATATGTAGTTAATCAAATCTTGTTTTAGCTCAAAATTCTCTGTGGGTGAATATATTTCCCTCTTTTTTCGCCCAGTAAGCGCCCTGAGTTCGCTTTGAAGCGCTATAACCTTTCTGATCTCATCCTGTGCATAACTGATAGCTTCAAGCAGGTATTCCTCCGAAGTCTCAAGACCGCCGCCTTCTACCATTATCACTGCATCTTCAGTGCCTGCAACGATGATATTTAGGTCAAGATCGGCGCTCTCGAATTGGTCTGGATTAACAATTATATTGCCGTCTTTCATGCCTATTCTGACAGAACCTATGGGTCCATCGAAAGGGATATCGGATATATGAATTGCAGCAGATAAACCAATAATACCCAGCACATCGGCGATATTTTCTTCTCCGTATGAGAGCACAGAAACTATTCCCTGTGTTTCATAAAAAAACCCCTTCGGAAAGAGGGGCCTGATAGGTCTATCTATAAGACGGGATGTCAGGATTTCCTTTTCTGAAGGTTTTCCCTCTCTTTTAAAAAAGCCCCCCGGAATCTTCCCGGCTGAATAGGTTTTTTCCTGATAATCAACAGTGAGGGGGAAAAAATTAAGCCCTTCTTTTGCTTTTTTATCTGCAACTGCTGTGGCAAGGATAACGGTATCGCCATATCTTATAACCACAGCGCCATCAGATTGCCTCGCCATCTGTCCGGTTTCGATGATGAGCTGTTTCCCTTTAATCTCGAGTTCAACTTTTGTCATTTAGATTATAGTCCTTTTGAGAAATCTAATTTTTAGATGCAGAATCACTTTTTTATATTGAGCTTTCCAATGAGGGCCTCATAACGTTGCTTATCATATTTTTTCAGATAGTTGAGAAGCCCCCTCCTTTGCGCAACAAGTTTTAACAGCCCTCTCCTTGAATGATGATCCTTAGTATGGGTTTTGAAATGCTCCGTAAGGGAGTTTATCCTTCTCGTCAAAAGGGCAATCTGCACCTCTGGAGAACCGGTATCATTCTGATGAATCTTATAGGTTCCTATAATATCTTTTTTTTCTGTTACGTTTAGCGCCATTACCTCACCACCTTCCTAAATGATATTTATTTATCAAGATTTTGGTAAAAGCAACAATTTAGAGCTTGTTGCCCCCATAAAGTTAAGAAAAAATATGGATTAATACTAAATGAAACACACATACGCCCGAATAACTCTGACCGTATTAGGTTATCATATATGCCAATTATCTGTAAAGGATGATGGCAGGTCTTAAAATAGCGATAGAAACGGGGATACCCCTCCTTGGAGCATCAAAATACACTTTTTTAAGCTTGCAATGTTTAAAGGAAAATCAAATATATATTGAACTTCTTAAAACAGTTATTACTCAAATGCCATACATCGCTTCATATATGCTAAGCTTATCCATTGTTGTTGGAAGCAGCAGCTATAGCGCCCTTCCATGCTCCACTACCTTGCCGGCTATCTCTATCAATGACCGCCTGAAAGTATAAATCGTCTTTGTCTTGAAGCTCAAATGCCATGTAGCCGCATTAATTCCTTCTGCCTTATCATGACACAATGTCCTTTCTGCGCATGCTATCTCCTCCTAAAAAAGAGACAATTTAACAATTTATGAATAGGACATTTTCATTTTGGTATATTAAGAAATTATCACGTTGGCGCTACAATTACAGAGATAACCTTCCTTTTTTGGATGTCTCTTTTTTTTATGGCAGGATAGAAAAAAACTTGCTATTTGATTTCCAACTCGAATGTTCTTATATATTTGCCGCCATCGGGGTCGGAGGCTGAAGCGGAGAACTTATGAATGCCTTTTTCCTTCTTCTGAGGCTTCCAGATTATTTTGCCTGTGTCTTTGTCTATCGTCATTCCTTCTAAGACGGGGGGTTCAAGGGCGTATGTGAGCTTATCGCCATCAGGGTCTGTGCCCAAAAGCTGAAACTCCATAACATCCCCCAATTTTACATTCTTAGGCATTTCAGCGATTTGTAATGAAGGTGGAGAGTTTTGTATCAAGATTGGAGCGCTAATAAAAGAGCGACCCTGCTTGCCATCCATAAAAGGGGTAACCGCAACGCTAATCTGGTAATTCTTTTTAAACATACCCTTGGGCAGGGTATCGCCTTTTATATTCTCTACTTCTTTGTCGTTGATATACCATTTATACTCGTATGATATTTTTTCATCAGCATAATTTGTCGTGGCTTGAGCTTTAATGCTGTCATTTATGGAAGGGTGTTCAGGAAGGAGTTTAATTGATTGAACTATAATGGGTTCAGGCTCATGCTCCTTTCTGTCAGAATCTCTTATAGCTGGATTAGAAGTTGAACTGGCGCTTTCAGAAGTCTTATCCTTTTCCAATAGCAATTTGAAAAATTTAGTGGTTTCGCTTTTTTCTGTTACTTCGGATACCTTGGATTGTATTTTATAAAGCTCGTGAATAAAATACACCAGTGAGAAAACGAGAAAAAACAAGGCGAGGACTAATGTAGTCCTTCGCCCAGTCTTTTTATACGGTTGCAGCATGCTTAATTATATTAATTAATTTGCCAAAAGTCAAAAAATCCTAAGGCTGGACTCTCCTGTCTCTCCAGAAAAGAATGTTACTCCTGTTAGGTCCTATTTGAAGATTGGCATCAAGGGATATTGTACGAGAATCTATTCCAGCTCCACCGCTTACTGTGACATACATAGATGCTCCACCTTCAGGTCCAAGAGAAATTATAGGGGCTGATGGTATTCCAACTCCAAGTTCAATGCTCCTACTTCCTCCACTCAATGCACCAGCAGCAGTTACATGATTAACACCGTATAGTCTTGCTGTGCCCCCTTGCTGACAGGGATCACTACCAGATACAGGGATGAATGTCGTGAAATATACAGTTCCGCCAAAAACTGCTGGTTCTGCCAATATTTTTTCGCCATTGCCGGGTAATTGTATTCTCCAGCCCTGCCGCTCACCACTATAAGTTTGGGAAGCAGAAGTTAGATTTTGGATATCCGAAAGATAATATGTAGTAGTTCCATCAGTATCTTTAAGGGCATAAAAATGTTCCTGGGCATTTGGGTCTGCTGGGCACTGCTTATCACCAGTCCCCCAGTAAATCCACAAATTCCCTACCGTGTCTTTGGCTGCAGACATAGCTGTATAAATAGGTCTTATTTGCCCTGTTGAAGAATTGTAAAAGAGATTTGCATTCCAGTCTGATGTTCCACAGGATGGCGAACTATTTGACCTGCAGAGGTTAAACCTCCACACGTTGCCACCTAAATCCCCCACATATACCCTATCAACAAATCCATCATTATCAGTATCAATAATAGCAGGCGGAGCTGGAATCGCGTAATTCATTGCATTATTATTAGCCTTAGTGTAACTCCATAATATATTGCCATTAGTTAAATCAACTACGAACAACCCTTTCGTCCTGTTGCCTGGATCGGGTGGTTGCCCCCCTGAGCAGGAATATTCATATCCCCCTCCACCGATAAAGCCAACCCACCTCTCATTACCGCCTATCTTGACCCTGCCCATAGCCATCTTGCTCCAGGGGTCACCGAGATACGCAGCCTCTGATGCTGAGGGATTTATCCGCCATTTATAAACTGGGTTTAGTGTATTGGTAAAATCAAAGGCATAATAACCGCAGTAGTATGGGGTCGAGACGCTATATGTCTGGCTGTAGCCGTAGGGAGCAGTTTCGGATGTAGGTGTGCAAGAAGATGATGCACTCCATAGATAAGGTCTCAATAAAGCGCTCCCACTATAATCATTGGCTCCTCTGCCCAACCCAAAAACCACCAATGTCCGCCACTCAGAAGCAGACTTGCTCGTTCCACTTCCTGAGCCAAGCCATACATCTGCAGCGGAGATAGGCCCATCAACAAAAAACTTGTGTGTCAAATTTGTCGGGTGGTCTTTATGAGCAATAAGTTGCAATTTAGGCAGCATATTGGGGGGAATAAAACTAAAAACCTCTTCACCATCTGATGTTTTAAAAACATGTAGTTGCCCATCATTGGCGCCAGCTATTACAATCCTCAAACCATTGCTTGAGGTTCTCTGGTTATTAGCTCTATAAGTTGCGAAGGCGTTATTCCCGTCTAAATGATCCTTAAAGTATGGAGATGGCGATGTAATGACAACAGGACTTGAGTGCCAGATATCGCCAAGCTTCCAGTGGTCATTATTAAAGGCATCCTCTCCTCTAATATACCCTACTATCTCATTTCTTCGAGTTGTGTTAGTAGTTGGTAATCCGAAATTTAGAGGTGATAATGAAGTGTCAAAATTTGTAAGCGAACCGGTATAAGTCTTGATGTTCCTGCTCGATGCAGACTTTACCGCTAAAATATCACCAGCGTCCCATAACTGCGAACCAATAGAGCCGTCTGGATTGATGTTGTATTTTTTTAAACTGCCCCTCCAGAAAGGCTCATCCTCTATCGGCGTAAATGACGCCTCATAAAGATGGTTTTCTGTGGTTATTCTCGCAGTAGAGATGGATGTAAGAGTAAAGGAATATCTTGCTGACCGTATAATGCTGATTACTTGCTTGAGGGCTGTTACCAGCTCTTCCGAGTTGGCTGTAATAAATGCATATCCCGAAAGTGGAGCTGTGGCAGGGTCGTTAGAAGCGGCTACTGTGTCTCCAGCACCGCCATTTTTGCCGCAGATGTTGTGTTGAATAGTAGTGGGAACAGGATTATCAATCTGGCAGCTTACCACGCCTGCGGGAAAAAGCTCACCACTTGGTATATTATATCCAGAGGTGTCACCCGAATTAGGAGCCTCAGGGTTATCAGTCCCACCATAATATGCTGCCCAGTTTAATGTCCTTTGGAGGCATGTTGGCATATCGCCGCCGAACCCTATGACAAAGACCTTATATCCCGCATCAGCCAGAGCCTTTGCCCTTGCAACGGTCTCGCGGCGCCTTTTATACATATCTGCCACATCTTCAGAGCCTGTGCCGCCGCAGGCATATGTATCAGCCCCGTCTGTTACGAGAATAACGAATTTGTCACGGCACGCCCTTGCATTGTCAGTTGTTTTATGCCAATCAAGATATGATTTAGCTTCAATTAGAGCAGATGAAAGAGGAGTTCCACTCCAAGCCCGCGTAGTCCCTATGGGCTGACCATGAGTAGTAGCAGGTGGGTTTAATCCAGGGTTACTACATTCGGTGTTTGAATCGCAAAATATCTTAGAATATCTTGCCCCAATGCCATAACCGCTTGGGATTTGGATGTTTCCACTTGCGTAATCTCCAGCCGTATCATTTCCGTTATAAAACCTCATATATCCAATCCTGATATTTAGATTTATATCATCGCTATTAACTCCAGTGCTTCTTATGATACCATCATTATTATCATCAAGCATGTTAAATATCGCCCTTTTAGCAATTGCAAGACGGCTACAGTTGACATTGCAGCCGGCTTTAGTGGCATTGCAATAACCACCGCTGCAGCCAGTCCCTGAACATGCTGTCGTGTCAGGCGTGCAGGAAAGACTGCTTCCCCATATGTAATTTGTGCCAGCCGGGTTCCAATTCATGCTTCCTGATAAGTCGAGCACTATCAATGCATCAGGCGGCACAGTTGTAAATAGTACGCTCTCATCAGCCGAATATCCATAATCTAAAAACGCCACACTGAATATAATGACTGATAATATGAATATAAATCTTCTATTTTTCAGCATCCTAACCATATTAGCCTCCTTATTTTTGAATTAGCCTCCAGCAGCCGGTTGTTGCGTGCTTATCTCGATGGGACCATAGCCTATTCCAATATCTATTTCAACCCTGCTATTGTATAAATCGTTGGTTCCAACAACCGTTTTAGTGGTAACTGTTTGCCCCCAATGCTTAGTTCCTGTCACTTCAAATCCTGCCATGGGTAATGATGCTGGAATTCCAACAATAGTAAGATTGGCGATTGAATATTTGGTATAAGGATCGCCTGAAGGATCAACCACAATACCAGATACTACATAATTTGCAATCAAACCCCCATTGACGTTCGAGTATTCTGATAATCTATGAATTCCCGCCTGAGCGCCAGAAAACGCCTTTTTTTCGCCAACCGACCTTGTGCTTACTCTTATATCCTGAGTTGTAAGATTAAAGAAAAGCGCACCAACTGCCGTAAGCAGCAAAATAGCCAGAAGGGCTAATACTATTATAAAGCCCTGCTCACTTTTATTGAATTTTAAATTTTTGACTTTCATAGCTCAGCTCTCCTTCCAAGCCTAATTTTAAGGATTTATAGGATGATTTCGGGGTATTACACTCGTAGAATAGATAGCCCTCGGGTATTGTTTTGTCATTGGATCCATTGTGTCCGACTGCACAACGAGGGTGATATCAATACGCCTTATATTACATATATGCGCATTTGGTGGATTTTGTATACAGTTTGTTAATGCTGGGTCAGGAGTGAATTCAGTTCCATTGCCATAAAAATATCTAAAGACAGGGATGCCAACCTGGTTATTCACTACCCTAACAGTTCTTGCCTGTCCAGATGCTATTGTATCGCCAAGAAATGGCTGACCGCCTCCGCCTGCTAATGAGTCTGTGCAGCATGTGCATCTTGTAATATAAGCCTCGCCGCCAGCAGTTACATATACATACCTTATAACCTCATTAAGTTGCCCAGCACTTCTAATAATGCCATCATTATTTATATCAGCCTCAACAGTTATAGAATTTGCAGTAGCCTCAAGAATCCCCTTTCTTAATCGATCGGTAGGGAGTGATGTCAGAACAGTGCAGTTCTGTCCTGCAGTTGTAGCCAAATCAGCCCATATCTGATTATCAAACCTTGGGTTATAAGAAGCCATGCCGATTTCTATAGCCATTATCTCAATGGCTGCCCTTGCATCCTGCTGTGCGGTAGTCTTTGCTTGAATCCCTACGGAAGAGAAAAGCCCCGACCTCATAAACATGGTTATTGAAGCTAAAATAACCGCTCCGATGGCTATTGCGAACATTAGCTCAACAAGTGTAAAACCAACGCTTTTTACAGCAGCAAGATTCCTTATACTATTTTCTCCAAATCGATTATTCATCACTAACACCCTTGTCTGAAATATAACTGCCTTGTCACGATAAGGCTTTCTCTGATGTTTGGTGTGCCTCCAGGCCCAACGACATTTACATTAACCCTCCAGACGTTCGTCCCCACACTGGTAATAGTCGTTTGGACGGTATATCTTATATCCCCTGTTTGAGCGCTTCCCTGACCGCTTGAAT
>DAIQAO010000062.1:0-12709 GCA_036781645.1 Dissulfurispiraceae bacterium
TCTCGCCTTTTCTCATGAGATTACCACGAACCCTTCGGGCTCTTGCAATGTGATGGTGAAAGCCGCTCAAATCCATTCCCATTGTCAAATTAGCGGTTTTCACTATTTTTTCTATCGCCGATTTTGGTTTTTTTGGTAATTGTTTACAATTACAGAATCAAACTGATATCATTAAAGGCTGGATCATTTGGAGAGGTGGCCGAGCTGGTCGAAGGCAGCCGCCTGCTAAGCGGTTGTGGGGGTAAAACCCCACCCAGGGTTCGAATCCCTGCCTCTCCGCCATTGAAGGAGACTGTATTGAAAATCTTTTTTTTACCAATTATCATATTTTGTTTCGTAATTATTACAAGCAGTTGTGAAAAAAAACAGGAACCGCCGCCTCCCAAGGTACAGCAATTCTCGCCGGTTCAGGCGCCCATTCAGACCCCGATGGACAAACCTTCAGAGAAACCCCGCTCTCCGCATGGCAAAATGTCTGTAAAGGGGGAGAGAAAGATTATTATACCCCATGAAATAAAAAATAGTTG
The DNA here is from genome assembly GCA_036781645.1 of Dissulfurispiraceae bacterium. Classification (GTDB taxonomy): domain Bacteria; phylum Nitrospirota; class Thermodesulfovibrionia; order Thermodesulfovibrionales; family Dissulfurispiraceae; genus DYHD01. The sequence continues at coordinate 528 of DAIQAO010000062.1, forward strand.
GAAAGGGGTTAAGTTTATATTCGAAGACAGGAATATAAAGAAACAATCGGAATACACAGCCGAGCTTGGCTCCCAAATCACTATTCCAGGGACAGAACTTAAGATTATTTTTGGAGATTTTCTCCCAGATTTTAAGATGGAAGGAGATGTTATAACCTCAAAAAGCAACGAGCCTAACAACCCCGCTGTTAGGGTCGAGATATTCGAAAAGGGCAGGACAATTTTCACAGGCTGGCTTTACGCTAAATATCCAGAGATACATGCCTTTGAACACCGCAGATACGGTATTGTTTTAAAAGAGGGTATAAGGAGGTTGTAACCAAAGAGCTATGTCTTTCTGTTTAAATTCACAGAATATCCAGAATAATCCTGAAGAAAAAAAATGTTTCACAGATGATGATTATAAACAAGAGGAATTTCTCAATGACCTCAGGCTTTCATACGCCCAGAAGAAAATAGCTGAGTTTTTGCTTTCCCACAAAGGCTATTGTCCACAGGATATCGAATCTAACATAGAATTTTCGATTTTTCTCGAAGATAAGAACTTCAAAGTTCATGTTGATTTCATAATCAAGATTGGAGATAAGCGACTCATATTTGTCAAATGTGCCCCCAATTCCCTTGCATCTTGGGAGAGATACTCAACTGCTTTTTGCAGGGCAGCAGATGCATACCAGATTCCATACGCATTTATTACAGATGGCGATGCTGCAACATTGTTAAGCATCTTAGAAGGTTCGGCAAAAGAAGGAAGTATCGAAATAATGCCGTCTAAAAATGAGGCTGAACGCATTAGCAGAAATATTGCCTTGCTACCCTATCCTGAGGACAGAAAAGAAAAGGAAAAAAGGATAATATACGCCTTTCAGGGCATAAAGAATACTACTGAAACTAGCCCTTGAAATGCGTTTTCAGGTTTCCCAGATATTGCATTGTCCAATCAGAAGAATCCCCGTATAATAACAACAGAGTTCATTATCTAAGTCATTGATAAAGGAACGCTCGTTGCCGTCGTCAAACAGTATTCTGACAAAACAAAATCCTCCGGGAAGTTCAGAGTGTCTTTCTTCGATGACATCGCCATATCCCCAAGAGCAATATCTTTTGTGCATGACCCTGTCACCGATTCTCAAATAAAGCCTCTTTTCCACAATCATAAAACCAGCTTAAAATCCTGCACTCTAAGCACAGGTTATATGAAATTGTAACAAAGAAATTAAAAAAATAAAACTCTTAAAGCTTTCCAGAATTTAACGATTGTAAAGACTGTTTCAGAATTTTTATAATTTACAATGTTTTTCGATTTTGCTTTATCCTTTTAATGCTCAGTTTGCGTTAATGCTAAAGAAGTTATACTTTGCAACCTTTAATGGCTCAAGAAACTCCCATTTACCCTTTAAACCATATTTAAGGCAGGCAATTTCAAGGTGAAGCATGGCTATGCCGCAATCGAGTCTTTTAGGTATGTTGAAGGTATCTTTGAGATCATCGGTTGAGACGGTGATTCCATCATCCTCAAGATAAAATCTCCAGGGCTGTCGGTTTACCGCTGATGGGGCAAGTCTTGCAAGCTCTAAAATAGGGGATAATTGTGTAATCAGGGCGTCATTTTGAGCGCCTATTATTAGTTCATTTAATGGCTTTCTTCTGTGTGAACGACCAAATCCTGACATCAATTTTTCTTCAAATGTCCATTTCTCTATGGAATAACCTATCGGACTGACCGCTAAAACCCTTTCGTTAAAACCCGCACCTGCAATTTCAGCCGCAATCTCAGGTCTATAAAAACCCGCCACCCAGCAAGTGGATAGCCCCATTGCTGTTGCCTCAAGGATTATGCCTTCGCCAGTGTAACCAACTTTTTCGTCCACATGAGGAAAATCTGATTTTCCAATAAAGGCAACAAAACAGGATGCGCCCTTTATCTTGCCGTATTTGCCGACAGCTCCCTTGAAGACATCTTCTGGAGACCGATTGCATAAGACTGCTCTTGCTTCAGGGAAGGGTTTAAAATTTTCACATATGGAATAAAGACTTTTTAAATCATTCTCTCTCAGTCGTCTTTGCTCAAACTGCCTGCGAGAACGCCTTTTAAATGCTGCTTCATACCATTTCTCAAAAGGGATTTCCATAAATTAAATACTTAATAATTCTCTGGCATGTTTGAGGGAGCTTTCTGTTACTTTGCCGCTCAGCATTCTCGCAATCTCCTGCTGTCTCATCTCCCCTTGTAGTTGTCTCAGTATAACTTGAACTGCGTCCTTAGATATTTTTTTCTCAACGGTGAGATGATTCTTAGCCATAGCTGCGATTTGAGGCAAATGAGTAATGCACAAAACTTGATAATCACTCGATATAGCCTTTAACCTCGCTCCAACATTCTGCGCTGTAATACCCCCAATGCCGGCATCAACCTCATCAAAAATCAAGGTTTTAGGGAAAAGACCCGAAGCGTAATCGGTTTTGATACCTTTTCCTCCAATCTCAACACATTTGAGAGCAAGCATTATCCGTGAGAGTTCTCCCCCTGAAGCGATTTTAGTCAAAGGTTTCGGGGATTCACCTGGATTTGCTGAGAAGAGAAATTCAACCTCATCGAAGCCGTTTTCAGTTAAAATCTCTTTTTTGTTTAATGAAACCCTGAAATCTACATAAGAAAAACCTACCTGCCCGAGTTCATCAGCAATTCTCGTTTCCAATTGCCTCGAAGCCTCAAGCCTTTTGTCTGAAAGCTCAAGGGCAATCTTGGCAAGCCTCTCTTCGTTAACACCCACGTCTCTTTCGAGGGTTTCTGTCTCTTCATCAAGACTCTCAAGCTTTTTTAACTCTTGCTCTGCGGACTTGCGGTAAGCGACTATATCCTCTACTGTTCCTTTGTATTTCTTTTCAAGTCTTTTAATTGATTCGAGCCTCTCGTTAATCTGTTCAATCCTTAATGGTTCTGCCTCGTATCGTTCCCTTAACTTCCTCAGAGATAAGGCTGAGTCGGATATTAATGGGTAAGCAGCCTCGAGCATCTGAAGCAATTCTATGGCGGTGCGATCAATATTTGAAATCTCCTTGATTTTTGCAATAGCAAGAGAGAGTTTTTCAACGCAAGAGCCTTCAACTCCGTAAAGAAGTCCATAGGCAGTCTCTGTAAGTTCCCTTAGCCGAGCCTGATTTAGTAGTATAGCCAACTCTTCTTCAAGAGATTCCTTTTCACCATGGATTAAATTTGATGAATCAATCTCGTTTATCTGAAATCTGAGGAATTCAGCCTGCTGTTCTTTGTCTTGAATCTTGCCTCTAAGCTCACTTAAGCTTTTTTTAAGCGACATTGTATGTTCATACTGAGATTTAAAAGATTTAAGCTCTTCCTCGAGCCCGCCCAATGAATCGAGAAAGGGCAAATGGCTTTCTTTCCTTAACAGGCTTTGGTGTTCATGCTGTCCATGAATAGCTATGAGGCTTCTACACACATTTGAGAGTGTATTAATGCTTACAGAGGTATCATTTATGAATGCACGGCTTTTGCCTTGCAGTGATATATTTCTCCTAAGCAAGATGCCGTCTTCACAGCTTATTGAGAGCCTTTCCAATATAGGATTCACCGTATCGTCAAAATACGCCTCCACCATGCCTTCCTTCTCGCCTGTTTTAAGCATATCAGGGGGAGCCTTATCACCCATAAGAAGTCCTATCGCATCGACAATTATGGATTTCCCAGCGCCTGTCTCTCCTGTTAGGACATTAAACCCTTTTTCAAACTCAATAAAAAGATTATCAATTATGGTAAGATTTTTTATTCTTAATTCCTTAAGCATATTAATTCTTTTAGAATACTATCGCTTCCTTTTCTACAAATGAATATAACTCATCAAGAGCCTTTTGAACCTCAATCGTTTTCTGGAGTGAGGTTATAATCCTGCAGTAGGTTTGTATCTCAGAAAGGGATAAAACCCGCCCTTTTCTATCCTTGAGCCATTTCTCACATACCTGATAACCGCTGATACAATATTCCCACACATGAGAAGGAATGTTTTCAAAATACTGCTCTTTGTTGATATATACAACCCCCTTTGATTCCCCCTTTTTTAAGGGGGAAAGAACTGATTTATCATATCTCAGTTTTTCTACCTTGTTGCCGCCTTTACCTTGAAATCTTGCTATAGGATGGGCAAGCTCCGCTGATTTAAGAAGGTGTAAATCAACAAGCCTTTTGCCAAAATCTGCTAATTTTTCAAATAGATCATGATTGCTCGTAAAAGGAATTCTTGGGAAGTCCATTTTTAAGAATTCAGCGTATTTTGTGCGATAGGTGTTGGAGTATAAGACTGCATAGATGTAATTGAAAATCTGCTCTGGTTGAGGCTTTTTGTTGAATGCCTTTGAGAGTTTACTCAATAACGTTTCGGATATATTAGGTTTCTTAGCAAAATATTCTGCTTCAGCCTCAAAAAGCACCCATGAACTGCCAAAGGTAAAATGTCTCTTTGGTTTTTTAACTTCTTCTTTCTGTCTGCTTTGGTAGAGATAAAGTGGAAAGAGATATGCTATTCCTTTATTACTAAGAGTCACTCGACTCTCGATAATGCAATTTGATACAAAGGAGTGATTAAAAATGCCTTCAGCAACTTGCCTGACTGTAATTAAGCCCAAATTCTCACCAGCTATCATATGCTGCATGACTTCGGGTCTTGGCATACAATGAAAACCCCTTGACTTACCAGAGTAGTAAGTATGTCTGATATCAAAAGGCCTATAAAGAATTGGCTTTATTTTATTTTTATCAAGACCGCTTTCCCTTAAATCTCTTTGAGCAAGTTCCACTTTCCAGTCCCTAACATCGTTACCCAATTGATATGCCTGCCTTGCGAGCTCGGCATCCAGTTTTGGAAAGTTAAGAACTGTATGCCAGATTTCTTCAGCAGTCCACTTTATTGTTAGATTATCCCTCGCCGTCACAATCCCAACGCTGTTTACAGGGAAAATATCGGTTATCTTGGGATATGAATTATATTGTTTTAGAAGCCTTTCATCTCTTGGTATGAATAGATAGAATTCGGATTTGGGCTTTATTGTTTTCCATTTGGTTGTTTTGACATCGTTATTGCTGAGCCAGCTATACTTTTGCTCTCTTATGCCCCAGACTTCAGAGTAAGCTATCCTTTTTTGTATTCCTTTTTTCTTGACAAATAAGGCAATCGCAACGCCCTGCTGAATATCAAATACGTTTTCGTCCTTGCTTCCATCAGGGCATTTCTCTTTTTTGAGACTGCTGCCGTGCAAATCAAGCAGGTAAATCTCATCAAAGCTCTGCATTAATGACTGACGCATACCCCTAAATGTCGGATTATCAAGATAACTATGGTTGGTGATAAATCCTAAAATTCTCTCTCCTGCGCTATCAATCTTCCACTGGGCAAAACGGATAAACTTAACGTAGTCATCCTGAAGCCATTTAGGGTTTTTTTCTTTAAGTGGTTTGCCATCAACCTGAAAATAAGCCTTTATCTCTTTTGATATCCAATCCCCAACATTTGAAGAATGTCCAGAATAAGGCGGGTTGCCAAGTATTACTAAAATCGGCTGTTCTCTTTTAACTATCCCTGCAAGGTGAGATTCTTCAGAAAGCGAAGCCATACCAGGTATCTGTGTTTGGGCAAGCCCTTCCATCTCAAGTGTATTTGTCAGATAAAGATTAAATCTGTCATCTTCACAGAGTTTATAGCCCAGTTCTTCAAGGAGGAAGGATATTTTGAGGTGTCCTACTGCATAGGGCGCCATCATCAGCTCAAAGGCATAAAAGTTTTTAAGGATATGTTCTTTGATAAACCTTTCTCTACCGCCCTCGCCGTATTTTGATATAAATTCTATAATAGCCCGTTTCGCAGCCTCAGCCAAAAATGTTAGGGTCCCTGCTGCGGGGTCTAACACCGTTACAGAAGTATTTGCAAGCCCGTCATCTTTATTGAAATGCTCCCTAAGAATGCAGTTAATGGAACGAACGATATAAGAGACAACAGGTTCAGGTGTATAATAGACGCCCCTTTTTTCCCTTGTAGTGGGGTCATACTCCGCCAGAAATGTCTCATAGAAATGGACTATTGGGTCTTTGCCCTTGTGCTGGTGAAAATATTCATCCAGAATTTTATATACATCTGTAACCGCAAGAACTTCCGAGATGTCATCAACAATCCATTCCATCTGTTTTGGCAGGTCGCCAAAAGAGATGAATCTAAAGACATCTCTTAAAATTCCAATAGTGTGGGGGATGTTATCATAAGCGAGTTTTCTATTGAAACCATCGTGGGAACGTGTCCTTGCTGCGAAAAGACCGTATGTAATGGTCTGGGAGTAAAAGTCTGCAAAATCTTCTTTAGTTAAATTGGCGATTAAATGGTTTTTAAATACTTCATAAAACACTGCTATATGACTTTTTGCCAACTGCTCGTTTGCCCTACTGCTCTTCTGCTCTATTTTTAATTCCTGTGCGATAACCTCATCTTTGAGAAATCTTGTTCTTTTTGCGAGTTCTACTGCAAGGTTTTTAGCATCGAGAACTTGCGGCAGAGAAAAAGAGAAGAATTTCTCTAATAGTTCATTAAACTCAGCCTCTCTTTCAACAGGCGGTTCGGTTTTCAATTTATTGATAACATAGGGTCGAGCAATTGCGACCTTTTCGATAAACTCGCCATAGCGGTAAAGCCTGAATTCAAAGAAATTGGTGAGCATGAGATTAGGAAATGTATTCCGATAGCGTTCCAACTGCTCGGAGTGCTCTATGGAATCTAAATTTTCAACAGTAGGCGCCTTTGCCTCGATATACCCAACTATGTGCAGTTTTCCATCCCATATCCTGAAATCTGGATTGCCTGCTTCGGTTTTTTTAGGAAGAGTTGTTATATGCAGATTTTTTTTGCAGGAATCGTTGTATCCCTTCAAAAGCCGTTCAAGTGCTGAATAATAGCTTTCTTCTCTGGCATCTCCGAGGATTGTTATATCGAGAAGTTCTTGGAGGTATTGTTTAAGCATTATAAAATTATAAAGTATAGCAATGGAAAAAGGTAGGGGGACAGTGGTCTGATTCTTTTTCTATAATCTCAAAAGCTGGGATATGACCCAATTTCGGCGATAGAACTAAAAAGCTTTACAAAATCTACAAGTCAGATAGGAAGAGCTGGTGAAGGATTTCTATACGACAGCTTATAAGATCAATATCAGAGCTGAAGAACGATAGAGCGGAAGTTTTCAAAAGGTATGAAAATAAAAAGTTTATTTACATACCCGTCCAAATAAATTCTTATATTCTTTGCAAGGTAGTTCTTTGGCAAAGAAATCGGGGCATATCCCTGCTTGAATATTATTTTGGACATAGTGAAAGCAAAATTAAAATCAAATTCGTCGATTAAAAAATCCTGAAACAGCTCTTCCTATCATTATTTTTGAGACTTAATCGGTGATAATCTTTAATATCTCTCTATACCTCTCAGCAGTTTTCTGGACAATATCTGGGGGAAGTTCAGGTCCGGGATAGGTCTTGTCCCAGTCGAGGGTGAGCAGATAATCCCTCACAATTTGTTTATCGTAGCTGTCTTGCCCTTTGCCGGGTTGATAATCCTTCTTTGACCAGAATCTTGAAGAATCAGGAGTCAGAAGTTCATCTATAAGGATTAATTTGTCTCCAAACATGCCAAATTCCATTTTGGTATCTGCGATAATAATGCCCTTTTTTTCCGCCATATCTCTTGCCCTCTGATATACAGAAAGTGTAAGCTTTTTGAGGGTTTCACCAAGCTCCTCACCAACTATCTTTTTCATCTCAGAGAAGGTGATATTTATGTCATGCCCTTCTTCTGCCTTGGTGCTCGGTGTAAAAATAGCTTCTTCAAGGCGGCTCGATTCAACAAGCCCTTGGGGGAGTTTGATCCCGCAGACCGTATTGCTCTTTTTATATTCCTTCCAGCCTGAGCCTGAGAGATAACCTCTCACAATGCACTCAACGGGCATTGGTTTTGCTTTTTTTACGAGCATACTTCTGCCTTCGAGTATGTCCCAGAATTTTTTGAGCGGTTCGGGGAAATCCTTCATCTCCGTTGCAACGAGATGGTTTTCCACAAGGTCTGCCATCTTCTCGAACCAATAAACCGATATTTGAGTCAGGACTTTACCTTTGTCAGGAATTCCGGTAGGCAAAACCACATCAAAGGCAGAAACTCTATCAGTAGCTACGATAAGAAAATAATCCTCGTATTCGTAAATGTCCCTTACCTTTCCTTTCCTCAGAAACTTAACACCTTCTAATTTTGTTTCCATTATGATGTCTGTCATTTTCTCCTCCTATATAGTTTCTCTATCTCAATGGCAAAAAATACAATTGATGAGAATGCAAGTGTATAAACCAATTCACTTAAACTCAATGGCTGAGTATTAAATATTGGATTGAGAAAGGGGATATAAACTACTGCCATCTGTAGAGCAAAGGTCAGCAAAACAGCGCCTATAAGAGGCTTGTTGCTGAATACGCCTATGTTATAAAGCAAATCGTTTTCCGACCTGACCGCCATAACCACAGCCATTCTACCTATTACAAGCCCTGTAAAAACCATTGTCTGCCAGGGATAGTTGGTAGTTAGAGCAAAATACTGAAATAGCAGCGCTGCAATACCTATAACAAGCCCATATTTGATGATGTAAAGACCTCTGCCACCAGCAAAAACACCTTCGTCAGGATGCCTGGGAGGTCTATTCATTATTCTTCTGTCGGCAGGCTCTGCTGTCAGAGCAAGCCCTGGAAGGCTATCAGTAAGCAGGTTCATCCATAAAATCTGTATGGGAAGTAATGGCAATGGTAGTCCAAAAAAAGGTGCAAGAAAGATTGCCCAAAGAGTTCCTGCATTAGAGGTCATTGAATATTTGATAAACTTAAGGATGTTGTCATATATTCGCCTTCCCTCTTTAACTGCTTTGACTATTGTAGCAAAATTATCATCAAGGAGTATCATTGAGGAAGACTCTTTCGAGACATCGGTGCCAGTTATTCCCATTGCCACTCCTATATTTGCCCTCTTAAGAGCCGGGGCGTCATTGACTCCGTCTCCTGTCATCGCTACATATTGACCCTTATCTTGGAGAGCCTTTACAATTTTTAACTTTTGCTCAGGGACGACCCTTGCATAAACCCTTATATGCTCAACCCTTTGTTCAAATTCCTCTAGAGGGAGTTTGTCGAGTTCCCTGCCTGTTATAACGGTTTTGGCATCATCTTCTATTATTCCTATCCTTTTAGCGATTGCCCTTGCTGTAATTGGATGGTCTCCGGTAATCATTACGGGTTTAATGCCCGCCGTTTTACACATTGAAACTGCTTCTTTAGCCTCATCACGCGGAGGATCCATCATGCCCACTAGACCGATAATGGTAAGGTTTGTCTCGACATTTTCAGGGGATAAATCCTGAGGTATTACTTCCCATTTTCTCATAGCAAGACAGAGCACTCTTAACCCTTCTGAAGCCATTTTATCTGTAATCTTTTGAATCTCTCTTGAATTAATAGACCTGAAGCCATCTGATGTCATAATCTCGGAGGATTTGTCTAACAATATCTCAACAGCACCCTTTGTGAATGAAATAAAACCGCCAGTTTTATTATCCTCTGAGTCTAAATGATGGAATGTGGTCATACATTTTCTTTCGGAATCAAAAGGTATCTCGGCAACTCTTGGAAGTTTGCTTTGTATTTGATTGCCCTCAAAACCATTATCTTTCGCCAGCATATAAAGAGCAATCTCAGTTGGATCGCCGATCACCTTTCCATCAGCACCCATCTTTGAGTCGTTACACAAGGCGGAGGCTTTCAGCAAATAATGAAGGATGCTCTGACGCCCTCCATCAATTTTTTTTGTTGTTACGCCATTTTTATCAGAACTGAGAAAATTCCCTAATTCGCCGGCTTTAAAAATGCCTCCATCAACATAAACCTCCTCCACAGTCATTTTATTTAAAGTAAGAGTGCCGGTTTTATCAGAGCAGATATAGGTGACCGAACCGAGGGTTTCGACGGCGGGTAGTTTTCTTATGAGCGCATTCTTCTTGACCATTTTTTTTGCGCCAAAGGCAAGGGCTATCGTTATAACAGCGGGTAGAGCCTCTGGGATTGCCGCTACCGCAAGGCTTATCGCAGTTAGGAGCATGAGCATTACAGGCTCACCCCTCATCAAGCCGGCAACGAAAACGATTGCACATACAATTAAGATTGCAATCGCAAGTCTCTTCCCGAATACGGCAAGTCTTTGCTGCAAAGGGGTTTTTAGTTCCTTTTCTTCCTGAAGCATAGAGGCGATCTTGCCCATCTCTGTTTCCATGCCTGTGGCAACCACAACACCGCTTGCTCTTCCATATGTAACAATAGTTCCTTGATATGCCATATTTTTCCTATCGCCAAGGGGGAGATGTTCATCACTTATGGGGGCAAGATGCTTTTCGACAGGGACAGACTCGCCGGTCAGGGCAGCCTCTTCAACCTTCATATTGGCGATCTCTATCAATCTCATATCAGCAGGGACAATCTGTCCTGCCTCCAAGAGCACTATATCGCCAGGGACCAACCTCGATGCTGGTATGGTGTTGGGAATTCCATCTCTCAGGACGTTAGCGGTGGGTGAAGCCATCATCTTAAGCGCTTCCATCGCCCTCTCTGCCTTGTATTCCTGTATAAAACCAATCACTGCATTCAATATAACTATCGCAAATATAGCAGCAACATCGGTTGGTTTACCTACTATGCCAGCAATTATTCCCGCTGCAATCAAGACAATTATCAGAAAATCAGTGAACTGGGCAAGTAACATCATTAAAGGTGTCTTTTTCTTTTTAACCTTTAACTCGTTCAGTCCGTATAGCTCGAGCCTTTTGGTTGCATCTGCTGAACTGAGTCCCGACGAAGAAGAGTTTAACTCCTTTAATATTTCATCATATGTTTTTTGGTGCCACTTAATGTGATTCATCTAATTGATTCCCATAATATAAGCTCAATTGCTCCATTCTATCCATTACCTTGCGCGACCAGAGGATCCGGAGCATCCTGTAAAACTTATCCCCGCAGGTTGTAAGCAGAGAATAGTAATGTGTTGTTCTGCAGATTCACCGTGACTACTGTCAACCTGAGCGCGTCGACGGGTTGATTCCTCAGTAATTCCCTTGTTCAAGCCAGAGGAGAGGAATGGCAGACCGTAGTTTCGAGCCAATAACATAAACTGCAAATAGGGAGATTTAGTGTGATAAAAAAGACTCTATACTTCAACGAGTCAAGATTTTTTAAGTTTTTCCGATTTGGCAAGAAGGCTTTCCCGCATATCTTTTCTAAAAGCTTCCAGTTTATCGGCTATTTCAGGATACTTTATCGAGAGAATAGAACAGGCAAGATATGCTGCATTTTTCGCCCCATCAATAGCAACTGTTGCAACGGGTATTCCAGGTGGCATCTGTACAGTAGAGTATAAAGCATCAACACCGTTTAAAGCACCTGATTTCAAAGGAACGCCTATTACAGGCAAAGTAGTATTTGCCGCAATTGCCCCTGCCAAATGTGCTGCCATTCCAGCGCCAGCAATCAGCACCTCGATGCCTCTCTGTCTTGCGTTTTTAGTATATTCAGCAGTCTTTTCAGGCAGCCTGTGGGCAGAACTAATATCCATCTCATAAGGCACGCCCATTTCTTTCAGAACTTCTGCTGCTTTTTCCATAACGGGAAGGTCGCTGTCGCTTCCCATAAGAATACCTACTAAAGGTTTATTCATACCGATTTCCTCCTAATCCTGATTTATAAAATTTATAAACCATAAAATTTAAAGACGATAATATTATCATAAGAAAGTTTCTCCTTTCAATCATGCGGTTTCCAACCCTAAATCAGCGATAGGACCATAATCCTGTTTTCCAATTTTCCTATCTCTAAATTTTAAGCGCTTAACCTAAAATATAGATAGAAACACGGTAGTGTTCGGTAAAGATTTATAGAAACGAGGTCTATTCTTTATACTTGTTGGAAATAGAAGCGACGAAACCCTATACCAGCAAGGAGGAACAGATCATGAGTAAAGTATACACAATATTCTCAGAGATATTGAAGCTTTGTCCGAGATATCCTGACTTTATCAGAATCTTCCAATTTTTGTCTTTAACCATATGACAGACCATTG
>DAIQAO010000063.1:0-10691 GCA_036781645.1 Dissulfurispiraceae bacterium
ATGAAGAAAGCTTATTACAATTAAACCAGAAATGTCAAGATTAAAGACCTGACCCTTACTTACTATTTTTAGCGCCTAATCTATAACTTTTTTTCACCAAATTGCATTTTGGCAATGTAAAAATTTATATTGTAAATATGCCTCCCAATCCCAATCTATTTAAATTAAGCCTGAGCATAAAATTCATTGTACTTTGTAGTATAACCCTAAGCATCGCTCTTGGGATTTCATTTTATATAATTGCCAAGCAACAAGAGCGTCTTATAATGGAGCAGATAGAATTTGAGGCAAGGGCACTTTTCAAGCACATTGTGATTACAAGAAAATGGATATCAGACCATCAAGGGGTTTTTGTAGAGAAACTTCCGTGGGTTAAGGTAAATCCGTATCTTAGGGATATCAAAACTGTAGAGTCAGAAATTACTGATACCAAGGGGAGGAAATATGTCAGAAAGAATCCAGCAATGGTTACAAGAGAACTTTCTGAATATGCCAAAGAGAAAGGACTTTTCTGGTTTCACATTACAAGTTTAAAGCTGATGAACCCAGATAACAACCCTGACGAATTTGAAAAAAATGCCTTATACTTGTTTGAAACTAAAAAATCAACAGAAATGATGACTGTCACCACCATAAATAATACAAAATATTTCAGATATATATCTCCGCTCTATGTAGAGGACTCCTGTTTGGGATGCCATGCTCATCAGGGTTATGAAATCGGGAACATCAGAGGCGCAATAAGCATAACCATTCCAGTTGAAAACACCTTTGCTTATATAGCTTCAAACACGAAAAACATGTTTATTGCCGGACTGCTTACTCTGTTATCGCTAATTGTGGCAATGTTTATACTGATGCGGTTTCTTATATTGAAACCGTTGAAAAAAATTAAAGCATCTATTGAAGGGGTTTCAAAGGGAAAATACTTCCCTGTGCCAAAACTTGAAACAGGGGATGAGCTTGAAGAGCTTTCCACATCATTTTCTAATATGGCAAAAACTCTATCAGAATATCATGCCAAACTTAATGATAAGATTAAGATTGCAACAATAGACCTCGAGACAACAAATGCAAGACTCATGGAGATGAATAAACTGTTGAATGAAGCCAATATCAGAAAATCTGATTTCGTTGCGAGGGCATCTCATGAGCTAAGAACGCCCCTTACATCCATTAAAGGTGCAATAGACTATATCAATGCAAGGCTTGCAGCAAACTCGATGCAAAATCAGCACGTGGAGAATTTAAAAGATGTCTCAGTGTTTTGTGATATCATCAGAAAAAACACTGAAAGACTCATAAAAATGGTAAACGACATGCTTGATTTAGAGAGAATTGAACTGGGAAAATCAGAATTAAATTTAGCAAATGTAAACATCTCTGATTTAATAGAGGAAGTAATAGCGTGTTTTCATCTGGAGGCTGAAAAAAGAAATATAAAATTAACTACAAACCTCAACTGTAATCTTCTTATTTATGTGGATGAAGAGAGAATAAAACAGGTTCTAACAAACCTGCTCACCAATGCCATCAAATTTAGCCCAGACAATAGCTGTATAATCATCGGTGCGGATATAAGCGGCGATTCTCTAACCATAAAAATTTGCGATCAAGGTCCTGGCATACCTAACTCAAAACAGGATATTATTTTTGAAAAGTTTGTTAAATATGGCACTAAGGAAGGAACTGGGCTTGGGCTTGCGATATCTAAAAGCATTATAGAAGCACATGGAGGAATTATCGGGGTAGAAAGTGACGGGCAAAATGGGAGTTGTTTTTATTTCAGCCTGCCTCTTAGAGAGCCTGAAAATAAAGGAGTTCAATGATAAAACATAAAATCCTGATTATAGATGACGATACAGATATATTGACGGTTTTAAAAGCAAATCTCGAGCTTTATGAGTTCGATGTTGCTGTTTCAGATTCTTGGACGGAGGGGCAAATTATGCTGGATGCCTTTAAACCAGACCTTCTTTTGCTTGATATTATGCTGCCCGATGGTGATGGCTTCAAGATTTGCAGATTTATACGAAAAAATTATCCAAAACTTCTAATAGTACTTCTTACCGCAAAGGACAAGATCTCTGACAAAGTGGCAGGATTGGAAGGAGGCGCGGACGATTATGTAGTAAAGCCCTTTGAGACGATTGAACTAATTGCAAGGATAAGGGCATGCCTTAGGAGGTCAAAACCTGCCCAAGACAAGGTGACTGTCCGCGACATGATAGTGGACTTTGCAAAGAGGACTGTGGTGGTAAGGCAAAAAGAAGTTATATTAACACCAAAAGAATTTGAACTTCTAAAACTGTTAATCTTACATATGGGCAGGGTAGTAACTCGTGAAGAAATTAAAAAAGCCTTATGGAAAGAATCCAAAATATATTCATGGAGCAGGGTTATTGATGTTCATATACAGCATTTAAGGCAAAAAATTGAGGATAAATCTGTTGGATACGAGTTTATAGTTACAATACCTGGGGTTGGCTATATGTTTATAGAAGGATAATTATTAAGAAGCCGCCTCGTCACTTCCTTCCAGACTGAAGTAAGTCAGATAGACATTCCTTATACCTTCAATGTCTTTGAGAGACTCTATCTCACGCTTTAGCAAAGCCGATGTGTCCCTCTCAATAAGATACACAATCTTTTCGCCTTTCACATCTCCAACCTCTACACCTTTTGCTTTTAGAAACTTAATAACCTCTTCAACATCTCTCTCATCATTTACCTCTACAAAACCGCTTGCAATTATCATTGCTTTACCTCAAACTCATTTTAATTATTCTTTCACCACAGCTTTCTGTGCATCTGCCGCAGTATATGCAATTAGTATCCCTTAATACGGATTTGTCAGTAGAAAAAATCCTGACGTCCATATAGCATACCTGTTCACATGCATTACATCGCACACATTTTTCAGATTTGATTCTGAGTTTTAGCAGACTTACTTTGTTGAATAATCCGTATGTCTTACCTAATGGGCATAATACCCTGCACCATAACCTTGGGAAAAAAAATTCAAGCACTAAAAGTAGAAATATTGCCCCTCCCGAAAAGTAAAAAACCGTTGTGTCGGCAGGCAGCTTTAGTGAAATGAAAACGCCCCCGGTCAACATCCTGAAAAAATTTGTGAGATGGGAAATATAATTGGTAAATACAGGCATTTCAACAAAAAAAGAGATTGCAAGAAATAAGAATACTATTATATAACCAGCGAGAGGCGGAATTGCCAACCTCATTTTCTGCCAATTTCTTGCTTTATTGATTAACTCAAAAAGAAAATCCATAGGACAGACCCAGCCGCAAAAAGCCCTCCCGAATATAAGATAAATGCCTATGAGAGGGGTGACCGAAAAAAAGGCTTGTCGAGTGAAATCTCGTGAAGCAATTGGGATCTCAAAATAAGCAAATACATCTATTAAGGTAATAGACCATACCGCAAGAGAACCGGAAAGACCCCCAACCAGGGCTTCAACCTTAAAAAACTGGGAAAAGAATAAAAACATTACAGCGAGTAAGACATACCGCCTTAGTAATACTATTTTCATATGATTATCTGTACTCCCTTTCGATTATTCTCCCTCTAACAAGTATATTTGGTAGGTTCTGTTCATAAACAACTGTATATCTCTCTTCGTTCTGCATATTAAGCAAGACTTTGAAACTATTAATATATTTATTTTTGACCGTTTCATACTGACTTCTGGTGATGACCTTGATAGCAGACCCCCCGAGTGGGCAATATTTTACACATAATCCACAGCCTACGCACTTTTCATTGATATAAGGCTGGTTGCCCCACTGCCCGTGATAGAAATCAAATATCTTTGCGCCCATCGGGCAGGCTTTACTGCAGGAAAGACAGACGTCGCCGTTCCATCCAAAGCAGAGACCAAAATCTATGAGCGCCATACCCATGATTACATTTTCTTTTTCGATTTTCTGAAGGGCACCAGTCGGGCAATGCCTTGGGCATTCCATGCAAAGGGCACAAGGGAAATCTCTCATATCTTTGATGTAAGGGGAGCCGAAATTTCTTAAATCCTTAATACCTGCAACGGCTATGGCATCATATTTCATTACATGGCACACATTTACACACACGCCGCAGCTTATGCATTTTGCCCTAAAAGCCTTCTCAGAAAGCGCCCCCGGAGGCCTTATAAGACCCCCTGTATCTATCTCTGGCAGGGGTGCGAAATGCAAGTCTGTAGATGAGGATATGTCCTGAAGAGTTAAAGATACAGCTGCTGCCGATGCCGAAGCTAAAGAAAAAAATAATTTTATAAAGTCTCTCCGTGAAACACTCATAAAAATAAAAGCAGGCGGGAATACCCGCCTGCTGATGTCTCCATTTTTTAAGAATCATGAGATAATTTTGCCAGCTTCTGCCTGCCTCCCCCTTGTTTTTCCCTTGTAGAGCTTGACAGAAAACATCTTATAGTCCATCTGAAAACTGAAGGGGTCAAAATATTCATTCATTATCATGTTAACGAGCTTATATTCATCAAAGAAGGGAATAAATACATAGTCTTGTCTTGGCCCTCCGGTTGCTTTAGTTACATCGAGCACTTTAGCGGGAAGTTCTATCTTTCCCCTTCTCGATTCAACAATAACGCTATCTCCAGTTTTAATGCCTAATTTTTTGGCAAGAATCTCGTTAATTTCAACATACGCACCCGGTACGGCACGATTAAGCTCTGAGACTCTCGTTGTCATACTGCCTGTATGCCAATGCTCAACTATCCTGCCTGTGCAGGCACCATAAATAAAGCCTTTAGTGTCATACATCACTATCTTTGAGCCATCAGGTTTTTCAAATTCTTCTTTATGGTCTTGAATATCAGCAGGACTCAGGAGGATTGTTTTTAGCGCACTTTTACTTTTATCAGGATCGCCAATAACCTTAAGAGTGACTTTAGATATAGCATCATACGGTGCAACGCTTGTTTCATCCACCTTTTTAGGATTAAATCTTCTTTCAACATATTCGACAGTCTTATACTTAACGAACTGCTTGCCATCAAATTTACATGCCCACCATGGATTTGCCCAGATTATTGCTCTGCCGTCAATACCGGGCGCTTTTTTGCCATCAGGGAGGTCTATCATGCCATGAATAAATGGGTTAGATGCATAAAAACTGGCAAACCAGCCATCTGGAACAAAACTGTTCTTGTGGTATTCTTTGTCAGCCTTCATGGCATTAATGTTTTTCTCGAGCCAATTGCCATATACAGGATTAAAAACTTTCATGTTTCCTATATATGCAGAGGTTGATTTCTCAATAATAGGGTCATAGGGATATGCATACTGAATTCTGGACTCATATTTATCATATCTTGCCTTTACTGCAGGGTCCGTGTTTACTTCTGAGGGATAGGGAATTCTATAGCCATGATTTCTATCAAGCAAGACTTTTTTATTCATTCCGGTAAAGTTATAGCCCGTTCCTCCAGACAGAGTCATCATCTCTTCCCAGATATTTGCACTGAAGTCTCTATTCCACTCCTTTGTTTTTGCAGCATCAATTGTTTTGTTAAGCCAATCTGCACCGTCATATTTAGGCGGCCAAAACTGTGAGATATGTCCCTTGGGAACTAACCCTTTTTCTTCAAGTCTCCTCATTATGCATGCAAAAATAGTATGGTCAGGCATGGTATTGCCATAAGGCTCAATTACATGTTTTATGACTTGATACCTTCTTTCAAGGTTTCCGAAGATAAATTCTTTTTCATACCAACTCGATGCCCCTAAAAACACGTCCGATACGAGGGTTGTGGATGTAGGGAATGCTTCCAAGGTGATAGTAATTGGCCATGGTTTTCCTTTTTCTGCTGCCCCCATCGCAAGCCTATAAGGCCATGAATATGCAAGAGACTGCCCTGGATTTACACATGCGACCATCTGAACCTTTATCTGGCCTGCCGCAAGTCTTCTAAACATTTCCTGCGTATGGGGACCTGGTTTGTCATGTATCTTAATCTTTGCAGTCTCAGTCTTGATAACGTCATCATGAATCCCTGTTCTTTTAAGATAGGCGGAAGCCCTGTCGGTCCATATCTTTTCTACCGCCGCTCGGTGAATAGGATTTGCCACTAATCTGCCGTATGGCAAGGCATGACACAGCGCACCCGGTGCCCTTATGCCCCCACAAGCATTAGGCTGTCCAGTTAGACTAAAAGAGTGATTACCTGGCTTAACAGTTTTTCCAGTAATTAGATTGAGCATGTGTAGCGATGCATTTGTCCATGTCCCTTGAATCTTTTGATTGACACCCATACACCATAAAGATGTCGTAATACCCTCAGCAAACCATTTAGAAGCTAATCTAATAGCTTCTGGTCCTGATATCTTCTTCCATGACCTTGTTGCCTTGTCATATAAAAGGGGAGATTCCCCTTCAAAGATGATATCCGACACAGACTCTGGTTTATAATCAGATAGAAATTTAAGGAATATGGCAAAGCCTTTATAAAGGTCTTTTGTAATGTCATCTTCTGAGGCATATTTCTTTTTCAAATCAGGATAAGTCTTGCGAACCAAGCCGTCAGTGTAGCTCATATCCAAAGCGTCGCCTCTTATCCCGCCATATTCGGTCTTAACCCATGTCTTTTTAACATCTTCGTGAATGCCAAAGTTTGCATGTCTCTCGATAAACTTTTTATCGATATATTTCCATTTTGCTGAAACAGTTCCGTTTTCTACATCATATTTAGCACCGTCAAGCTCGTGTGTAATCACATAAGCCATAGAGTTTAGCAGCGCCAGATCTCTCCCTGTGGCAAAGGGCAGCCACAAATCTGCTATTGTGCCTGAACGGGTCTTTCTTGGGTCTGCCAGTATTACCTTTATATTTTCAGGGTTTTTATGTTTGACAGCCGCAATCCTGTTAAAAAGTATTGGGTGCGCCTCTGCCGTATTATTGCCTATTATGAAAAATGTGTTTGCATGTTTTTTATAATCAGGGTCAGGCACATCAAGGTCATCGTAACTGCCATAAGGCTCGTCTTTTCCAAAGGTATAAAGATAGCCAACAACCGCCGATGCCATGCATGTGCGGGGCTGCCCTTCAATAGAGTTATTTGCTAGCATCCCACCGCCCTTTAATGTTTTATTCATGATATGGGTCTCTTCACTGCCAAGCTGGCCGCTGCCATAATATGCAAAGCTATGCTTGCCGTTTTCTTTAATGGTTTTTTCTATCGAGCCTGCAACAAATTCTATCGCATCTTCCCATGAGATAAGCGCAAAGTTTTCTTTAAAGTCAACCTCTGATGGTTTTAAACCTCTTGGGTCTTTGGTAGTCTTGCCATCCATCACTCTCGGGCAATTTATTAAATCTGGCTTCCCGGTCTTTGGGTTTATCCACTCTTTTCTTATATATGCACCCCTTGGCCTATCTTTATACATAAGAGCCTTATGGAGATAAAAACCTTTAGTGCATAAAACTCCTTTGTTAACTGTGCTTTTAAGGTCGCCCTTTATTGCGAGCACTTTTATGACTTTGCCCCCAGCGTCAACCTCGCAATCTGCAACGCATGTGCATCCAACAGCACAATACCGGCACTGTCCGACGGGAAAAGTCTTGACGGAATACGCTGCCAGCAGCATATCAGGACGCGCTATCCCAGCAGCAGCAGTAGCTGCGGCTAATGCGCTTGCTCTTAAAAAATCCCTTCTGCTGAGTTTCATTATTAAAACCTCCAATTAATTACTTTTTACCTTTAATGGCAATGATATCAGCAGTCATGGCGTCCCCAGACGGAGAATAATCGCCGTTTGCAGCGACAGCCATCACCCTTATTTCGGTATCAGTCTTTTCTTTAGGGGCTTTCCATGCAAGCTTCCATGTCCTACTTTGAGCCCCCTGAATAGTATGGGTTATAAAAGAATTAGATTTCTGGGTATTTTTCTCATCAATTACGATTAAATCACCTGCAGAAGCTGAGGCGGAAAAGCCGCCTTTTATTTCACTCATGCTTTTTAATCGGCTTTGAACCGATAGTGTGATGTTATAGGTTTTTCCCGGCACATATTCCTTTGGAAGTCCTATCATCTTTATATTGGCAGAATCAGCCGTGTCTGCATGACAGGTGAAGCATTCTCCGTCAGGAGCGCTGTTGGTTGAACTCAGCCCAGCCGATGCAGCTAATCCAAGAGCCACAATGGCAAGAAGGAATAAAATTATTTTTCTCATCCATCCCCCCATTTAAAACAAATGGTATTGTTAAAAGTTATTTACCCTTGCCCTCCCACCTCAAAGGGAGGGGAATTTTGTGCGCCCCCCAAGGGGGAGGGTTTCTCTTATGGTTCATTATGTTTTAAGAAACTTTTTCATAAAATTTTCGCCATTACCCACAAACTTTTATTTTTTAAAACTCAAGAGGACGATGACTGATGCACCGTCCTCCATTTCTACTTCTTTACTTAGATGCTTTTGCCCTGTCCGCAATTGCCTTTTCAAGGAATTTAACACCATCAATCGAGGTTTGTATAGACTCAAATAAACTTGCCTTTGCCTGATCTGGATTGTGGAATCCATCCGAGTTTTCAGCCGTCCACCACTCCCATTTGGTATGTGCTTTAGTATGGAACTTTCTCGACTCTTTGAGGACATCTTCGGACACCCCAACCGATTGTGCAAGTTGATAAGTTTTCACGAACTCTGCGAGCCAGAATTCAGCTTTGCGCATCTTGCCCCTAATGTAATTCTGGACGGATTCAATCTGATACTCAGCCTCTTTTTCTGTCCAGTAAGGATGGCATTTGATGCAGGTGTCTTTTTTCATGTATTTTGAGCTTTTCTGTCCATGCCATGTATAAGTCTTTTTGTTCTTCTTCACCTTGGGCATATGACAGTCTTTGCACTCAACGCCTGCCCTCTCATGCTTACTGCCCCAATAAACCTCAACCTCCGGATGCTGTATCTTTGACAGTAGGGCGCCTGTCACTTCATTGCGGAAGTCTCTATAACCTTGTTTTTCTACCCAGGCATCATAATCAAAGACATTTCTCCACTGAAACTCATTTGTCCTTCTGTCTGTCATGCCTATCATCTCACCTGTCTTGGTGTCAATCACAGGATTACAGTTATACTCTACGTGGCACTGAGCGCATAATAGGTTGGAATCGGGTTTATTTAAGATGCCGATTGCCCTGAAATCCCTGAACATAACCTTTTCCATGGTTATCTTTTTGCTCTTTTCCTTGTCATAAGGGTATGTGCCTTCACCTCTGTCAATAACGGCATTTATCAGGGCATCTCTTATTACTCTTGGCTTTGTCGCGTGGGGGTCATGACACCCGAGACAATTAAAAGGATGTTTGCTATCCCTCGCCATCTCTACAACCTTTGATGTCCTGTCCCACTTTGCCTTTGGGTTTTTATCTCCCATATACGACCATTTAAGCACATGGTCGGATGTCTTACAGGTAAGACATACTGGGTTAGCTGCAGTAAAGGCAGTTCTTGCAGTGTAAGGGGGGAATATCTTCTGGTCTGAGGTTGTTGGCTCTAAGTCTTTCAAGACCTCCCATGCAGATTTTTCTGCAGCCTTTGCATCACCGATTTTGTCCCAGCTTTTAAGCTGAAATCTGCCTCCATATGCCCTGTCAACAAGCAACTGGTCAACAAGCATAAATACATGGCTTCTTGGCTCAGAGTGTTCTCTGGTGAAGCCGTGAGGTCTCATTACGGTGTCAAAAAGAGGAGACCTGCTTGTTGACATAGATTTCTCAACCTTGGGTTTTGATTCAAGGTTTGTCGAAACATAAGATTCATATTGCTCTTTGTGGCACTTTCCGCAGGTGGCGGGGTCGAGTTTTGTGATGGGCTTGGATGCTACATCCTTAAGGTGCTTATCAAGTCCTTCATGACAGGTAATACAGTTAATCTTTGCGTGCTTGCCTTCGGAATGGAATTTCTTGATATCGGTGTGACAGCCGTAGCATGTAACTGCGCTTATTGATTTTTCAGGCGGAGCGCTCTTCTGGGCATCGGCTGTTGTAAGATAAGTGCCGGCGAAAATGATGAGCAAGCAGGCGGCAAACAATACTAAATAAAGCCCCTTTCTCATAAAACACCTCCTTTTTTAGAATAAAATTTTAAACAATGCCTGTTCCCCAAAAATTTAAGATTTTCCGTTCATCATTTCCTTATTGATATAGGCTAACTCTAAACCGCTGGTGGTGGAGAATCCGGGTTATACTTACTCATTAAGAAAATAGCTTTAGTAGGGCATGCCAACATACATGCACCATCACCTATGCAGTTTTCAGGGCGAACAGGCTTGGCAACACCATCAACTATATCGAGCATATTAGGTCCAAGTTTTTTACATAGATTTATGCAATTTCTACAGCCCATACAACGAACCGTGTGAATTTCAGGAATATTCCCTTTCACAAAAGTCCTGCCAAATGCCTCAGCAATTTCAGCTTCAATCTTTTTACTCATGTGTTCCTCCTTTTAAATGTCTTTGATATGAAGCACTTGTTTCATAATCAAAGCAAAGAATAATATAGACGCCTCCCTCGGCGACCAAAAGCCCAAATCAACTATTCTTATTTCATTCTTATTTCAGTATATATTTGTGTGTTTCTAATCAAAGACCTATTTGATTAATTTTAATGGTAAATTCAGTAAATTTGAGATTAAAAAATGTTAATTTTTTGTAAAAATTGAG
>DAIQAO010000063.1:10791-11905 GCA_036781645.1 Dissulfurispiraceae bacterium
CGTCTATGACCTAAATAATCGAAACCGTGCTGCAAATGCAAAGGCACTAATTGTAACAAAGATTTAACAATGTCTTAATAAATGTGTAACCGTTACTTTTATATAATTGAGTATGATGATATTGCAAATACCAACTGAAACCACAGCAAGCCGTCCTGTCTGCAATTCGGAAGCCATTTATAAATACGGAAAGACAAGGACCGGAAAGCAGAGATTCCAGTGTCTCATGTGCGGAAGACAGTTCAGTCACGGTGAGGAGAAACAGGAAATACAGAGCAAGCCAATTTGTCCTGAATGCGGCAATATTATGCATCTCTATAAAATCGAGGGGAGCGTCATAATATTCAGGTGTTCCGGTTATCTTGAGTGCAAGACATTTAGAAAATTCAGAATAAAGGAGGATTAATTATGAGTTATTACATTCACAATGTCCCTGGAAGATTGAGGATTAAGAGTCCTGCTATTAAAAACAATAAAAACGTTGCCGATGAACTAAAAAAGAGCCTCAGCACGCTCTATGGAGTCGCTGCTGTGGACATAAACCTTATCACCGGCAGTCTTCTCGTAAATTATAATCCGAACTCTGTAAAGCACTCTGATATCGTGGACATCCTACAGAGAAAGGGTTACTTCGATGCATCAAAGGCTACAAACAATGATGAGTACTTGCATCAGGCAGCATCAAAAGCAGGCGCTGTAATTGGAAAATCTATTTTTAGCACGTTAGCAGGAATGGCTTTAGAAAGAACGCCTCTGTCATTTCTTGCCATTCTAATATAGAAACTTTATCCAATTCTATCTTCTGCAGCAGTTCTGGCGTATAGTAAGCAGATATTCCACCCTTCTGCTTACAAGAATAGGGACAGGCAAGAAGTCCTTAGCCTTCGCCAATCTCTTGAAACTTCTAAACACTATCTCATAGATCCTTTTTACATCCTCCTTAGAAGCGCCGATGCACAAGGCAAGCATCTCGACTGCATTCAGATGCAGCCTTTTCTCAGTTTCGTCATCGTATAACTAAATGGTCTTTGCGTTTCTCTTCACGGTTTCCATCACAATCAACGCAATTTTCTAAAAATGATACAATCAATATTGCAGGCGTTGGCGTATCGAT
>DAIQAO010000064.1:0-11750 GCA_036781645.1 Dissulfurispiraceae bacterium
GAGTTTTTCTTGCTACCGCTGTGAATCATTTTTTAGCTGTAGCTCTGGGCAGCTATCTGACAACTCTTTTCCCTATGATTTATATAAAAATTGCCGTTGCAGTAAGTTTTATAGTTTTTGGTTTGTGGACCCTCAAGGGGGATGATTTGTCATGCGAAAATCAGAGGCATAGCTTTAGTCCTTTCTGGATTGTCTTTATTGCTTTCTTTATTGCTGAGGTAGGCGATAAGACACAGCTCGCCACAATAGCCCTTGCTGCAGATTTTAATACCTTTATTCCCGTATGGTTCGGTTCTACTGTGGGAATGGTAATAGCAAACGCATTAGGTATTTTAGCAGGAATAGTAATGGGCAAAAAAATGCCCGAAAAAACTATAAAATGGATTGCTGCAATGATATTTATAGGATTTGGGGTCCTGGGGCTTTATAAGTCGCTGCCAGAAGATTATCTCGATTACCCTTATATTGCCAGTGCGCTTTTAATGCTTGCATTTCTGATATATATAATAAACCGTCTCAATAAAAACAGGAATCTGTTGATGAAGACATGAAAATAGCTGATATTGCAAGACAGGTGAAGCATAACTGCGATATTTCAGATGCAAAATTCTGGGGATATTTCTCTCTCTGCGGTCTTTTGTTAAGATTGAGAGAATTATACAAATCGGAACATAACATTGCTCCTTGGTCAAGCATCAATCAGAAAGACATAGGCGATTGGATAACGGCTAAGGAAACTCTTTGGGCTGAAATAGAAGGACAGGATTATGGCGGTCTGCTCATCGATGGAAAAACATTCAATCCCTTCGATATATCAGAAATAAATTCCTATTTAATTAAAGGTAAACTGATTTATGGTGCAGGATTTGGACTTTATAAAAAACCTGTCTTCTTTTTAGGCGAATTGGGCTCATGCCATAACAACAACAGTTATAAGATATTTTACATCAACAGAGAGTATGCCCGCGATCTTTTTGTTGTATCGGGTATGCTTCAGGGCAAAGAGATTTTTATACGGCTGGAGCAGTTAAGAGCAATCTTATGGGAGATGTTTTTAGCTTTTAAATGCAAGAAGGAAGGTATTATTGCTAATATTTTTGCAGATTCAGGGATTACCCTTGCGCACGAAATTAATGATGAATTTGCTATCAAGTTGGATAACCTCGCATTAAGATATTCTGAGATTGTTTTAAATCACGAGTTAGCCGAGGCATTTGAATCTGTTGGCGATTGGTCAGATATCATTTTGAGTATTACCGACAGGAAGGCTGAATATTTCCTGAGAAGACTCCAGGATATTATAGCAGACACATCCGATCATGGTCCCCTGAAGAAATTGATTGATACAGAAGACATGAATGGGCTTTCCTTTTACATCTCTTTTGCTGATATTTTTCAGAGGACTCTGCATCCTGAACTGAGAAAAGTGTTCGTGACTTTCGACTTAAATACTGACTGGGCACTGTTAGAAAATGTTAGGCAGAAAGTTTATAATGAGTGCATATTGCGAAAGGATGAAATAATAGGTGCAAGTAAAAAAAGCAGAAATGAGGATGAATTTTTAAAGACAATTAGTGATTTATATTGAGCAGGAAAATTTAACGGACAATATTTTCTGTTTTGTTATTTTCATGACCCAGAGAGCTAACCTCGCTAGACTGGATTTTACTAAAAAGTAAACACTTTTCCCAAATAAGAAACCCGGAGTTTCAAAACAAAGCTAGAATCATAGTTATTCAAGAATTTTTAGGGTTTTGCATAAAAACACCTTGCCGCCTTCCTATCTAATGGTTGATTTTGTGAAGCCTTTTAATTTTTTCGCAGAATTGCAGAATTTTGGGAAAGTAATAAGGAGATTTTTTCTCACGGCGTATGGCATATTTATTGTTATAATATTTTTAAAATAAAATATAGAAAGGAGGGATTAAGATGAGAGTTTTAATTTCATTATTCATTTCCTTTATGCTGGTGTTTTCGTTCTGGACAACTGCAGGTGGTGCCGATGCAACCTCAAAAGAAACAAAGGTTGAAAAGAAGCCTGATACAAAGGCTACTGATGCAAAAAAAACCACTAAAAAGTCAGCTCTCGAGACAAATTGTGGTAAGTGTCACAAGGGTGATAAGGATGTAACAAAGATTAACGAAGCTAAGGGAATTAAAAGCAGCGAAGAAATGATTAAACTGATCAGGAAAGGTGAAAAGGCAAAGCTGCACGCAAAAATTAGCGATAAAAATCTAAAAGCTGTGGGTAATGAATTGTTCCCTCAGAAAAAAGAAACCGATGCAAAAAAGGATGTGAAAAAAGACCCTGTTAAAACTGATGCTGATAAGCAGCCTGCAAAGCCCAAGAAGAAACCCGAGGGTTGTTAAACATCAACTTTTATTCACTATTTGATTTATTGAGACCCTGAGATCCAGGGTCTCAATAAATTTTATTGTTTAGTTCTCGATTTGAGCTGGCTCTTCTGCCTCTTTGCTTGGCAGTCTGAACCTTGTAACTGATGAAACCAGCATATCTGATGTATTGGTCAATGATTTAGATATTTCAGCAAGCTCTTGCACACGCTTTAAAACCTCAACAGAAATGGCTCGCACGTCTTCCATAGATGAAACAGCATCTGTTGTAAGTTTTTTCTGCCCTTCAGCGGATGAATTAATCTGGGAAATGATGGAAGTCATGTCGAGTATTGTTTTTTCTATCTCTCTGAATGCAGACTCTGTTTCTTCTGAATTTTTACTTCCCATCTCGACATATTTGATTTCTTCTTCGAGATGCTTGGTCACGACTGCGGATTCTGTCTGAACCGCATCAATAATATCTGCAATCTGTTTTGTGGATTTGGATGCCTTTTCAGCAAGGCTTCTTATTTCATCAGAGATTATAACAAAACCTTTGCCCTGTTCTCCTGCCCTTGCAGCTTCGATAGATGCGTTGATGGCAAGAATGTTTGTTCTGTTGGCTATTTCATTTATGAGGTGGGATATAGTTATAATTTCCATAAGCCTTTCAGACAGGTATTTCATTCTTTTGTTTATAGCCTGAATAGTAAGCCTAATCAAATGCATTCCTTCGCTGGAACTCTCTACTGCCCTGCTGCCATTACCAATAGCTATGATGGCATTTTGGGAAATATCTTGGGCAGTTAACGTTTTGCTGGTTATAGCGACTGCTGAATTTGCAGCTTCATTAACTGACTGAGTAGATCTTTGAACTTGTAACATTTGTTGCTCGGCACCGCTTTCTAGTGCTTGCAAGGCATTTATCATTTTTATAGTCTCACTATTTACGCCTTCAGCAGAATTTCTGACTTTATCGACAAGGTCAGTAAGTCCTTCCACCATCAGGTTATATGCATCACCCAGTGACCCAAAAATATCGGGCGTAACTTCAGCTTTGTTGGTAAGATCTCCTTCAGATGCTGAGCTTAGAATGTCAAGAAACTTGATGATGTTTTCCTGCATTTGTTTTCTCTCTTCATCTGTCTGTATTAATTTAGTGAGTTTATCCATAGTTATATTGATTGTATCACCAAGGTCCCCGAATTCATCGTTTCTTTTAAGATGAATTCTGACGTCATATTTGCCTTCCCTTATGTCCGTGAGTGCTGCATCAATGACTCGCAATGGCTTCATAATTCTTCCATGGAGCCAGACCATATTATATAGCAATGCAGCAATTCCGAAAGCGCCCAGTATATATGTCAGCAATGTTAATGGAAAATCAGGGAAGACTCCGGCTTCAGTTATATTAACATTTATAATAGCATCCACCTCGCCGGCTTTGCTTTTGTCATGGCACCTAAGACATGCGTCAGTAAATCTAATTGGCTTGGCGTAGCGGAATGTTCCTGCTTCATAAGTATCTACATATTTCTTTGAAGCGTCATTCCTGAAGGTATTAAAAGCATTCTCCTGAAAACCATCAGGTTTGCTAAAAGAGTATGAGACTATAGCAAAAGATGCTTGTTTTTGTCTTCTTAAGATTTCTTCTGCAGCGTCACCTGAAGCGACTTTAGCGTCAGAGGATGAGCCAGCGGCTGTAGCGCTTATTTTTGCAAGGTCCTCAGTAGCGGCAAAATGGTTTTTGGCATTTGGAGTGGTTAAAATCCACTGCTTAAATGCCATAACTTCATGAATAATTGAGTCGGATTCGGTTCTCAGATGGTCTCTATGCAAATTGTAGCCTAACACTACGAAATTTAGCAGCCATATGGCGAGTGTAACGGAAAAGATGCCGACTATTCCTACAATAATGTCTACTCTTACACCTTTTCGTTTAACTTCTTTTTCCCCAGTTACTTTTTCTTCGGCTTCTCGCTTTTGAATTTCTTTTTCTTTAGCCTCTTTGTCCGCCATTAGCGACCTCCTAAAAATTATCGTATTAATTTATATTTAAATTTTGACGATTTAAATCAATCCTCAAAGGTTGCCCGCAAGATTTCATCAACTGAAGAGATACCCTGTCTTATTTTTTCAAGACCGCTCTGCCTGAGGGTTATCATGCCGTTTTTTATGGCTGTTTTCTTAATTTCCAGTGCATTTGCCCCCTGCAATACCAATTCTTTTAATTCGTCTTTTAAAGGCATAACCTCATATAAAGCTATTCTCCCTTTATATCCGGTATTATTACATGCCTGACAACCTGCACCTATGTAACATTTGACATTCCCAGCTTCTTCTGGGGAAAAACCGAGATTGATGAGTGTTGTTTCAGAGTGCTTTTGCTCCTTTTTGCAATTATTGCATATCGTTCTCACGAGTCTTTGAGCTGCAACCAATATCACGGAGGATGAAACAAGAAAAGGTTCAATGCCCATATTTATGAGTCTTGTAACGGTGGTTGGGGCGTTGTTTGTATGAAGAGTACTTAAAACCAGATGTCCTGTCAGAGCTGCTTTTACAGCAATTTCTGCCGTCTCGAAATCTCTAATCTCGCCAACCATTATAATATCAGGATCCTGCCTTAAGAAGGATCTTAATGTTTGAGCGAATGTTAAACCAATTTCTTCTTTTATCTGAACCTGATTGATTCCAGGGAAATTATACTCAACAGGGTCTTCGGCGGTCATTATATTAACCTCTGGTTTATTGAGGCGGGATAAAACAGAGTAAAGGGTAGTTGTTTTACCGCTTCCTGTAGGGCCTGTCACAAGAATCATGCCATAAGGTTTTGTGATAGCCTCAAGAAAATCTTGAAGGGGTCTCTCACTAAATCCGAGTTTTGTAAGATCCAATTGGAGGCTTGATTTATCGAGAATTCTTATTACTACCTTCTCACCGAATATTGTAGGAAGGGTAGATACCCTAAAGTCTATCTTCTTTTTTTCGCCCATCTTGAGCTTTATTCGCCCATCCTGAGGGAGTCTTCTTTCGGAGATATCGAGTTTTGCCATTATCTTTACCCTTGAAATAAGGGCATTTTTTATCTTGTTTGGTATTTTTAAAGCCGGAGTTAGTATGCCATCAATCCTATATCTAACTGTAAGTTCTGTCTCAGCAGGTTCAAGATGTATATCACTGGCGCCAGAATTGATCGCCTGAAAGAAGATGTTGTTGACTAATCTGATAACCGGTGCATCAATAGGGGAGAGAACATCTTCTATATCTGTTTTAGCTTCTTCTAGTGCTATATCACTTAGAGCGCTGTCTATTATATTGCTCAAATCTTCTGTCACATTAGTGCCATTGTCGGGTTCAACAGTATTTTTCTGAGCTTTCTTTTTAGAATAAAAAACTTCTATTGCATCTATAATTTCTGCTTCAGAGGCTACACATACTGAAATATTCATTCCTGTAATAAATTTTATATCGTTTATAGCAGATCTGTTTGATGGATCGGAAATGGCTATAGTAAGGGTATCACCTTTTTTTGAAATGGGTAAGGCTTGATTTTTAACTACTAATTCATAAGGGATTAATTTTAGTAGCCCTGGATCAATTTTAAGTCCCGAAAGATTTATTATAGGCGCTCCGTGCAGCTTGCTTAGGGCATCTAAGAGAACCTCTTTGGTTACATATCCTAATTTAAGCAGCGCCTGCTCAAGCCTCTTGCCTTCATGTTTCTGAAGGCTCATGGCGTTCAGAAGCTGTTCTTCTGTAATTGTCTTGTTTTTTAACAAGAAAAGACCTAATTGTGAAGCGCCTACGACACTCATGTTATAAACATACATAAATAAATGTATTGAAGTCAATGATTTTTTCAGCAAAAGTGGAGTTGATATTTATTTATTTAGACTGAGTTTAAATGTGAAATCTTACTCGAGAGCAGCCTTAAAAATAGCTATGAAACCTTAATCTCCTTAATTTATAACTCTTTTCTGAAATTCTTAAGGTTCTTCAGGCAATCAAATTTTAAGTAAATTCATACCCGTCCAAAATAAATTCTTAGATACTTTGCAATCCGAGGGATATGATGCGATTTCTGGAGCCAAAGCCACGGGTAACCTCAAGGAGGCTGAAGACGAACCGGAAGCCTCGATTGCCGATATTGCAAAACTAATATGAAGTCTGTCAAATGCTTGCACATGCACGAAGATAGTTCTTTGGCAAAGAAATCGTGTCATATCCCTGCTTGAATATTATTTTGGACCCCTGTGAAATAAATTATTTCAAAATCAGCTATAGAACTAAGAAGTGCCTGTAAAGTCAAAAAGATAGATAGGTTCAAAATCGGCGGTAGAAAGTTGTTATTGCGAGTTTGACTTTCAGAGTCAGGTTTACGCAGGCTGTTGAAAAACTAAGTTTTTATGAAATAAATTTTGTGTATTAACTGTTTTCCATTGATATTCTGAAACTATAAGACCAATATTTCAAATAACCCACACGGAAAAGAGAATTCTGCCGACTTCTGAACTGACAGGGCTTTTCTTCGAGGCCCTTTCCTTGATAGGAGTTTTACTATCCTCTTTATGTTCTGTGCTGTCGCTGTCATTAATACCTGTTCTTTTATAAATTTTAATCCCCGAAGCTTTGCTCTCCTTAACCCCATGAACTCTTTTGCCTCACCAAATAATTCCTCTATCCGCAGTTTATCTTGATGTGTTTTTGATTGAAACAATTTTGTTAGAAGAGTTTTTCAACAGCCTGTCAAGTCTGACCTCATCTATAAAACCCTACACATTCACTAAAAATTAACCCGCCTGTCATACTCCTGTAACATCAATCCTTTATTCTTGATATGAATGAATTTAAAAAGGAGATTACCATGAAATGCAAATATTTAAATCAATTTCGCCTCTCTGAGTTCGGATGGACAGTGGAATCATGCACGGCAAATGACAGGCCTTATGCACCCAGCATTTCAGAACTGCATGATTACTGCAAGGGCAATGAGTTCAAAAAATGTCCTGTACTGCTGAAAAAAGAAGACATGTATATGGATGGTATTAGTACATTCGAAAAGCTCGTAACAGCATAAGCCTTTGCCAGTCTTTCAGGAGATGTATCATGACCGCGAGATCAAAATGGGATATAGCTATAGATAGCGAAGACTTCATTTCTAAAAATAGAAATAGCACAAACAGAATTGATAGACAGACAATACTGGAGCTCCTTGATAGCAATTCTCTCACAACTCATTTTCAGCCCATATACTCTTCAAAAGATGGAACTGTTTACGGCTATGAGGCACTTACAAGAATCAAGGAAGATAAAAGAAACTTAAATATCGGGGAGTTATTCAAAAAGGCAATACTCACCAATACCATTTCCTCCCTTGATGTAAAGTGCAGGGAAAATGCCATAAGCCTTGCATCCTCCCTCGGCATAAACCATATCAATGCATATCTATTCATAAATATATGCCCAGAGGCGTTGATGGATTTGGCACACAGCGCTGAGATAACCGATAAGCTTGTCGAAGATTTTGGCATATCAAAAGAGAAGATTGTACTGGAGATAACCGAAGAGAGTGCTATTCACAACTGCAATTTATTCAAAGAGGCCGTTGCATATTACAAAGAGAGGGGATATAAAATAGCAATAGACGACTTCGGGGCAGGCTACGGGGGACTTAAATTGCTCTCTGTGATCGAGCCTGATTTTGTGAAGATAGACCGCCATTTTATATCGAATATAGATAAGGCAACCGTAAAATTCAACCTTGTTGATTCCATTGCCTCTGTATGCCACAGGATCGGCATAAAGGTCATAGCCGAGGGGATAGAGCAGGAAGAAGAGCTCAAGGTCGTGATGAATATGGGGATTGATCTGCTGCAGGGCTATTATCTTTATAAACCCTCCCCTATTCTAAATGGCGATAGAGCAGACATCCCCATACTTCACAGCAAAAAAGCAAACTGCCGCTCAATAAATGGCGAGCAATGTTTCATCGGCGATATTGTTTATAGAATTGATCCCATACCGCCATCGGCACATCTTGCGGCTGCATTTAATAGATTTATTAAAAATCCTGAACTCAGGAGCCTGTCTGTTGTCGAGGATGACAGGGTTATCGGGATGCTGCATAGGAACAGGTTTTTAGAGAATAATATACTTGGTAGATATGGCTACGGTGTGCACCTTAATGCAAAAAAATGTATAATCGATATCATGGAACAGCCATCACTGATGGTCGATGCGAATACTACATTGGAAGATGTCGCACTAAGGTTGCAATCGAGAAGATTCGAGCTTCTTTACGATGACATATGCGTTACAAAGAACGGCAAATATTTCGGCACAGTGCCGGTTCACATCCTTCTCGATGCCATAACAGAAAGAAGCCTTATCCTTGCAAAAAACTCAAACCCACTAACTGGTCTTCCGGGCAACGAATCAATCCAGCGTGAAATAAATAAAAGACTTTCCCAGAATATGCACTTCGATGTCTGCTACATAGACATAGACAATTTCAAGCCATACAACGACCACTATGGGTTTGAGAAAGGTGACATGGTAATCAAAACGCTCGCATGTATAATCGAGGAATCGATAAAGCCATACGGCTTCGATTTCAGTTTTGTGGGACATATAGGCGGTGATGATTTTATAGTGATTACTCCTCCCCAGATTTCAATCCCTGCATGTGAGAAGATAATAGCAAGTTTTGAAGCAACGCTCCCCGCATTGCATTCCCCTGAGGATTACAACAGGGGATACTATGTCTCAAAAAACAGGAAAAATGATGAGGAGACATTCAACCTCTTATCCATCTCCATAGGAATAGTCAGCACAGAAGTATATAAGATAAAATCTTTTGCCCAACTTGCATCCATAGCAACAGAAGTAAAAAAGGCTGCAAAGATGCAGTCTGCGTCCAATTGCCGCTCATCGATAGTAAGGGACAGAAGGCTATTGGGATGAATAATCTGCTCTATAGTCAATAAATATAGATTTAATAAGGATGGACAGTTAAGATATAATTGAAAATCAATGACTAATGACTATAGTCTGCCTACTTTTCTATTGAGAGTGACTACATCTGCCTTCCAACTTGAAGGCTCTCCTTTCACGCATCCCCTCTGGTTTATTAAAAATATCCATAGCACAAAGACGAATGCATTGAAAAATTCTTGAATTACACAGAAAAAGTTGCTTCTTCTTTTAAAGGGGTTAAATACTGGATAACATTCAATGAACCGTATGTGCTACTTTTATTGAGGGATGCATGCCTCCAGGAATAAAAGATGCTTCACTCTCAATTAAGGTTTCGAGAAATATTCTTTTGTGCCACTCAATGACATACGACCTTATCCATGAAAAGAGCAAAGATGCAATGGTCAGCGTTGCACACAACATGGCAGCTCTTGCGCCATGGAGACGATGGAATCCGTTAGACAGGCTTCTGGCAAAGATTGCAAAATATTTTTACAAGCATTCCTTGCTCGACGCCTTCCTTACGGGAACAATCTGAATAAAATTTCCGTTTAAAAGTGCTATATATATTGATTTGCCGATTAAAAACAAACTCGATTTTTTCGATGTCAATTACTACACGAGGGTTCATATTAGGTTTAATCCTTTCAAAAAGATGTGTGTTGAATTGAGACATAGAGATATTGATGGATATGGTCTTACTGATATGGGATGGGAGGTACATCCGCATGGACTCGAAAAAATGCTCAGGTATGCTTCAAAGCTTAATATGCCAATGATAAACCGAAAAATGAAATTGTAACTCATGTTAATGAGAAAAAATAATTCATGAAAAAGCACATTGATGTCATCGAAAAGTGCATCAAAGAAGGTCTCGATGTCAGGGGATATTTCTACTGGTCTTTAATCGACAACTATGAATGGCTGCAAGGTCTGGATGCAAGATTTGGTTTATATAAAGTAGATTTTGGTACGCTAAAGCGCAAACCAACCAATGCAGCGGCATATTATTCATATCTCATAAAGAGCAGGGATTTTTAACTTTAAAATAAACCTCTCAAGCCTGCCACGATTTCCTCGCCATGTTTTTTCATGCCTTTTAAACTTCTTTCTCTTTGCGTCTCACTTTTATTTCCTCAATCACATCCTGCACAGACGCCCCTTTTAACCACTGCTCTCTCTCTCTGGTGTAATCTCCGATACCGCTTTCAAATTGCTGAAGAAAACGAACCATGCCTAAAGGTCCCAATTCCTTTGCCAAAGCTTCCAATCCTAATTTCCTTATATGTGCTGGGCTTAATGTTTGCATACTCATTTTAAATCACCTCCATTAACCATTTCACAGGATTTTCTACTCTTACTCTTGAAATATCTTTATTCTGCAAAGCTTTTTTTACAAGACTATCGTCTGTGGTCAGGAAAACATCTGCTCCGCTCCTCTCAGCACATGCAATATGCAAAGCATCATATGCCTTAAAACCTAACCCTTCAAGCTCTATTGCCCTTGCTTCAACAAATTCATCAACAGTTATAAATGCTTGACGAATAGTTGCCAGAATTTTCATCTTATACCTCTTATCCGGATTGGGAATTTTTGATATTTCAATATCTACAATCTCGCTACTCACTAAATGCCACTTTCCAATCTGACATCGTTCAAGAATAGTAACAACCGCCTCTGATTCAAGGCGAATTCTGTCCTGCGAATGGTTATCAAAAGGCCTGTTCAGACAACAAACATCAAGATATATCTTCATTTATTATTTTACCACTTTTATATCCAATTGGATATATTTTTAACCAGATTGTAGCATTTCTTTAATACTCGTGAAATATTCCTTCCGTACAATTATATTGTATAGATGTATAGACAACTAATAAGGAGAGACAAAATGATATGCAGAGATGAAGGTATCGCATGTTATCAACAGCTTTTCAAATACTGATTAAGCAAATAGAAAAAGGTGTTTTTAAGCCCAGCGAGCAAATCCCTACAGAAATGGAATTAAATAAGATACCTTTCTGTCATACAACATCCTTTCTCAATTCGGACAGATTCCCAGGTATTCAAAATCACATAGAAGGCAACTTTTCTCTTTATGAGCTTTTAAAGAAACGTTATGATGTTGAAGCAACGAGGGCTTCATCCTCTTTTGAGGTCTCCATGCCGGAAAATTCATACATGGACATCCTTCAGATATCGCCAAAAATCCCGCTTCTTGTTGTGAAGAGCATTGCAAAAGATCCGGATGGAGAGGTTGTCGAATACTGCATTACTAAATTCAGGGGGGATATCTGTAGTATTGCTGTGTATTTCGATGGTGAAGGGAGGTGAAAGAAGATACATAAAACTGGGGTATGTTTTCAAAAAATTTAAGGACTCCTGACTTTATCAGAATCTTCCAATTTTTGTCTTTAACCATATGACAGACCAT
>DAIQAO010000065.1:0-11445 GCA_036781645.1 Dissulfurispiraceae bacterium
GTATATATTTGTATCAAGATAAATCTTAATCATGTATTACCACTCTTTAACATCCCCTCTGCCTGAAAACTGAAATAACTACCCTTGCTGATAATTATATGGTCAATTACATTTATCCCTACTATTTTACCAACTTCTAAAAACCGTTGTGTTATCTCAACATCTTGCTTACTCGGCTCAATATCTCCAGAAGGATGATTATGCACAAAAATAATGCCTGCCGCTCTATCGCTTATTGCATCGGCAAACACCTCTCTCGGATGGACTATACTATGGTTTAGTGTGCCTATAAAAACAGTCCTTTTCTGTATTAGGTTAGATGCGCCGTCTAATGTTAAGCTTAAAAAATATTCCTGCCTCTTATCTTTTAATTCTTCGGTTAATCTGACTACATCATCAACATTCTTTATCTTTAATCCCTCTTTGAGCAAGAATCTTTTTGAAAACTCAATGGCAGCCATAATCTGGCACGCCTTAGCCAACCCCTTCTATGTTCTTTAATTTTTCCATGCTGATAGCGTCAAAATCATTTTGAGCAAACTTTAAAATATCCTTTGCCACCTCAAAAACATCTTTGCCTTTTATCCCACTGCTGAGCAGAACCGCTAATAGTTCAAGGGCAGAAAGGGCTTTTGCGCCCTTTTGTTCCATCTTCTCCCGGGTCCTGTCAAATTGTGGTATGCTTTTTATTTTTTTCATAGTTATTCATAAAATCTCTGGCTTTACAAATAAATCAGGCTGAGGGCTTTCTCTTTTGACTGAGCGGATTATGGCTTCAGGAGCTATGTTTTCATGGATATGCAGAGATACCGTAGGCACTCCAACATCATTATTGACAGAACCCTTTGCCATACCCCTCCTCATTCCGCATAAGACTTAACATAATTATAGATTATTTTTCAGGAAAAAGTGGTTATTCCCAGCCAAACTACTGAAAATCATTCACCCTCACCCTAACTTCCCCTCTTAGGTTAAGAGGGGGTTGGGAGGAGTTATTTAAAGGGAAGATGTAAGATAGGGGTATCCGTCGCCTAGTTGGTTTTTGGCATAAATTTCCTTAATCATTCAGCAGGTTTATAAACTCATCTTTTGTCAGTCTCGCCTGTTCCAATATGGCAAGCAGCGTTCCTTTAGGAATTTTGTTTCTGTCCGGGACTATAACAAGGCGGGTTCTATCGGTGTCTGTTTTTACAAAGGCAAGATAGCTGCCCTTTCCTCTTTTGGGCTATTTTGAAAGCCTATCTTCTGCAGTGCCCTGATTATCTGTTTTGACGAGACAACAGGCAGTTTAAGCATATGTTACTTCAATGTGAGATGTGAATTTTTCTTTGGTAGTAAGGCTTTCTTCAATATCTTCCAGCATCCCAAGCGCCTCAGCGTTTTCAATATATAACTCAACAGCTTCTTTCAGATTAGATGTTGCATCGGATATGCTGTCCCAACAGCTTGCAACTCCCAATTCAGGGCACTTTGAAACATAGCCTTCTTTTTCTTTCCAGATTACTACTGTAAAATCGAAAGTTTTCATTAAGCACATCCTGTTAAGGCTCAAAGCTTATGATAGAATTCATTAGTATTAAAAAACTGCCATTGAGCACAGTGCTCTGATTTTACCTGCCTTTTTGAACTAATTTATTTCGTAAAATTATATCATGTTTTTCTACCCTCAAACATCTTTTGATGTTTTTGTCATAAAGCTTACTCCTGATGATAAATCAAGGTATCTCCCCGCTCCCAGCCAATCTGCCGAAAATTACCCCCCTCACTCATCTTACCCCTCCACACCTCCCTTAAATTAAGAGGAGGCTGGGGGGAGTTATTAAAATGACGGGGGATAAATTTTATTCTACCTGGTCTGTCTCAGCTTTTTGGGTGCGCACTGAAAGACATTTATGCCTAATATCTTAATTATGAGGCAATAGGTAGTTTAGGTATAGGTTCTGACAAATTTTATCAAAAGCCTTACTCCCTTAACTGTCCGCTGCCAAAAACTATGAATTTAGTGCAGGTTAGTTCTTCAAGCCCCATCGGTCCTCTTGCATGAATTTTGTCTGTTGAGATGCCTATCTCAGCGCCGAGTCCGAACTGGAAGCCGTCATTCAAGCGGGTGGATGCGTTTATAAAAACAGCAGAGGAATCAACCTCTTTTATAAACTGCATCGCTTTAGTATAGTCTTTTGTTACAATGGAGTCTGAATGGGCTGAGCCGTATTTTGCGATATGTTCCATTGCCTCCTCTAAGCCGCCTACGATTCTGACATTTAGTTTCAAATCGAGATATTCATTGTAATAATCCTTTTCTTTTACAGGTTTAATATCAGGGAAAAGGGAAATAGTTTTGGTGCAACCCCTTAGCTCAACCCCTGCGTCCTGAAACCTTTTTAGCATCGTTGGGAGAAAAACGGCTGCAATCTTATCGTCAACGAGCATTGTTTCCATCGCATTGCAGGTTGCAGGCCTCTGAACCTTGGCGTTGAAACATATATCTTCTGCCATTTTTAAGTCGGCATCCCTGTCAACAAATACATGGCAAACGCCTTTGTAGTGTTTTAAGACAGGTATTCTTGAATTCTCTGTCACAGTTCTAATAAGTCCCTCTCCGCCTCTTGGTATTATTAAATCTATGATACCTTCAAGTTTTAGCATTTCCATTACAGCCTGCCTGTCCGGGATGTCGATATAGGTTATGGCTCCCTCGTGTATGCCCTCATCTTTGGCTACTTTCCTTAATACTCCTACTATAGCCTTATTTGAATTAATTGCCTCTGAGCCACCCCTCAGGATGACTGAATTCCCTGCTTTCAAGCAGAGGCTTGTAGCATCTGCGGTAACATTAGGACGGGCTTCATAAATAATACCAATAACGCCTATCGGGACGCGCATTCTGCCGACCATCATCCCGTTAGGTCTCTGCCACATTTTTGTTATCTCGCCAACAGGGTCAGGCAGCTGCGCCACTTCCCTGAGGCCTGCCGACATCTCCTTTATCCTTATATCATTGAGGGTAAGCCTGTCAATAATAGCCTTAGAGAGATCCTTTTTCTCTGCAGATTTGATGTCTTTTTTGTTTTCTGATATAAGTTTCTCAGCCATGTCCTCCAAAGCCGCAGCCATTTTGATAAGAAGGATGTTTTTTTTGTCCGACGAGGCTTTTGCGAGACTTCTCGCTCCATTTTTTGCCTCTTTAGCCTTTTCAAGCACATACTCTTTTAAATCCATATATTCCTCCGCCATATATTTTAAAAATTTGTTAAAACTGATTGGTCAGTAACTATTATAATACAAGCCAGCATTTATTAACTTAATTATTCCTTTTTGTGTTTCAGTCTCTTTAAAAGGTCGTCTGCCTTTAGCGTATTTAATACATCGTCCTTTTCAAGCCAACCCCTTCTGGCGATTGAAACGCCGTAAGCAATATAATCCATCTGATTTATTATATGAGCATCAGTAGAGATAACTAATGGCACGGATAATTCCTTTGCCCTTTTTGCATATGACTCGTTCAGGTCAAGCCTTGAGGGATAAGCATTTATCTCAAATGCAGTGCCTGTTTCACGTGCTGTTTGTAATACTTCTTCCATGTTTACCTCATAGGCATCCCTTTCGCCTAAAAGCCTTCCTGTTGGATGGGCAATGATGCTTACATAGGGGTTTTTCACCGCCGAGATAAGTCTCGAGGTTATTTGCTGAGAAGATTGCTTGAATCCTGA
Organism: Dissulfurispiraceae bacterium; assembly: GCA_036781645.1. Lineage (GTDB taxonomy): Bacteria > Nitrospirota > Thermodesulfovibrionia > Thermodesulfovibrionales > Dissulfurispiraceae > DYHD01. The sequence goes on from DAIQAO010000065.1 coordinate 3,711, forward strand.
GTGGATGGACGCCACGACTAAATCGAGTTGTTGTAAAATAGCATCCTCAAAGTCAAGGGTGCCGTCACTCTTGATGTCCACCTCAATGCCCTGCAGCAGCCTGAAGTCTTTGAGCTTTTTATTGATAGCCTTTACCTCTTTAATCTGTTCAAGGAGTCTCTCCTCAGTGAGTCCCCTTGCCACTCCGAGTCCTTTGGAATGGTCTGTAATGGCGATATAGGCATATCCGCGGTCTTTAGCTGCAATAATGAGTTCATCAAGGGTATGGCTGCCATCGCTCCATTTGGAGTGTAAATGAAGGTCTCCGAGTATGTCTTTTTGAGAAATTAATTTTGGAAGCCTCCCCTCAAGAGCAGCCTCAATCTCTCCCATGTCTTCCCTTAATTCCGGCTCTATATAAGGTAGACCAAGAATCTTGTAGATGTCCTGTTCTTCAGCTCCTCCCAGTTTCTTATTTTCTGTCTCGTTAAAAATGCCGTATTCATTAATCTTCAAACCTTTTTTTAACGCCATCTCTCTGAGTCTTATGTTATGATTTTTACTGCCCGTGAAATAGGCAAGGGCTGAACCGTAAGATTCACTTTCTACAATCCTTAAATCTACCTGTATTCCTTCGCGGATTATAACGCTTGATCTTGTAGAGCCTTTTGACAAAACATCCTTTACATTCGGCATAGTGGTGAAGACCTGCATCGTTTTTATGGGGTCTTTTGATGTGGCGAGAATATCGATATCTTTAACGGTATCCTTTTGCCTTCTGAGGCTTCCTGCAAGAGTGATTTTGGATACAGGGGCATTCTTTTTAAGAAACTCCACGATTTCATTGGCAACTGGCAAAACTTTGCCCAGAGGTTGTCGTTCCCTCCCCCTTTTGAGGGCCGCTATGCCTCTCAGTATGTTCTCTTCGGTCTTGTCTTTGATCCCCGGAAGGTGAGAAAGTTGATGCGCTGCTGCAAGCGTTTCGAGTTCATCAATATTCCTGATATTTAGCTTCTCAAAAAGCAGCTTTGCTGTTTTAGGCCCAATTCCGGGAACATTCATAATATTCAACAGTCCTTCAGGAATCGTTTTTTTAAGTTCTGTGAGCGTTTGCACTTCTCCTGTATTGATATAGTTTTGTATCTTATCGGCAAGGTCAGCGCCAATACCCGGAACCCTGCGCAATTCATCTTTCGATAAATCCTCAATTTTCTTTGGTAGGCTCTCGATATTAAGCGCAGCCCTTCTATAAGCCCTTATGCGAAAAGGGTTGTCCCCCTTTATCTCAAGAAGGTCGGCGATTTCATTAAATATTTTAGCAATCTCTTGATTTAACATTGAAGGGGTTAATATGCCATGAATTTAAAAAATAAAATTAAAAAGCTGACTCCTTAAATATCAAAAGAAGTCAGCTTTCTTGGGATAGTTTATTTCTTGGGGTCTTGAGGAAGCGGTGGTATCTGTTCTGTTTCGTAAAATGCTATGACCCTTGTATGCTGATATCTCTGATGCTCCTTCATTGTGACATTCTTTGGACTGTAAATGTCGCCTGTGCCGTAAACCTTGAAAAATTGATGAGGAACATTAATGAGATATTTATCAAGCAGATCCACAGGGACTTCTGAGCGTTTTTTGCTTAGTTTCTCATTGATCTTTTTATCTCCAAAGGCTGAGGCGCTGCCGATAGATATTAAAAGCACTTTTCTGCCTTTGCTCTCTCTGGCTAAATAGTCAGCAAAATTCACAAGCCTCTCAAACTCGTGAGAGCCTTTTTTCAGTTCGCTTGAGCCAACAGGGAAGAATATCGTTATTTCCCCTGTTCCCTGATTTTTAGAGAGCTGCTCTATCATCTGCAAGGCTTTCTGAGCTGTCTCGAGATTTTTCTGTTGAGAAGCCATGATGGTTTCTTGATTGGCAAGGGATTTTTTGCTCATCTTTTTCAGTTCGTCAAACTCCTGCATAGCCATATTGTGGGAGTCAACAAAGATAGTTGCGAGCGCAGTCGCCTGCTCTTTTGATGCACCGCCTAAAATAGTCCCGTTCGGGAATACTATTTCTTTGCTTGCCCCTGTAGTGTCTTTCATATATAACTGCTTGGTCTCCCCTGCACATCCAACTAAAAAAGAAACGATTACTAATAAAAGAATTGACAGTAACGCCTTCCGCATAAGCGCCTCCTCGAGATAATTTTCCATTCAAGAAAAATATTAATTTTTATATCTCTTAAATATTATTAGATTTTATCCTATAAATCAAGCTTTATTTCCCGTCTTCAGTCAATATTGAAAAAGTCTTATTGATTTATTACAATAGTCTTAAATCGTCTTTATGCGGGCGTAACTCAGCGGTAGAGTGTCAGCTTCCCAAGCTGAAGGTCACGGGTTCGAATCCCGCCGCCCGCTCTTAGTTTTTGCTTTTAATCTTAGCTGTTTGAAATTGTAATCAAGAATTAAATATCCCTTCTCTATGAAAGACTACAAGCTTACTGAAAAAGTCAAGGCAGCCGGTTGAGCGGGAAAGATAGGTCCGTCGGATCTGGATGATATCCTCACTAATTTAAATTTACAGAAACTCCCCGCAAAAATATCCGGACATGTCGAAGTCCTTGTCGGTCCTGGCGATGATGCAGGGGTGTATTTAGTCGACGGCACGGCTCTTGTGGAAACTGTTGATATTATAACTCCCCTTGTAAACGACCCCTTTACATTTGGTGCAATAAGCGCATGCAATTCTCTGAGCGATGTATATGCTATGGGAGGCAAGCCTTTGGCAGCTCTTGCAATTGCAGGATACCCTTCATGCGATTATGAACCAGTTGTCTTGCAAGAAATAATTAGGGGTGCACAGAGCATCCTTAAACAAGCCGGGGTTGTTCTGATAGGAGGTCACACATTTGAGGATCCCGAGCTTAAGTTTGGACTTTCTGTTACAGGGAAGGTCAACAGGGACAATATTCTACAGGTTTCAGGAGCAAAAAAGGGGGATGTCATTATTCTTACAAAACCGATAGGAACTGGTATCCTTACTACAGCATTAAAAGGGGGCAAGGTGAATGATTCTCAGATAAAAGACGCCATTGACTGGATGCTGACATTGAATGATGTTGTTTCAACATCTGCTGTTGAAGCAAAGGCATCATCATGTTCCGATGTAACGGGTTTTAGTTTATTGGGACATGCTGCCTCAATGCTGAAAAAATCATCAGTGGATTTTATTATCAATAAAAAAGCTATCCCTGTTTTTGAAGATGTCATGAGGCTCATTGGTGAAGGAATGGTTCCTGAGGGCGCTTATAGGAATCTGCGCTTTTTTGAATCCCGAATAGATTTTGCCTCATATCTCACTGATGAGGAAAAATTATTGCTTTTTGATCCTCAAACATCAGGGGGACTTTTGATAACATTGCCCGAAGAAAACCTGCCCGTATTTCAAAAGTCTGGTGTCTTTTTTGCTGTCATCGGTAATGTTACTGATGGAACGGGGAGAATTGCGGTCAGGTAATTGGGTTGTAGCAGTTCTAAAAGGACTTATAAAAAGTAATCTTTAAGCAAATTTTCGTAAGGGTATGTTTTCATAAAAGAGATAAACTCGGTTACAGCGTGTGAAAGAATAGCATTTTTGTTCATTACAAGATGAAAATTGCTGACCATTCTGCCTTCCTTAATACCCAGCATAATCAAATTTCCGTATTTTACCTCTTTTCTTGCAACCCATTTTGATACTATAGACACCCCTATGCCGCTTTCGACGGCTTCTTTGATTGCTTCAGTGCTGCCAAGCGTGATGTTTAAATGGATGTCCCTCATTTTGATTCCATGGGAAGAGAAGTATTTTTCAGTAACCTGCCTAGTGCCTGAACCTTCTTCTCTAAAAATGAATGGTTCTTTAGAAAGTTCAGCTATCGAGATGGTTTTTCTTTTTGCCCAGGGATGCTGGGGCGAGACAATCACGAAAAGTTCATCTTGAATTATTGGGTCGAGAGTTACTTTGTATTTTGACATCTCCCCTTCAACAAGACCGATCTCGATTGTTCCCGTGTTTAGAAGATCCATTATTTTTTTGGTGTTCTCGATATAGACATTTATTTTGATTTTGGGATAGGCTTTTTTGAAACTTAAGATAACACTGGGCAATATATGATTCCCTATAGTTGTGCTCGCACCTATAGTAACGCTGCCTTTGGTATGACCGGTTATTTTCCCGATTTCTTTTTCTGCTGCGGCATACAATGCCAGAATGTATTTTGCATATTTATACAAAACCTCGCCGGCTGGGGAAAGGGTTATGGAGTTGCTTGTCCGATCAAATAATTTGGTTTCATAATATTCCTCCAATGCTTGAATCTGTAAGCTGACAGCGGGCTGGGTCAAATGGACAATTTCGGAGGTTTTGGAGAAGCTCTTCGTTTCAGCAACGGTGCAGAAGACTTTCATTTTGTGATCTTCGAGTCCCATAGCAAATTATAATAACATAATAATTATTTATAATTCATCAATTATAGCAAATTTTAATAAAGAAAGGTTAAAAATCACTTTGTCCAGAATTTGGGAAGTGGAACTTTAATATAAAATCATTTATTATGGATACATGCCTATAGGTGTGATTGCTTCGACAGAAATTGAAATAAATACCGTTGTTGGTGCTCTGAATGCACTTGAACGCATTGATATACATCATAAGACATTTTACAGAGGCTTAATAAATCAAAAGACCTCTGTTGTAATCTGCACATGCGGTGTTGGGAAAGTTAATGCAGCTCATGGGACGGCGCTTCTTATCGAGAGATTTTCCCCTGACATCATTTATATAATAGGAATTGGCGGGGCTTATCCATCATCAGGGCTAAGTATAGGTGATATAGTAATAGGCGAAAAAGAAATATATGGAGATGAGGGATTAGCCTTAAGGGATAGTTTTCATACTATGCAGGAGATTGAACTACCGCTTATAAGAATTGATGGAGTAGATTATTTCAACGAGTTTCCATTACTGATACCAGAAAAGTTAAGCACTTTCAAGAACAAGGGGAATTTCCTGACCGTTTCTTCATGCACCGGCTCTCTTGAAAAAGCCTTTGCTATAGAGAAAAAATTCAAAGCGATTTGTGAGAATATGGAAGGTGCTGCGGTTGCCCATATCTGCAAACTTTATGGAATTACTCCTGTAGAGATAAGGGGTATAAGCAATATGCTTGGTGACAGGGAAGCTGTAAAGCTGCGTAAAAATGACATCTTGAAGGCTGCTGAGAGTGTTCAGAGATTCTTTATTGAAAGTATTGATTAACTTCTGACAATAGCTGCAATAGCTGATCAGGCAATAGGAGGAAAGAAGTGAAAGTCGTTACCTCAGACGAAATGAGGCAGATTGATAAGTTAACGATTGAACAATACGGAGTTCCTTCTCTAATTCTTATGGAGAGAGCGGGGCTCTCTGTCGCTCAGAAGGTAAGAGAGTTTTATAAGGGTGGGAAGATTATAGTCTTGTGCGGCAAAGGGAACAACGGCGGAGACGGGTTGGTGGTTGCGCGGATCCTGCAAAACTGGGGATACCGTGTAAAAGCCATTTTATTGGGTGAAAAGGGCTTTCTCAGTCCTGATTGCGATATCCAATACAAGATAGCAAAGAATTTTAATGTTCCCGCGGAATTTAAATCTACGATAAACCCTTCCGATTTGCATAGCGCTATAATTATTGATGCGGTATTTGGGACTGGACTTAACAAACCTGTTAGTGAAAACCTTGTTGAAATTTTTGATATGATAAATAGTTCAAACTCCCCTGTATTTTCGATAGATATTGCTTCTGGGATTTCTGCTGACACAGGAGAAGTTCTTGGAGCAGCTATTAAAGCCGATTATACAGTAACATTTGGTTTGCCTAAGAGGGGACATATTCTTTATCCTGGCGCAGACTATTCTGGCAAACTTTTTGTCGAAGACATAGGTTTTCCGCCGCAGCTTTTGAACTCTGAAAAACTGAAGGTAGAACTTATACAAAAAAGTTCTGTTTTATCGCTGATAAAACCAAGACAAAGATATTCTCACAAAGGCGACTATGGTCATGTCCTCATCATTGCAGGATCAAAAGGCAAGACAGGCGCTGCATTGATGTGTGCGAAGGCATGCTTGAGAAGTGGCGCTGGCTTAGTTACCATTGGTGTGCCAGAATCTTTGATTGATGTCTTTCAGGGCAGGATTACAGAGGAAATGACATTGCCCCTGAAAGATGATGGCAAGGGCATGTTTTCAATCAAGGCACTTGATGAAATCTTTTCATTTATCTCTGACAAAGTTGATGCTGTCGCAATTGGTCCAGGTATAGGCGTTTCTCCTGATACCGAAATGCTGGTGGCAGAAATTGTTAAAACATCTCCTGTTTCGTTGATTATCGATGCCGATGGCATTAATTCATTATCCCAAAATCCAGATAATCTTAAACAGGCAAAATCTTCAGTTGTGATAACACCCCATCCCGGAGAGATGGCAAGGTTATATAGCCGTGTTTTTAATTTAGTTTGCAAGACTGCCGATATCGAAAAAGACAGACTCGGTATCCCTTTAAGACTTTCCAGTGAATTTGGAATTAATGTTGTCCTCAAAGGAGCCCCAACCGTTATAGCTTCCCCATTTGGAGATTTATTTATAAACACCACAGGCAATCCCGGCATGGCAACGGCAGGCTCAGGCGATGTGCTGACTGGAATTATAGCATCTTTTGTCGGACAGGGGCTGAATCCCCTGAACGCTTCCATAAATGGCGTATATATTCATGGTCTTGCTGGCGACTTGACTTCAGAGAAAAAGGGGGAAAATTCTATGATAGCCTCTGATCTGATAGAATCCCTTCCCGATGCCTTCCGCTATTTATCGTCTTGAAAAGCAAGGGGTTAAGGGAGCTTTAATTAGGTTACAATAATAGCCATAGGAAGGGTTATTTCGGAGTTTTTATAATCGACGAATTCACTTTAATTTTGCTTTATTCTTTAATAATACAATGCCTTTTCGTAAAGTTTCCTTGAAAATTCTTTTATAAGGTGTCGTATAAAAAACTTCACCAGCCTTTCTTATCTAACATGTTGATTTTATAAAGCCTTTTAGTTATATCACCGAATTTAAGGAGGTTAGAAAAAAATGGAAAAATTACAAAGTATTCTTCAAGCAGATGATATTCCGCCTCATTATAGGGAAACCCCTATAGGGTTGCTTTTGGAATATCATAATCTTAATCGCCCATTTGAATCTTATGAAAAGGCGCATCTGCTAATCGGGATGTGCATGGACAACAGAAAATATCTCAACATTCCTAAAAAGTTTGCTTATATCATATGCACAGGCGGAGCTAATCTAAGATATAGTGAATTCCACATATCTTATGCCTTAGCAGTCGGTGGCGTTCGGCATATCGCTCTGATAGGACACGACAAATGTGGAATGGTTGGTCTGATATCAAAAAAGGACTCTTTCATTAACGGGTTGGTCGATGGTGCAGGCTGGCAGAGGCAATGGGCTGAAGATTATTTTAATAATTTTGCGCCGTTGTATGAGATAGGCAACGAAATTGACTTTACATTATTTGAAGCAAAGAGGTTGAGGGCAAGATATTCGGGCATTAACATTGTTCCTATGCTTTATAAAATTGACGATAACCTGCTTTATTTAATAAATGAGAGATAACGCAGCGATTAAGCAGTGGAAAAATAGGAGGGGCTGTTTCAGAAATCTTTATACCTACCATATTTTATTTAAAAGAGCAGCCC
>DAIQAO010000066.1:0-11002 GCA_036781645.1 Dissulfurispiraceae bacterium
CTTTAAACCAGAAGGGGGTTCTCTATTTCTGCATGCTTCTATCTCTGTTTTAGGGACTTTGGTGACTCTTGACAAAAATAAAGCTCCTTGAATATCATAAGTTATTCAGATGAACTGAAGTTCTGAATTCACGATTCAGAATAAATAACGGGTCTTACAGAGATAAGCCATGAAGGCAATAGCGCTTGAAGCGCAGCTTTCGTGGCTTTTTTGCTATAATGAGTAAAATTTGAAGAAATTAATCGATTGCATATGTATATTAACGAAATCATAAATAAGAATAAATCAGGACTGATAATCTCAATCTGCATTCATATGCTTATTTTTTTTATACCTTTTTCTCTAATTGTAAGCCCTGTATTGCAAAAGGAGATTGAGCTTTTTGTCTTCAGCGATGAAAAGCCTTCTCCGCCGATTGTCAAACATGAAAAAAAGAAGCCTGAAAAAAAAGAAATTCTTAAAGAGCAGATTATCGAGCCTACTGTTCAATCAGAATCAAATGAGGCTATGCATGTTGCTCCTCCTCCGCCTGTCGAGAAGGCTTATGTTGAATATAAAGCAGAGCCAAAAACTGTTGAACTAAGGGACGTTGAATTCGGCTCCTCAGAGGGTCCAAGGTTTTATCATAAAGAGATGCCTGTCTATCCTTTTATGGCAAGGAGGCTTGGCAAGGAAGGCAGGGTGGTTTTGAGGCTTACTATTGATGATAAGGGCAAGTTATTGAAACTTGAGGTTATCGAAGGCGCAGGATTTGGATTTACAGAATCGGCAATTGAAGCTATTAAAAAATCAACCTTCATTCCGGCAAAAAAAGAGGGGAAGCCCATCCCATCACGGGCTCTTCTGCCTATAAAATTTACGTTGAGGAAAACAGATGATTGATATTTTTGTCAAGGGCGGCTTTCTGATGTATCCTATAGCGTTATGTTCGATCATAGGGATTACCGTAATAATAAACAAATTTATTCAATATCGCCAGATGCTTGGAGAATTGCATGTCCCGGCTCAGGACATACTCAAAAAGACTCCTTCCATTATGCAGCCTATTATTGATGCTATTAAAAACGGGGGTAATGAAAAAGAGATATCCATAATAGGCACAAGGCAGGTAAGGCAGATTGAAAAAGGATTAAGCTGGTTAAGCCTGATAGCAACCATAGCTCCCCTCATTGGATTGACAGGAACCGTTACAGGCATGATTAAAGCCTTCATAGTGATAGAACACAGCACTACCGTCAACCCCTCAATGCTTGCAGGAGGCATATGGGAAGCCCTCATCACAACTGCTGCAGGCCTGCTCGTTGCAATCCCAATTCATATCGGGCATCATTATCTCGAAAAAAGGGCTGATGATATCGCCTTTATTATGAGAGAGACCGCAACAAATCTTTATATGAGACATAAAAATGGAATTTGACAGAAAGCATCACAACCATGTTCACATAAACATCGCCCCTTTGGTGGATGTTGTTTTTCTGCTTCTTTTGTTCTTTATGCTTACTTCTCACCTGATGCAGGAGCCGGCAATAAGGATTAAATTGCCTGAATCTAAAACCTCTGAGACAAAGAATGAAACCATTAATACGATATTCATCAGCAAAAACGGCGAAATTTATTATCAAAATTCAAAAGTAACTCTTGGAAATCTTCAAGAGGCTATCATCGGTAGTCTGCAAAATCCAGAGAAGGATTTTTTGAGAATCAAGGCTGATAAAGACGTGAATGTTGGCTTGCTTGTGAGTGTAATTGACGAGGTGCGGCTCTCAGGAGTTAAAAACTTCAGCATCTTGACCGAAAGACAATAAGTTTTTTATTTCGCCAGATGTGGGAAAATATATTGCACTGAAGTGCAATAATAATTAAATGTTAAAAACAATAATAAAGCCACGAAGGCATGGCGTCAGAAAGGCGCAGTTTTCGTGGCTTTTTATTTTGGAGGATCTTATGGAAAATGCAGTATGTAAGAGAGCAAAGACCATTCACTTCTGGGATGGTTATGCAAAATGGTATAAGCTGTGGGTAGAACACAGTGATTATCACGACAGGATAATAAAAACGCTCATGACTATGATCAAACCGGGCTGGAAGATTTTAGACATCGGCGCCGGAAACGGCATTCTATCTTTTCCGCTTTGTGTTATCGGCTGTGATGTGACTGCAATTGAACCTTCCACCGGCATGAGAAGTCTTTTGTATGATGAGGCAGGCAAAAGGGGTATTGATTGGATAAAGACAGACGATAAAACATGGGAAGACATCACCTATCAGGATTACAGAAGGTATGATCTCATTATCGCCTGCAATACCTTGCATCTGACCCAAATGGGTTTTGAGCAGGCTCTCTTAAAGACTTTTAAACTTAATCCGTCCAATGTTTTTATAGTTACTGAAGTGGGATTTCCAGAAATAAAGATAAAGTGGGAATATGACGATTACCGTATGCTTTTTGCCAAAAGTTATGAGATAGAAAGCTCTTTTGCATATCACGATTTAGGCGAGGTTATAGAACACTGGGAATTCAAAAAGAACAGAAGATTAAGCGCAACAGAAAGGGTTGACATTGAATCCATGCTTATATTTAGAGATGACCACTTCTGGATAAACGAGACTGCCTACATGGGAATGTATTGGTGGCATAAGTTTAAATAAAAAGTTTTTTGCCAATTTAGTTGCAACGAGCACCTTTTTAGCCTTTATAAAGATTAGTGGCTGTTGGAAACTGGTTGGGGAACTTTTAACTGAAGAAACAAATAGAAAGACAGATTCTCAAAAGCTTATTTTTAGCAAAGTATAAAGCTCGCAAAGCTCATCAACCCCTCCACATCCATGCGTGAGGGTTAACCTTTCTGGTTTTTTTCAAACCCTCACGCAGCCTCCTTTTCTTAGTTCTTTGTTATGGCACAATTACAGTTTGAATAGTTTTTTAAACGACAACAAGCTGAAATATGATAAAATTATTCAGAATATAGATAATCCTTCATTTTATGAAAACCACCCATAATTTATATAAGGCATAAATGATAGAGAAAATATAATGAACTGGATAATACGACACATCATCAGTGCTTTATTATATTAAGGAGTATTTTCAAGTGAAAACTATAAGAATAGCTCTTTGCCAGATTAACCCTACCGTAGGGGATTTCCCGGGCAATAGTAAAAAAATAATCCAGTTCATGCAGGATGCTGAAAAATTTTGTCCTGATATAATAGCTTTTCCAGAGCTTGCAGTATCGGGTTATCCGCCTGAAGATTTACTACTAAAACCGCAATTTATAAGGGATAATCTCAAAACACTAAGCGAGATACAGGAAAGAGTCGGGGATTACATTGTAATTGTCGGTTTTATAGATAAAAAGGATGACATTTACAATGCAGCGGCTATAATTCATAAAGGCACCCTTATTGATGTATATCACAAATGTCACCTGCCTAACTACGGGGTTTTTGATGAATTCAGATATTTTCAGGTGGGAACCCGTCATCCTGTTTATGAAATGGGTGAGGTTGTATTCGGCGTTAATATTTGTGAGGATATATGGTATCCAGAAGGACCTTCAACTATCCAAGCCCTTGCAGGAGCCGAATTTATAATCAACATCAACGCCTCCCCATACCACATTGCCAAAACAGGATTCAGAAAAAAGATGCTCTCAACAAGGGCTTCCGACAGCAATGTGATTATTGCTTATTTAAATATGACAGGGGGGCAGGACGAACTCGTATTTGATGGGAGAAGTTTAATTGTAGATCAGAATGGCCGGCTGATAGCCGAAGCCAAAGGCTTTGAAGAGGACATAATCGTTGCCGACTTGAATCTTGAAGCAGTTTTCATTAAAAGACTGCATGACCCAAGAAGAAGGCAGCAGGCAATAACTCTTCAACAGGGATTGATTGAAAAGGTAAAGATTGAAAGAAAGATTGAATGGTCTAAAGACAAGATGCATGTATGCCCGCCGCGATTCAGTATGCCTTATCCTTTAAGAACTGACGAACAGGAGGAAGAAGAAATATATAAGGCGCTCATTACTGGCACAAACAATTACATTTGCAAGAATGGATTCAAAAAGGTATGCATTGGGTTAAGCGGCGGCGTTGACTCTGCCCTCGTTGCGTCAATTGCAGTTGATGCTATAGGGAGGGACAATGTTATCGGCTTATTTATGCCTTCGCCTTACACCTCCAAAGAAAGCCGAGAAGATGTTTATCAACTCTCCGAAAATCTCGGAATCAAGATAATAGAAGTTCCTATTACACCTGTTTTTGGTTCATATCTTGAGACATTTAGGCAAGGTTTTTCCCTGATTGATTCGGACAACAAGGGTGAAAAGGATACAACAGAAGAGAATATCCAGGCAAGGATAAGAGGGAATATACTGATGGCATTCTCAAACAAATTCGGCTGGCTTGTCCTGACAACAGGAAATAAGTCTGAGATGAGCGTCGGCTATGCCACTCTCTACGGCGATATGGCAGGGGGGTTTGCCGTCATCAAGGATGTTCCCAAAACTCTGGTATATAAACTCTGCAGGTGGAAGAATTGGAAGGAAAAGAGCCAGATTATTCCAGAAAGAATCCTTACCCGTGAACCGTCTGCTGAGCTCAAGCCCGGACAAAAAGATACTGATACGCTGCCTCCGTACGAAATCCTTGATCCCATCCTAAAGGCATATATCGAAGAAGATATGAGTTTTGAAGAACTTGTTGAGACCCACTCGGGATGTCAAAAAGAGTGCATAAAAGAGGTCGTCAGAATGATAGATGTGAGCGAGTATAAAAGAAGGCAGTCGCCGCCCGGAATCAAGATAACCCCGAGGGCATTCGGAAAGGACAGGAGATTTCCTATAACTAATAAATACAGGAGTTGGTAACATGAAAAAAACGAGGAATAACAAATTTAATTCATTGAGGCTTTACAAAAAAGGCTTTGTTGTTTTCATATGTGTTTTATTTATAATAAGTTTTTTCAATACATTGCCTCTTTATGCTACAGAAAAACCACAGACAGGGCAAAAGCTGCAATATACAAAAAGCCCAGAAATCCAGCAGGTAAAACCTAAAAAACCTGTCAAGATAAAACTTAAAAGAAGCGCAAAGGGAGAGTATTCATGGGATCTCTCTGGCGATAACGTTGATGATGTTGTTAGGGCTGATAAACGTTTAAGAAAACTGCTCGAGATGGAATAAATAAGTGTATGAATTCAGGGAGGCTATATATCGTCTCAACCCCCATTGGCAATCTCGAAGATATAACCTTAAGGGCGCTTGCTACCCTGAAGGAAGTTGATTTTATTGCAGCAGAAGATACCCGTCATTCCCTCAAACTTCTCAACTACTACAATATATCAAAGCCGCTAATAAGCTACTGGTCCGAAAAAGAGAAGATACGGGCTGAGCAAATCATCGAGAGACTCAAGGCTGGTCAGTCTTGCGCCCTTATCTCTGACGCAGGAACCCCCGGCATCTCAGACCCTGGAGCGGTATTAATCAGAATGGCAATTGAGGAAGGTATATCTCTTATACCAGTGCCAGGCGCTTCTGCCCTAATTGCCGCCTTATCCATATCAGGACTATCTGCTCAGGAATTTATTTTTTTAGGTTTTCTGCCTTCCAAGCCTTCAGAACGACAGAAAAAACTTAAAGAACTTGCCTTTGAAACAAGAACAATCATTTTTTACGAAGCTCCACACAGGATAATTGAGACTCTCTCAGATATCTTACATATTTTAGGAGACAGGAAGGCTGCCGTTGTCAAAGAGATAACAAAATTGCATGAAGATATATCAAGGGGAAAGATTTCCGAAATCCTCGATGTTCTAAATAATATGAAGATAGCCGGGGAATTCGTGATTGTTCTCAGCGGCGGGGAAGCCCGCAATATTTCCATTGATGAGGCTCTGTGTGAAGTCAGACTAATCATGAAGAAAGGATTAGGGAGAAAAGAAGCAGTAAAGATGATCGCAGAGCAGTATGGTTTAAGCAAGAAAGAGCTCTACGACAGAAGCCTTGAACAGTAAAGATGAATAACGTGCAACCTGTCACAAGATAACTGATGAGATATTACCTGTCTGATAATCATGTATTAAAATGGCTCGAAACGCCGGCGCTGTATGACATCAAAAAAGATGAATTATACGAATTAGATAAGGAGGGATTTGAATTTCTCAGAACATGCACTTACAAGGAAGGATGCGAGATTGATAGGATTGACGCCGATTTCATTAATTTTTGCATGACAGAAGGCATATTGAGAACCTCACCTTGTGACAGAGAACCAGCCCCGATTATTAAATCCCCTGTCCCGTCTCTCAGATACCTCGAGCTTCAGGTAACTGATAAATGCAATCTCAGGTGCAAACATTGCTTTATAGGGGTGCCCCAGAATAATGAACTTTCTCTTGAGAATATAAGAAAGGTTCTCATCGAATTTGAGGAAATGCAAGGGTTACGGGTGATGATTACAGGGGGCGAACCTCTTATGCATAGTGGATTTAATAAGATAAATGCAATTCTTCCATCCTTGAGTTGCAGGAAAGTGCTTTTCACTAATGGGCTCTTGCTGAATGACGAAATCATTAGAAGCCTCAACTTCAATGAAATACAGTTTAGTATTGACGGTATGGAGGCTGGACACGATGCCTTAAGAGGAAAAGGCACTTATAAACGAGCCATGAAAAATCTTGAAAAAGCATTAGAGCTTGAGATTTCAGTATCAGCAGCCACAGTGGTTCACAGCAAAAACCTCGATGAGTTCGATGAGATGGAGAAATTCTTCAGAAAGCTCGGCATTAAAGACTGGACGGTGGATATCCCAAGCCCTGTGGGTAATCTCCATAAGAATAAATCTTTTCAGATTAGCCCAGATATTGCTGGGAAATATCTCTCTTACGGCTTCGGCGAGAGTTACCATGGCAGCGAGGAGGGATTCGCCTGCGGCGTTCATCTTTGCTCGGTGCTGGCTACTGGCATCATTGCAAAATGTGCCTTTTATGCGGAAACTCCGCTCGGCAATATAAATGAAGGCTTGCGGCTGGTGTGGCAGAAGTTAAAACCTATTAGACTGGAAGAGCTTGAATGCCATGCTATTTCCTGCCCTGTTATTAATTCATGCAAAGGTGGCTGCAGATATAGGGCTTCTGTTTGCAATCAAAACGGGGATAAATACAGAAAAGATATTTATAAATGTCATGGTTATGGTATAATTAAGCATAAATGAACGCTTGGCATGAAGCCCGGTGATATTTGAGAGAACTCAAATTTTAGTTGATGGAGGTGTTAAAAATGACTATCAGAAGGATACCCAAGAAGGGTTCAACCACTTGTAAGTGCAAAGGTTCTTGCTAACAACTTAATTTTTATTAATAACCAAAGAAGGGGCTAAATATAAGCCCCTCTTTATTTTATATGCTTTGCAGAAATCCATTATATTTAACTTTCCCGCTCTGTTTGAAGAAATACAACACTCCTTGATTGTTATGAAAAAACCTGCACCCTTTCTTTTTAAATCAACATTTATTGTATATTCCGATAATGTAAAGTGTTATATTATTTTTTATGGCAATTATTAAACACAGAAAATTATTCTGGCGATGACCTTGAAAAGGGCTTTAATTTTTTCTCTTATATTTCATATAATTTTATTCTCAATTGCCTTTTTCTTTAAAGAGCAAAAAAAGGCGCAAGAGCCTGATTACTTTTATACAAGAATCATTACACCTGATGAACTGAAAAGGCTTGAACCTCCTGCGGCCGACTTGCAGACGCCAGAAAAGCTCTTTCAGCAAAGAAACCAGCCTTCTCTTAAAAAGGATAGAGGGAAGCCTTCAGCCGATTCAAAAACATCTCCCCCAAAAAGGATTCAGCCTGACAAAAGAAAGATCCAGGAGTTAGCCCAAATCAAGAAATCCCAGGCAGGTCAACCAGTTTTGCCGGAAAAACAAACCGTAATTCCAGACTCTTTAATTGGCAAAGATGATTCATTAGACAAAGGGGCCTCCAAAAAACAATTAAGCGAGCCTTCGGCTGCCAAGCCATTTGACAAGTTCGATAAGGATGTAATAGGCAAACTCGCCCAAAAGGAAAAAGAGAAAAAGCCTGACAGTTCCATTACATTCAGCACAAAGGAGTATCAGTATCAAGGATATATGCAGAGACTTAAGGAAAAAATCGAAGGAATATGGAAATATCCCACCGATGCCGCTCAAAGAGGTATTTACGGAGATTTATATATAAGATTTACAATTAAAAAAGACGGGAGGCTTGGCGCTGTTGATCTTATCAGGACATCCGGCTACAAAAGCCTCGATGACGCCGCCTTAAGGGCGCTCAGGGATGCAGAGCCATATTGGCCATTGCCCGATGAATGGGGCAGGGACGGATTGACCATAACAGGTCACTTTGTTTATACCCATTATGGCAGTTATATAAGGTAAAAAGCATCGCCTCTATCTTAAGGGCTCTTCCAATAACAATTACAAAAGCAAAACTCCTTTGAAGTTTGACTACACTGATAGGTTTCTGTTAATTTAGTGCTTTAATAAAATCGGTTGTTCCTGCACATAGGGTTCCTGCAAGGTATTTCGTTATTGCCAGGGTTAGCTGCCTGTAAAATCAGCTTTTTAAAAGGCAAATCCCCTGGCACTAATAAAAACCTGCGTGATGACAATATATCAGGAAAGCCGAGAAAACTTTCTTCTTTATAGAGGCTTAAAAAATGAAAGCAAAAGGCAAGGGCAAAAAGGTCTTATCTGAAAGGGAATTGAAATTTCAAGAAATAAAAAAGCAATTATTTCTTCAAAGGAAAAAACTTCTTACTGATGCTGGCATCGCTATCAATTCTCTCCCCAGTGCAAATGTTCTCTCGGAGATTGGAGATCAGGCATCCGCGGAGATTGATAGAAATTTTTTACTTAAGCTTAAAGAGAGAGAGAGAAAACTACTCAAGAAAATTGATAAAGCTATTGAGAAAATCGAAAATAATGTTTATGGTATTTGTGAAAGCTGCGGTGAAGAAATAGACTTAAAAAGACTTGAAGCAAGACCGGTTACTGATATGTGTATTGCTTGCAAAACCGAGCAGGAAGAGGAGGAGAAACTCAGGGAAAAGGGCTAAGAGCCGTTCTCTTCTTCTGGATAGATTAAACAAATTGATGGGAGCGAATGTTTTAAAAATATAAGACCTCCGCTCCCACCAAAATCAAAAGTGTAATTATCAAAACCTTAAAAAAGCCCCTATCCCTCCTGCCTCCGATAAGCTCTTATTTTCCGAAACAACTTCAATTAAAGCCCCCTGCTGAATTGACTTCTGGACAGCAAGATCGACCATGTAATCAACCTCCTCAAAATTTCCCTTGCAGTATGGGCAATCGTTGATGAATTGAGTTGTGAGAAATCCGCAAGTCGTGCAATTAAATCCCTTTTGTTTATAAGAAGATGCAAGAACGAGTTTCATCACCCTTTGTTCCTGTATGGCATTTAGGACATTTTCTATCCCTAATACCGCTGATTCATTTTTCATAGCCTTAACTATAAGCTCCTTAACCGTCTCGTCTTCTTTACTTTTTTCATAGGCTGAGAGAATAGGCTCAACCTTGCTAAGAACTTCAGCGCTGTTTGCAAACATCTCTAATTTTACGGTTGCTATAATTTTATCTGCAATACTTTTATGCAGCATGGATCTAACCATAGAAACCGCTTCTTCCGAACCTCCTAATATCAATCTTCCCACATATTCCCTGCTTAAAAAGTTATCAAGCTTTTCCACAACTTCCTTAAGATGTATGCCAATGTGAAAATTAATATGTCTTTCATAGTGATTCTGTGAAAGCCCGAACCACGCCCCTTTTTTGTGTTTGCCCGGTATATCAGGTGTCTGCACTTCTCCATATTCAACTATTTCGCCAAGGTGAACAATAAAAATTCTCGCTGCATCTTTCCCCACGAGCAAGACCCCATATCTCTGATAATTATCGAGAATATCCATAAGGGGTTTTACATAAACAGATTTTTGAATGATAAGGTCATTCTTGAAGGGCACACCGAGGTTATATTCTTTCCATAAAGCCGCTTCTTTTGAACTGAAAACAGCTAACCCTTTTTTGAATGCCCTCTTATTTGTAAGGACGTGCTGTTCGATTTTTTCAAGGTCTTCTTTCACTCTTTTGTATATAGCCTTGTCAAGGGATTCCATAGAGCCTTTGATCATGTTTTTGAGGTGAACAATGTAGTCGCCCTTCTTGTTGAAAAGAGGATCAACATTTAAATAAAGGCTGACATAATAAGCTCCTTTGTCATTATACGAAGAAATCTCTTTTAATTCAGAGATACTAAGCATATGTGCCTCCTTTTGGATTGTTGAGTATTAATAAAGCTTTCCATGCAATTTGATTACATACCTTTTTCTTTCTTGAAACTTTTGAAATTCCCAAAATTGGCGATAGAAAATTGTCATGGAGACCCAGAGTAAAGCTAAGGGTGACATAATGAAAATTGCGACGAACCCTTCGGGTTCTCACAATGACTTATAAATTATGGGTTAAGTTTCTATTGCTGTTTTTCGGAAATCAGCCATTACTGACCACCCTCCAGATGCCCCTTCTTGCTTTTAACAATTTCAGCCTTTTTGATAAATAGTTTAAAGATTTTCTTTGTAAGCTCACTATCAGGCATTCTTTCCGGATGCCATTGTATGCCCACCAAAAAAGGATAATTTTTTTTGTAAAAACCCTCTATGAGATTATCATCAGATAAAGCAAAAATCTCCAAACCCTCACCAAGCTCCTTTACTGCCTGATGATGTGAAGAGTTGACGACATATAATGAGCCTTCTATTTCGAGTTCAGGTAATTGTAGTATATTTATATTGTGCTCCATCTCCTCGTGGTTCAATAAAGACGCCTGCTGGTATATTAAATCCTGATACAGACTACCTCCGAAAGCTACATTCAGTAACTGCATACCAAAACATATCCCCAAAACTGGTTTCTGTCTCTTTAAAATCTCG
>DAIQAO010000067.1:0-10843 GCA_036781645.1 Dissulfurispiraceae bacterium
TCTTCTCTTTTGTTTGATTCGCAATTCTCTTGCCAACTCTTTTTATCCGATTTGGGCAACAGCCTGTAAAGACCTGACCCCATATCCCTTTTTGCATCACAATTATGATCATGTTATAATTTTTGCATAGTAATTTTTAGCTTAACGGAGGTTTCCCAATGAAGTGGCAATGCCAGAGCGTAAACTGTGGATATATATATAATCCTGAAAAAGGGGATAAAAAAGGCAAGATCCCTCCCGGAACGAAATTTGAAGACCTTCCTGATGACTGGAAGTGTCCTGTCTGCGGTGCGGGCAAAAAGAATTTTGCAAAGCTCGAAGATTAAATAAAGATAACCTCGATTTTACCAACCGCCTCCTCCTCCTCCGCCACCTCCTCCTGATGAGCCTCCCGAACCTGAAGATGAACCTGGTGATGCGGCTGTGGCTACAGATGCTGCTATGGCGTCCCCGATTGCGCCGCCAATAGCTGCAAAATTGGCGTCTGGTCTGAAAGAGCCAGAATACCATCAGGGGGCGTAACCCCTGCCGTCTTCAGTTGTGGCGGATTTGAGGACAGATTCAAATTGCTCTGCCCATTTATTTTCAACATCCAGCGCCACTGCATAAGGTAAATACTTCTCGAATAATTCAGGTGTCCTGTCAGGGGGGTGAAGCATATTTAGTCTGTCTCTTTCTGTTGCATCTAAAAAGAGCCTGAATCCCTCAATCTTATCCATTAGTTTCCTTCCTTTTAAAGTAGGCGCCTTTAGAAGGTGATAAAAGAGATAATTTACTGCCCCTAAAGCAAAAAGCATTAGAGCAAAAATAATAGATGTTTCTTTAATTAAAGTTATAAAAACGAAGATTTCTGCAAATATGAAAGGCAGACTGAAGACAGTAAAAAATATAGCTGCGAAAAAAGAACTAAATTTATTAGAACTAAATCTCACAGCTTTCCAAGCCCTTGTTAGTTGAAATAGTAAAAAGGTGACTCCGATGCTCCAGAAGGCAAGCCATATAGATAGAAATGTAGCGCTTTCGGGCAGACCTGACATAAAAACACTCACGCCTACAAAGGCAAATGAGCTGATTAAGCCAGTAATAAAATATCCCCTATTGGTAGAAAAGTAAATCTTTTCATAGGTTGTCTGGAGTTTTGTTTTTAAATTTTTAATAGCTTTCCTTATAGTAGAGCTATTGGAGGTCTCAAAGGTAATACTGTCGCCACCACTAAAAAGGGCATCATAAATACTCTTTTCATCAGGTGTAAGATAAGTAATATTCTTGCCCGTTTTTAGAACTTTATCTATGCCTCCATGACCTTTAGCTCTAAAGGTAACAGCGCCCTTAACAGCCATGTTAATGAGTGCTGAGGCAAAGGACTTATCGTCATATCCCATTTTGTATATATATCTCTCATGGAAGCAGGTGAATATCCTGCAGGAGGTTCATAAAGAGGGAATATGACATCTTTCTCAGGGTCTTTGCCAACCCTCAACCATGATAGAAGGAAGTAACCTGATATAAGACATAAGCCGAAAAAAGATATAAAGATTTCCCTGTTATCACTGACAAAATGTTGAACTTTTGCCTTCGGAGATGGAGGCGCTACAAAACCTTTCTGCCAGCCAACAACAATGGTTAAGCCTTCCCCTCTACTTAATGCGCGCGTGGTCTCAAAAACAGGGTGAGAATTGCTGTCATAGTTTACCTTGAAGTCTTTCCCTTTAGCGCCCAACGGTCCTGTAAAGGCATCTATCAGCTTGATTTTTCTTTGAGCACCCTCTGGCAACTGGACAATAACCGAAGCCTTATCTATAGGAAAAGACCAGAAGTTACCAGTAACATTCCAGTACAATTCATCGTGTTCTTGAAAGAAACCTAACTGCCTGTCTGTTTTATATAAAATTGTATACTTATAAACACCAGGGGCTAAAAAGACGTCCGTTTGCCCGATATAGATTCTGACGCCATCGGTAATATTTTTTGTGTGATAACTTTCCGGTTTCCCATCTCTCGTAACAGACAATAAAGAAAAATCAACAACATATCTATTGCCATAACGATCTTTATATTTTGTTGGGAAATCCCTATATATACCCCTCTTTATCTCTATGCCCTCAGCCCTGACCTGGATATTCTCCTCAACAAAGAAAGAGCCATCTGAATTTATCTTAATATTTGAATGAAATGAGAGTATCCTCTCATCTGCAAAGACTAATGTTGAAGAAAGGGTGATGAGCAGGCAAAGTGTTATGATCAAAATTTTTTTAAACATAATAAGGTCATAATAGGGTCAAGATTGTGCTAACTATTTTTTTCAGGAAATTCCAAAAAAGAAAAAAGGGTGTTTCTTCGTGGAGTATAGATAAATCAGGCATCCTAAAAACTTGAGACTAAAGGTTTTGCAATGATTATTAAAACTCCTAAGTCATCAAAAAATAAATAATATATGGACGGTAAGGGGATCGAACCCTCGACCTCCAGAGTGCGATTCTGGCGCTCTCCCAGCTGAGCTAACCGCCCTGAACAATGTAACTTTATCATTAAATAACTTCCAAATTCAAGCTTTACTAACCTTTAATACCTATTTTTAAGATGTTCTCTTTTATAGCCTTAATTTTATCCCGTATTTCAGCCGCCTTCTCAAATTCGAGCCTTTTAGCTGCCTCTCTCATCTCTAACTCAAGCTCCTTCAACCTTTCTTCGCTAATGTCGTATCCAGCACCTTCTTCTAAAACATAAGACGGGGTGAAGTAGTCAGATTCGTAAATTGAACTCAAGATATCCTTTATACTACTTTTGATGGTCTCTGGGGTTATGTGCATCTTCTGGTTATATGTCTCCTGAATCTTTCTTCTCCTTGCTGTTTCTTCGATTGCCCGTTTAATGGAGTTAGTGAGTTTGTCGGCATAAAGTATTACTTCTCCATTGATGTTTCTGGCTGCACGCCCTGCTGTCTGGATAAGGGAACGTTCAGAGCGAAGAAAGCCCTCCTTGTCGGCGTCAAAGATTGCAACGAGGGAAACCTCTGGCAGATCAAGACCTTCTCTAAGAAGATTAACCCCAATCAGAACATCAAATTTCCCGAGCCTTAAATCCCTTATTATTTCAATCCTTTCAAGGGTATCAATGTCCGAATGGAGATAACGAGCCATCACTCCAAGTTCAGAATAATAATCCGTAAGGTCTTCTGCCATCTTCTTTGTAAGTGTCGTCACCAAAACCCTTTCGTCCCTTCTAACACGCTTATGAATCTCGCCTAACAAGTCGTCCACCTGTCCAGCCACCGGCCTGACTGTCATTTTTGGGTCTAACAAACCTGTTGGTCTTATAACCTGTTCAATTACAGCGCCATTAGATTTTTTAAGCTCATAGTCTCCCGGGGTTGCAGAGACATATACCACCTGATGCATTTTGTTTTCAAATTCCCTGAATTTAAGGGGTCTGTTGTCAAGGGCTGAAGGGAGCCTGAATCCATAATCAACGAGGGTTTGTTTCCTCGACCTATCCCCCTCATACATACCACCAATCTGCGGCACTGTTGCATGTGATTCGTCTATAACAGTTAAAAAATCGCCTTTTGATGGGCCGCTTATAATGTAATCAATTAATGTATATGGTGGCTCTCCAGGCAGTCTTCCGCTCAAATGCCTTGAGTAGTTTTCTATTCCATGGCAATAGCCAAACTCTTTTAGCATTTCAAGGTCGAACCTGACCCTCTGCTCTATACGCTCAGCAAAAAGCATCTCACCCTTTTGCCTGAAAAATTCAACTCTTTCACGGAGTTCATTTTCGATTGCAGCAAATGCCCGCTCTATTTTATGACGCGGCGTAATCCAATGGCTGTTAGGATAAAGAATAATCCTGTTTATATTTTTCGTTTTCCTGCCGCTCAAAGGGTCGAATTCGGAGATGCTGTCAACATCATCCCCAAAAAAATCAACTCTTATAGCCTTGTCCTGAGAAAATGCCGGATATATATCAACAATATCCCCTCTGACACGAAAACAGCCCCGCCTGAAATCTGTATCTGAACGGTTATAAAGCATATCGGTTAGAGATTTTAAGAGTTCATCCCTCTTCATTCTCATACCCTCTTCAAGAAATAAGTGCATACCCAGATAATCTTCGGGCGAACCAATTCCGTATATGCATGATACTGACGCTACAACTATTACATCGGTGCGCTCAAGGATAGACATGGTTGCAGAGTGCCTTAGCCTGTCAATGTCTTCATTAATCATCGAATCCTTCTCAATATAGGTGTCAGTTGCTGGGATATAAGCCTCCGGCTGGTAATAATCGTAGTAGCTCACAAAGAATTCTACGGCATTTTCGGGGAAAAGTTCCCTGAATTCCCCGTAAAGCTGTGCGGCAAGGGCTTTGTTATGAGCAATAATAAGGGTTGGTTTATTTATCTTCTGTATTACCTTCGCTATGGTAAAGGTTTTGCCTGAACCGGTGACCCCAAGTAATACCTGATGATTCAACCCCTTTTTTATTCCAGCACAAAGATTTTTAATAGCTGAAGGCTGGTCGCCCTTAGGAGAGAAGGAAGATTTAATTTTAAAATTACCCATATATTTATGTTAGAATAATACACATCAAGACTTTAAGACAAGATGAACCCTTCAGAAAGCAAATCAATAAACAGCATAATTCATGATATTCATGAAGAATGCGGCGTATTTGGAGTTTATGGTCATCCAGAAGCAGCAAACCTGACATATCTTGGACTTTATGCCCTCCAGCATCGGGGGCAGGAAGGCGCTGGAATATGCTCATCTGACGGAAAACATTTCTATCTCGATAAAGCCACGGGGCTTGTAGCTGATATCTTTACAGAAAAAAGACTTAGAAAGTTATACGGAAACTGTGCCATCGGACACAACAGGTACTCTACCGCTGGCAGCAGCAGTCTTAAAAATGTCCAGCCTTTTCTTGTGAACTTCGTGTTAGGCTCTATAGCTATCTCACATAACGGTAATCTTATCAATGCTGAACAGCTAAGGTCTGAATTGGAAAGGGAGGGCGCGATATTTCAATCCAATTCGGACAGCGAGGTAATACTGCATCTAATTGCAAGGGCGAAATCAGACCATGCGGAAGAACGCATAAAAGATGCCCTTTGCAGGGTAAAAGGGGCTTTCAGCGTTCTTTTTCTCAGGGAGTCTGAACTTATAGCAGCAAGAGACCCATACGGTGTAAGGCCATTAAGTCTCGGGATGCTGGACGGAGCTTATGTAGTAGCCTCGGAGACCTGTGCATTTGACCTCATAGGCGGTTCCTATATCAGAGATATCGAACCGGGCGAGATACTAATAATTAACGACGAAGGGTTGCGTTCCATTTATTTGCCTACTAACAATAGAAAGGCTTTTTGTATTTTTGAATTTATATATTTTGCCCGTCCGGACAGCTACATTTACAATCATATAAATGTTAATACTACAAGAAAAAATCTCGGTAGGATACTTGCGCGAGATACTAATCCAGATGCCGATCTGATAATACCTGTGCCCGACTCTGGAGTTCCTGCTGCAATTGGCCTCTCAGAAGAGAGCGGGATACCTTTTGACTTCGGTTTGATAAGAAATCATTATATCGGCAGGACATTCATAGAACCCAAGCAAAGCATAAGGCACTTCGGTGTTAAAATCAAGCTCAACCCAGTTAAGGATTTGCTGCACGGCAAAAGGGTTGTTGTTGTGGATGATTCAATAGTGAGAGGAACTACGAGCAAAAAGATAGTTAAGATGATCAGGGAAGTTGGTGGAGCGCGGGAGGTCCATATGCGCATAGCATCTCCGCCCACCATCGGACCTTGCTTTTATGGCATTGACACTCCTACAAGGCACGAGTTGATTGCATCAACCCATATGGTTGAAGAAATCAGAAAATATATTACTGCAGATAGCCTTGCATATCTAACCCTTAATGGACTCAGAGAAGTCTTCCCAAACCCTGAAGATTTTTGTACAGCCTGCTTCGACAATAACTACCCAATCCATTTTCTGAAGGAACAGACTTTACAGATGGAATTGCAGTTGGTATAGCCTTTCAACATACTACCTTACCCATATCAAGGTTTATTTTTTATGTTCCATCCGGAAATGTCATTAAAAAATTTAGAGCTTCAAAAAAGTCGCTAAACATACACTATGTTTTTTAAATTTTTAATGTCCTTTAATTTAAGACTATTGTTGATGCTACTATTCCGCCCTTGATGCTGAATTTAGATTTTTGCTTCTTTGATTCCTGCGTTAGCAGGAATCAACATGAGCTAAGTCCCGCAAAGGAGAATGAAAATATTTTCCCCCTTTGCTAAAGAGGGGTATTTTCAGGACAGTGACAGAAAAATACCTACTAAAACATTGCTAATAAAACAGCGAGGTTAACCGTGGCTTTTGCTCCAGAAATTGTATTATATCCACACTCTGATTGTAAAACTTCCGCTCTGAAATTGACCTCATAAGATGTCCTATAAAAATCCTTCACCAGCAATGTTTGAATCCAAGCTCTCGCATGAGAACTATTAGCCCCTTCAAGCTCAATTGCTGAGAACCTTTTCAGAAAATTATATTTTATATTCCCATTAATGAGTCGAAAAATGATAAAATAAAAATCAAAGGTTCTAAAGAGTCTTTAAGTTAATCAATTAAATCGGAGAATAAATGAGCAAAGCGCTTCTTGTTTTATCAGACGGAACAGTATTTGAGGGCAGGAGTTTTGGCTTTGAGGGTGAGCGCATCGGCGAAGTGGTATTTAATACTTCTATGATAGGCTATCAGGAGATACTCACAGACCCCTCATATAAAGGGCAGATAGTTACGATGACATATACCCAGATAGGCAATTACGGCGTAAATACGGAAGACATAGAGTCCTTTTCGGGTCCCAAGGTCGAGGGTTTTGTCGTTAAGGAATATTTCGACTTTCACAGCAACTGGCGATCTTCGCTATCCCTTGGACAGTATCTCAATGATAACGAAATTCCGGGCATTGAAGGTATAGATACGAGGGCATTGACAAGGCATCTCAGGAATCACGGGGCGCAGATGGGCATAATATCTGCCATTGATTTAAACCCTCGCAGCCTTCTTGAAAAATTGAAACAGCATCCCGGAATTTCAGCCCTTGACCTTGTAAAAGATGTAACAACCAAAAAGATTTATAACTGGAAAGGAGGTTGTTGGAGGTTGGATGCTTCTTCTAATGCACAACCTCTTTCACCGAAAAAAGTAGCGGTTTATGATTTCGGTGTTAAATTCAATATACTGAGGAATCTTTTTGACGCTGGTTTTGATATAACTGTCTTCCCAGCCCATACCCCTGCTGAGGAGATCTTAGAGTTTGATCCAGATGGTATTTTATTGAGCAACGGACCTGGAGATCCCGAAACAGTCACTTATGGCATAGAAAACACAAAAAAACTCATGGGCAGGAAACCAATATTCGGGATTTGTCTCGGACACCAGATACTGGGACTTGCTATGGGAGGAATTACATATAAACTCAAATTCGGGCATCACGGGGGCAATCATCCAGTAAAAGACCTTAGGACTGGAAGGGTTGAGATAACCTCACAAAACCATAATTATTGCGTTGCCATAAACAGCCTGAAGGGTCAGGTGAGATTAACTCACAGAAACCTTTACGACGGCACAGAAGAAGGGATGGAGCATGTAGAACTCCCGATATTCTCAGTCCAGCATCATCCCGAAGCTGGGCCGGGACCTAATGACTCTGCACACCTGTTTAGAAGATTCATGGATTTGATAGAGGGCAAAGAAATTTAAGTCGGCTGATAATTAGATATCCGCCGCAGGGCGGAGAATCGAGCCTTTCTCTGAAGTCGCAGCCATCCAACTCAAAGGCGCATTTATTGCAAATGAAATTAATGAACTCATCATCCCCTGAAGCAGGCATTTCAGAGATGTAATTAGCAAGAAACTTCAGTTCATTCACAGTAAGATGCTTGCTCAACATCTCATAGCCTCCACACTGCATCTCCTCTTTGCCTTTTTTATAAAATTTGCAGAATCCCCTGCAAATAATCTCAACGTACGCCTCTTCCTTCATAACCCTTCTAATCAGCCGATGTTGCTTCCTGAAGCCAATTCAGATAATCTTCTGAGCCTTCAACTACCGGAATTGCTATGATTTCGGGCACTGTATAACTGTGCAGTTCTTTAACCCTGTCTTTGATTTTATTAAAAAGCTGGCGGCGCGACTTAACAATCAAAAGCAATTCTGGCTCATCCTCAATCCTGCCCTGCCATGAATAAATAGAGCGTATATCTTTAACGATGTTGATGCACCCAGCGAGTTTCTCTCCCACAAGGGCTCGGGCAATTTTTACACCTTCTTGCTCGTTAGGGACGGTAATATACACAACGACTGCTTCCATAAAAACTCCTTGTGATATTGGGATTTTTTTAATGTCCGGCATTAGATGATACCCTATAATATTTTAACCCAAAAATAAAATTTTAGCCCGTTGTTAAAAATAGCGAGAAGCTCTTTATCACTGGTGTACAAAATAGTATTCAAGCAGGGATATGACACGATTTCTTCGCCAAAGAACTATCTTCGTGCATGTGCAAGCCTTTGTGAGATTTCATACTTAGTTTTCCCATATCGGCAGTCGAGGCTTCCGCTTCGTCTTCAGCCCCCTTGAGGTTACCCGTTGCTTTGGCTACGGAAATAGCATCATAGCCCTCGGATTGCAAAGTATATAAGAATTTATTTTGGAAGGGTATGATAATATGAAAAAAAGTTAGACAACAAATATGGAGCGTAAAAATCAGTATCTAATACTATCAATGGTGTGTCATAAGGTTAAAGGCAAAAATTGGAAGATTCTGATAAAGTTGGGGGTCACACTTAAAGCAAGATATATTTTGTAGTGCAAAAATGCCCAGAATTGCAACCATATTTCTAACGTTATCAATTAGTTACAAAAATTATCTGACAAACTCAGGAGTGTCTTTTGATGCTCCAAAGGGGGGTATCCCAATTTCTATCGCTATTTTTGGGACATATATCAGGTATTGCTAAAGCCGAAAAGAGTGAGAGAAAATACAAGTTTTGATCCAACCCCATTTTTATTTGTGCTAAGAAATCTCTCATATTTTTATTTTGGAAATAAGGTGGCTTGTTCCTGCAAAAATTGTTTTATTCTTCGTTCCGCTAAATCACAATATTTTTTATCAATATCATAAGCGACATATTTTCTGTTGGTTTTTAGTGCCGCTATGCAAGTCGTGCCACTTCCAACGAATGGATCAAGTACAACTTCACCTTCAAAAGTGTAAAGCTGAATTAAACGATAAGGTAGTTCAACCGGAAACGGTGCAGGATGTCCTACTTTTGAAGCCCTCTCTGCGGCAAACTTCCAAACACTTTTTGTAAATTCCAAAAATTCTTCTTTTGAAATGGTGCTTTTCCGTTTGTGGGGATTCAAACGAGTAAATGTGTCTTTGCAAAAAACAAGTATATATTCGTGAATATCCCGCAACACTGGATTATTTGCTTTTAAGTATGTTCCCCAAGCGGTGGAAGGACTGGCGCTACTTCCTTTATCCCAAAGAACTTCGCCTCTCATTAAAAAGCCGATGTTGTGCATGTCCTCAATGATATAGCTGTGAAGAGGTAAATAAGGCTTTCTACCCAAATTAGCAACATTTATACACGCTCTACCGCCCGGGACCAACACTCTGTATGTTTCTTTGAATACCCGTTTTAATAATTCCCTATATTCTTTAAGAGATAAATCCTCGTCATATTCTTTGCCGACATTGTAGGGAGGTGAAGTAACCATCAAATGAACGCTACTATCAGGAAGCTCTGACATGGCTTCGCTACTTTTACAAAAAACTTTATTTATGTTTTGAGAATCAATTTGATTTTCTATATACGCAACATCTTTTCCGTTATTTAATCCCTTATAAAGTTTGCTGTTATAAAACTTCGATGAATCATGGCTAATCCGTCCAGGCGTTCCAAAAGCACTGGTTTGCGTTCCATTCTTTCTCTTGTTGTAAAAACTTTGTGCGCTCATAATGATTTACTCTTTTGATTGACGCAATAGTTCTAAAAATTTTTGTGCTTTTGCTTCGTAAGTAGCTTCCTTATTAGCTATCTCGATAATTTCTCCCAATTTTTTCCGTGTTTGCATGCTAGAGAAAAATTCTCTTTCTTCTTTCAAAAGATTGATGGCATTTTGTCTTAATTCTTCATATCCATCAAATCTATAAAATCCTTTGAAAGGCGTTGATTTAATATTTTCTCCGTTATTATCCAGTGGTTTTGGATTTATTGACCAAAAACCTTGGATAATTCCATTTCTTTTTAAGCGATCTACTTTTTCGTAATAACTTTTAGTAATAGGTGTATTGCCAATGATAATGATTGGAATTTTTGAAGCAGCAAAACTAGAAACTCGGATATTAATACTTTTACCAATAGCTTTTAAAATCGTATCCGACCTTAAAAGTCCTGGGTTACCTTGATGAGTTTTGTAGTCGCCAATACAAACTAAATTTTTAGTTGCTGAGGTAAACTCCCAATTCCAAACCACTGACATCTTAACTTCAATAATCATTAAAATATTCTCTGGTTTTTGTATGACATCTTTTGTCTTACAAATAGCCACATCAGCCGGTAATTGATTAGTTAATCCTATTTCTTCGGCGATTACTCCTTGCACAGCATATCCGCCAATCATTTTTGCTGTTTCGCTGAATAAATCGGTAGCCCACTTTTCCGTATAAGAACCGATTAAGGAATTTCTGCTTTGCAATGTTGTTTTTGCGCCATCATAATTTTTGGGCCAATAAGCCAAATACTTTTTATT
>DAIQAO010000068.1:0-10535 GCA_036781645.1 Dissulfurispiraceae bacterium
CTGCACTAAAAGGAAAACCCAAAAAGGCTGACGATTTTCAACTATGTTTTGAGTTTAACTAAAAACTCAGGAAACTCCAAGATTTTATTGATTGAATAGTAAGGCTTAAATGAGTTATTATACTAAGCAATTTTCATGGAGGTGCACCTATAATCAGACTGCTTTTGCCTGACGGCACAGAAAGAGAAATAGAACTTTCTGAACTCCGTAAAAATCTGCAATCCCTTAATGCTCTTGCGGTCAGAGTAAATGGCGAGCTGAAGGATTTATCATGGTTAGAGAAACTACCAGATAACACTTTAGTGGAAGCCATTACATTCGATTCTAAAGAGGGCAAGGAAATCTTCTGGCACAGTACCTCTCATATCATGGCTCACGCCGTAAAAGACCTTTTCCCCGATGTCAAAGTTACAATAGGTCCTGCTATAGAAGAAGGCTTTTATTATGACTTTGATAAGTCAACACCTTTCACACCCGATGATTTAGAAAAAATAGAAAAAAGGATGAAGGAGATTATCAAGAGTAAAAGCCGCTTTTCTGTCAGGTTTTTACCTAAACAAGATGTAATAAACCTCTTTAAAGAAAAAGGCGAGGATTATAAGGTTGAGCTGTTGCAGGAGATTCAGGATGAATTGGTTTCTCTGTATGATGAAGGCGGCTTTACCGACCTTTGCAGGGGTCCGCACATACCTGACACCTCAAAAATCAAAGCTTTTAAACTATTAAGTGTGGCTGGCGCATACTGGCGCGGGGACGAAAAAAAAAAGATGCTCCAGAGGATATACGGGATATCCTTTGACAAGAAGGAAGAGCTTGACAAATATCTTAATTTCCTCGAAGAAGTAAAAAAGCGCGACCACAGAAAGCTCGGTAAAGAACTCGGATTGTTTAGCACAAGCGATGAGATTGGCTCAGGGTTGATCTTGTGGCACCCCAACGGCGCTATTGTAAGAAAAATCATAGAAGACTTTTGGAGAAACGAGCATATTAAGGCTGATTATAAAATCCTTTATACTCCTCACATTGCAAGGCTTAATCTTTGGCAGAAAAGCGGACACCTCGAATTTTACAGCGAAAACATGTATTCACCTATGGATATTGACGGTATTGCTTATGAATTAAAGCCTATGAACTGCCCCTTCCACATCAACATTTATCAGAGTGAACTAAGAAGCTATCGGGATTTCCCAATAAGATACGCCGAGCTTGGGACTGTTTATCGCTATGAAAGATCGGGAGTTCTGCACGGATTGCTGAGGGTAAGGGGTTTCACTCAGGATGATGCCCATATCTTTTGCAGAGAGGATCAGATAGAGGATGAGATTTTAAATATCCTCGATTTTACACTTTTTATTCTGAGGACTTTTGGTTTTGACAAATATGACATTTATCTCTCAACACGCCCTGAAAAATATGTTGGTAGTCCAGAAAACTGGGAAAAATCCACAAATGCCCTCAAAAGGGCTCTGGAACTAAAAGAATTACGATACGAGGTTGACCCAGGCGAAGGCGTGTTCTATGGGCCAAAGATAGATATTAAAATTAAAGACTCTCTCAACCGCTCGTGGCAATGTAGCACTATTCAGGTGGATTTTAACAATCCTGAGAGGTTTGACCTTGTTTATCGTGGTTCAGACGGCAAAGACCACAAACCTATAATGATTCACAGGGCATTGATGGGGTCTTTAGAGAGATTTTTTGGCGTTCTTATAGAGCATTATTCAGGCGCCTTCCCGGTCTGGCTCGCCCCTGTCCAAACTGTGATAATGACTATAGCTGAAAGACACGACGATTATGCAAAGGGGATATACAAAATATTTAGAGAGGCTGATATCAGATGCGCTATTGATCTGCGGAATGAAAAGATAGGCTATAAAATAAGAGAGGCAACCCTGCAAAAAGTGCCTTATATAATTCTTATCGGCGATAAAGAAACTGTCAGCAATACTATCACTGTTAGGAAAAGAAATGGCGAGAATATGGGGTCTTTAACTCAAGATGAATTTATTAAGCTGATTCAACAACATGTGAGCATGCGGCAATAAATGTATAGTTTTAATAATCAATACTTTATAAGGGGGTGATAATATAAGCAAAGATATCAGGGTAAATCAAATGATTAGGGCAAAGGAGGTCAGGCTCATTGATGAGGAAGGCAAGCAGGTAGGGGTGCTTTCAGTGCAAGAGGCTTTGAGGATGGCTAAGGATAGAGGTTATGACCTCGTGGAAGTAGCTCCAAACGCTGATCCGCCTGTCTGCAGAATTGTTGACTACGGCAAATATAAATACCAATTGAGCAAAAAACATTCTGCCAAAAAAACTCTGGATGTCAAGGAGGTCAAGATAAGGCCTCATATCTCAGAACACGACTTAGGTCTGAAGGTTAAGAATATCAGAAGATTTCTTGATGAGGGAGACAAAGCAAAGATTATTATGCACTTCAGAGGGAGAGAGATTGTGAGGACAGAAATCGGGATAAAGGTCTTTCAGAAGCTCATTGAAATGCTCACGGGGAAATACACGATAGAATTGCAGCCAAAGCTTGAGGGAAATCATATTATTATGGTGATCGCCCCAAGCACCAAATAGCACTTTTAATAAATTTTATTAGGTTGCTCTTTTTGTCATTCCCTCAGAAGGGGGAATTCCTTTTTTCAATTTGCTTTGACCAGCAGTAAAGCTTGATTTATAATTATAAAAGTTTTGCTAAAGGCTTCATCCAAATTCAGCCATAGAAACATAAATCAGCTAATTTAAAGGTCATAGCAAGAACCCGTAAGGTGTGCGGTAATTTTTTTATCATGTCACCCTTAACCATTTCCTTCACTCTGAGTCATAATGACAACTTTCTATTGCCGATTTTGGCCTTCATTAAAGCTTAGGCGAACAATAAGAAAAAAATGTTAAAATATTACTTAACTTTTTAAAAGTTTTCTATGTTGTTAGTATTTTTAGATTTCCAATGAGGAGGAATAATGCCGAAGCTCAAGACACACAGAGGCGCAGCCAAGAGATTTAAGGTGACAGGAACAGGCAAGATAATAAGGAATAAGGCATACAGAAGACACCTTCTTACAGGCAAACCTTCAAAGAGAACAAGAAGTTTGAGAAAAGATGCATTGGTTCATGAGGCTCAGCTTGAAAATATAAAAAAACTTCTGCCTTATATAACTTAATAAGTCCTATGAGCAGAGATGTTCAGTCCCTTTAATATTTTAGTTTTAGAATGCTGATAATAGACTTGCATTTTGTTAGTCTCACTCGAAAATAACTGGACTTCGAGATGGTATGGACATTATAATTTGAATATTTTTCTCTCATTAGCGCCCATAGCTCAGCTGGATAGAGCGTCGGACTACGAATCCGCAGGTCGGGGGTTCGAATCCTCCTGGGCGCGCTCATAAAGCAATGGGCTGGTAATTCTAAAATTTCAAAATCGAGATTTGAGATGAAAATTTGAAGTTCAGAGCCGGTGTGGTGGAACAGGCAGACGCGACGGACTCAAAATCCGTTGGGCTTCGGCCCGTGGGAGTTCGATTCTCCCCACCGGCATTGTATTTTCGGGGAGAAATTAAAGGGATGCCATCTTGCAAAAGGCAATTTAATGCTTTTTTACTAAAAATCAATAAATTACTTAAAGCCAAAATCAGCGATAGAATCACTAAACGGTTGATGTATAAGTCATTGCGAGAACCCAAAGGGCTCCTTTTAAAAACTGCGATTGCTTCCCTATCGCTTCACTCTAGTTCGCAATGATGATTTTCTATGGCTATTTCTGGATTAAACCATCGAGAATCATTTGCCTTGTTGTATTACTGAAACTTTATAAAAGGTCAGTATCACATGTCGAAAAAAGGTCTTTTCATATCATTTGAAGGAATCGAAGGCTCAGGCAAGACCACGATAGCAAGGCTCGTGTCTGAAATGCTAATGACAGATGGGTTCGAGGTGCTTTTAACTTATGAACCTGGAGGCACCAGCATAGGGCAAAAGATAAGAGATATCCTGCTTTCGCCAGAATACGGTCATATGTCAGAAATCACAGAGCTTCTTCTTTATAACGCAGCCAGATCCCAACATCTCAGAGAGAAAATCATTCCTGCCATTGAGTCCGGCAAGATTGTAATCACCGACAGATTTTCCGATTCAACGGTAGCTTACCAGGGCTACGGCAGAGGGTTGGATTTCTCACTTATTATGTCTCTGGATTCCATTGTAACAGGTTCAATAAAACCCGATTTGACTATTTTGCTTGACCTCGATGTCGAGACAGGTTTAATGAGAAATAAAGGCATAAATAAGATAGATCGTCTTGAGCTCGAGGATATCGAATTTCATAAAAAGGTGAGAGACGGATATCACAAAATAGCAGCCAATGAGCCTGAAAGAGTTAAAATTATTGATGCTTCTTTAGCAATTGAAAAGGTTATTCTGGATACAGGCAACATTATAAGAAAGGTTTTGATGTGATAAGGGATATTCAGGGACAACCAAAGGCTGTAAGAATTTTATCAGGAACTATCAGAAAAAACAGGATTCCAACATCCATCTTGCTCTCAGGGGAAATAGGGACTGGCAAGAGATTTGCTGCAATAAATTATGCAAAGGCTATAAATTGCCTTGCTCCCGCTGATAATGATTCATGCGACAATTGTATCTCATGCAGAAAAATAGACTCTAATTTACACCCTGATGTTTTTTTTGTAGAACCTGATAATGATGAAATCAAAATTGATACAATTAGAAAACTTGAAGATAACCTCTGTCTGAAATCTTTTGAGGGCAGGAAGAAGATTGCAGTTGTGGACAGGGCTGATAGGATGAATAACAGCGCAGCTAATGCCTTCCTGAAAACCCTTGAGGAGCCTCCCGACAATAGTATCATTATACTGATGTCATCTAATGACGATGGCTTGCCTGACACTATAAAATCAAGGTGTGTAAAGATAAATTTTTACCCTCTGCCTTTAGAAGATTGCCGAAGAATAATGTCAAACCACGTGAGCCCTGAGGATTTGAGCTTATTTATAAATCTTGCAATGGGTAGGCCTGGCATAGCAGGGAGGAGAAACTTTTCTGAGGAGAAGGCTTGGTTTTTTAAGCTTTACAATAATATGCTAAATTACAATTCCAAGGATATATGGGCTGATAAAGAGCAGATGGGGGTGTGGCTTGATATGTCCCTTGTTTTGTTGAGGGATATTATTGTGTATGATATTACGGACAACGAATCAGAGGTATTACTGTGCATTCCCCCTAAGCGCAACTCGATGACTAAGGCTTTAGATGCATACGATAATCTCGAGCAAGTAAGGAGTCTGCTGGGATATAATCTCAATAGACAGGTGACTTGGAATTATGTGGCGGGGGTTATAAAAAACAAGCTTTTTTAGATTGATAAAGTCAATACAAAAAATTCATTTCAGAAAATATGGAGTTGTCTTTAAAAATATTGATAGAAACATAAACCTGCTAATTTATAAATCTTTGCGAGAACCCGAGGGGTTCGTCGCAATCTTAATAATAATTGGGGTTGCTTCCCCTTCGCTTCTCTCCGGGTCACAATGACAAGTTTCTATCGCTATTTTATGGTGGTTTTTCTGTTATTGATATGGAATAGTTTTTTAGGTTAAGCTTAATATTTATGGATGCCTTCAGAGCGATTGCTGAAAAAAAGATATTCGAAGCCATAGAACGCGGGGAATTTGATAGCCTTTCAGGGGCCGGGAAACCTCTAAGGTTTGAAGATGAGACATTCATACCTGAAGACCTAAAAATGGCGTATAAAGTCCTCAAAAATGCTGGCTTCGTTCCTCCTGAACTTGAACTAAGAAATGAAATCATCGGTATGAAGGATTTGATAAATACCCTTGATGATGATAAAGAGCGGCTAAAAAAAATTCGTGAGCTCAATTTTATGTTAATGAAACTGAATATGCTGAGGAATAAACCTCTCAATCTGGAAGATTTCCATCTGTATGAGGAAAAAATTTTTATGAAGCTAACAAAGTAAAAGTAAGTTCTGGAGAAATTATTCCTTTTTATAATCCTCAAAACACCTTCCATGGCGCAAAAAATGCTATTAATTATTGTAATATCAAATATAACAAACAGTTAATAGTCTTGAAGGCAAACTTGAACAAAAAAGAAAAAATCCTCTCAATATATTCCCAGAGACTCATTTATATCAAACAATTCACCGAAGTTCAGCCTTTTGTGTATTTACCTTTTATTATCGTTTCGAGAGAGAAATTATGATAAACAGTTAGTAGGTAAAGGGTTTAATAAAATAGAGACAGCAGGATGGTTCGAGATATGGAATTTCAGTCAAAGAATTTACTGATGGTTATCCCCCTTGGCGGGGTTGAGGAAATAGGTCTTAATATGACCGTTTTTCAGTACGCTGATGATCTGATAATTGTTGACGCCGGGCTGATGTTTCCAGAAGAAGATATGCTCGGGGTGGATTATGTAATTCCTGATTTCTCTTACATCCTCGAAAACAGAGATAAAGTCAAGGGAATATTTATTACCCATGGACATGAAGATCATACAGGCGCCCTCCCCTTTTTGCTCAAAGAGATAAAAGTCCCCATCTTTGCAACACCTCTTACAATCGCATTAATCAAGGAAAAACTAAAGGAGCATGATATAAGAGATATACCTCTTATTAAGGTAAGTCCCCGAGAACACATCAAAACCGGCTGTTTTGATGTTGAGTTTCTAAGGGTTACCCACAGCATTGTAGATGGAGTTGGTCTTGGTATAAATACCCCCTTTGGTGCAATTGTCCATACCGGAGATTTCAAACTTGACCCCACTCCAGTTGACGGCGAGCTTATGGATCTCCAGAGATTTGCTGAGTATGGTGAAAAGGGGACGCTTCTTCTACTTTCAGACAGCACCAATGCTGAAAGAGGCGGGTTTACCTTTTCTGAAAAAGAGGTTAGAAGGGCCTTTGAAGACATATTCTCAAAAACACCTGGGAGGATAATAATTGCAACTTTTGCCTCCAATATTCACAGGATTCAGCAGGCAATAGATGTGGCTGTCCAATACGGTAGAAAGGTTATCATGTGCGGCAAAGGCATTGTCTCCAATGCCCAGATAGCGTTAGATCTCGGATATCTGCGCATACCGAAAAATACATGGGTAAAACTGGAGGACCTTAAGCACATGGCTGATCATGAGGTAGTTATAATC
Source organism: Dissulfurispiraceae bacterium (assembly GCA_036781645.1). Classification (GTDB taxonomy): domain Bacteria; phylum Nitrospirota; class Thermodesulfovibrionia; order Thermodesulfovibrionales; family Dissulfurispiraceae; genus DYHD01. Next base: position 7,204 of record DAIQAO010000068.1, read on the forward strand.
GTAACAGGTAGCCAAGGTGAACCGATGAGTGTAATGTCAAGAATAGCCCATAACGAACATCCAAATATAAAGATAAAACAAGGCGACATGGTAATCCTGTCTGCCAGGACTATCCCTGGTAACGAGCGTTCAATAGGCAGGATTATCAATCATTTGATGAGAAGAGGCGCTGATGTTAAATATGAAAAGGTATCCGATATTCATGTTTCCGGGCACGCTTCAAAGGAAGAATTAAAGCTGATGATGAATATAGTCAAACCAAAATATTTTATGCCCGTTCACGGTGAATACAGGTTTTTGAAATATCACGCCAATCTCGCCAAAAAATCGGGCATTCCAGAAGAAAATATTTTTATTCTCGAAAACGGTGAAGTGCTTGAGATTTCTGAAGACGGAATCAGTAGAAACGGCAAAATTCAATCAGGTAGAATATTTATAGATGGAAAAGGTATCGGCGGTGTTGAAGACATCGTTTTAAGGGACCGAAGAAGGCTTGCTCATGACGGGGTAGTCATAATTCTCATAGGAATAGAAAAGCTAACTAAAAAGATAGTATCAGGGCCGGAGATTATTTCAAGGGGTTTCATATTTGAGGACGCATCACAAGATATAATCAATGAAGTCAGGGGCTTAATGACAAAAACCTTTTTTGATATTGAGGATAACTCAATTTCAGATATATCGGTTGTTCAATCTAAACTCCGCTCAGCGCTAAAAAAATATCTCAGAGACACAATGGACAGAAAACCTATGATATTGCCTATAATAATGGAAGTATAGAATTCTATAAGGGTTTCTTAATGTTAATAGATAGAATAAAATCCGGCACCAAGCTCATAGCTGGCTTGGATATTGGCACTTCTAAAGTTTGCGTGGTTGTTGGTGAAATTTTGAAAGATGGGATATCTATTGTTTCACTCAGTTCAGTCCCTTCTTCTGGTGTCAAAAAGGGTGTCATAAATGATGCAGAGGCCGCTGCCATTTCTATCAGAAAAGCAATTTCGAGTGCGGAAAAACTTGTGGGCAAAGCTATCGATGAAGTATATACAGGTATAAGTGGAACTCATATAAAGAGCGTTGTAAGTATGGGCTCATCGTCAATCACAGGTAATAAAATAACAGATCAAGACATTGATAGGGCATTGGAATCAGCTGTCAATACCAATAGCTATCAGGATATGGAAATTATTCAAATCCTACCCTCAGATTTTTTAATAGATCGGCAGGGGGGTATTTCCAATCCAATTGGAATGTCGGGGGATGTTCTTGAGGTCGAGGCCCAAATTTTTGTTTCAGATAAGAGCTCTTTAGAGAATCTTATCTTATGTTGTGAGATTGCTGAGGTCAAAATTGCAGATATAATCATTCAAGCCCTTGCTTCCGCAGAAGCTTCCCTGACGCCTCAGGAAAGAGAAAATGGCGCAGCAGTCATAGACATTGGTGGGGGCATTACGGAGATCGCCATATATAAGCATAACTTATTAAAACAAGCTATAATTCTTGGGATAGGCGGTAACCATTTCACAAATGACCTCTCGATAGTCTTAGGGATTCCCTTTCAAGAGGCTGAAAGAATTAAAATTAACAATGGTTATATTATGACCGAAGCCCCAGAGGGAGGCAATGGCATAGATACTTTAACTGCTGATGGCAATAACAAGAAATTGCATCAAAAGGATATATCCGAAATACTATCAGCCAGAAGCCATGAACTGCTCGAACTCATTAGAAAGGAAATAAAACATAGTGTCAGCCCTCACGACTCTCTAACGGGAGTTATATTAAGCGGCGGAGCCTGTCTTCTGCCCGGCTTCAGAGAGATGGCTGAAGAAATACTCACAATTCCTGTCAGGATTGCATATCCCGCGCTGGTTTCAAAAGAAGGACAACACAACATCCTGCATAGTGTTGTTTCAGAATTTAATCAGCCGATATACACAGCAGGCATTGGTCTCGTGATGTATGGCGCCGGCCATCAACATATCTCAGAAAAAACAACTACACACCACCTTTCCTCGTCCGGCATTACCAACAAGATGGCAGGATGGTTTAAAAATATACGATAAAACTCGGGAGACAAAAATGTGTTTGAACTAAAAGAAGCTGAGAGAACTGTTGCAAAAATAAAGGTTATCGGTGTAGGAGGCGCAGGGAGCAATGCAATCAACAGCCTTCTTGCCTCTTCAATTTACGGTGTTGAATTGATCGCCGTTAATACTGACATCCAACATCTTGATTCCTCTCTTGCCTCCATAAAGGTGCAAATAGGCTGTGAGCTTACAAAGGGTCTTGGTTCTGGTTCTGATCCTGCGATTGGCAAGCAGGCAGCCCTTGAGAACAAAGATGCCCTGACAGCCTGTATTGAAGGAGCAGATATGATATTTATAGTTGCCGGCATGGGTAAAGGGACCGGCACAGGGGCGTCGCCGGTAATTGCCAGCATCGCAAGGGGACTCGGAATACTTACTGTTGCTGTTGTTACAAAACCATTCTTTTATGAGGGCACTCAGAGAAGATTAAGGGCTGAAGAGGGTATTAATGAACTCAGGAAGCATGTTGATTCCTTGATAATTCTTCTAAATGACAAACTTCTTAAGATAGCGGAACCAGGCATATCCATCATTAAATCCCTTGATATTGTAAACGATGTTTTAAAAAACGCTATAGAGGGTATTACAGATATCATTCTTGTGCCAGGATATTTGAATCTTGATTTTGCCGATGTCAGGACTATAATGGAAAATGCTGGCACAGCAATAGTAGGCAGGGGCGTCAGCAAAGGGCAGAATGCCGTGATAGAGGCAGTCAAAAAAGCCGTGTCCAATCCCTTAATGGAGGATTCTCTAATATCTGAGGCAAAAAAGGTGTTAGTTCATATAATGAGCGGCTCAAATTTATCTATGGAAGATGTGGAGACTATATCCACTTACATTCACGACTCTGTTCATGACGAAGCGAATATAATCAAAGGTATTACCATCAATACTGACATGGAAGACGAAATAAAGGTTACTGTTATAGCAACAGGGATAGATAAAACAACTCCGCCCAAACTTCCAAAACCAATCAAATCTTGGGAACCATTTCAAAAGCCGGCTACTTCAGGTTCCTTAGGTAAGATTTTAAAAAAGGATATACCTACCACTCAGCAAGATAGAGGTAAAGTTGAAAAGCCTTTAGAGCAATCGAAAGAAATCAAAGAGCCTCCAGTTGATGAAAAGGCACAGGAAAAACCAACAATACCTTCAGATGATGATTATGATATCCCGACAATTTTAAGGAAAAAGACTCCACCCTCAATGACTATCTCCTAAAAGGTGAATAAAATTAAT
>DAIQAO010000069.1:0-10468 GCA_036781645.1 Dissulfurispiraceae bacterium
GAAGAAAAGGCCAGGCAGCAGATAGACCTACTCCTTAAACAAGCAGACTGGAAGGTTCAGGATTACCGTGAACTAAATCTCGGAGCTTCGTTGGGCGTTGCCGTCCGTGAGTTCCCCCTTAAATCTGGCTCTGCCGACTATCTACTTTTTGCTGACAGAAAGCCTGTTGCAGTTGTCGAGGCAAAACCCCAGGGAACTACATTAAGCGGGGTAGCTGAGCAGACCATAAAATACATAACAAAAATTGAAGAAAGCCTACCCAAAGTCACCACGATTCCTCCCTTTGCTTATGAGACCACAGGCACAGAGACCTTTTTCAGGGATTTAAGAGATCCCGACCCTCGAAGCCGAAGGGTCTTTGCATTTCACCAGCCCAAGGCGCTCCTGGACTGGCTTTCAGAAGAAGATACTTTGAGAGGGAGGCTCAAGAAGATACCGCCCTTGATAAAAAAAGGATTAAGGGACTGCCAAATCGAAGCCATCGAAAACCTGGAAAAATCTTTTGCCGACTCCCGCCCAAAAGCACTTATCCAGATGGCCTCTGGGGGAGGAAAGACCTTTACTGCTGTCAGCTTCGCCTACCGATTGATAAAATTCGCCAAAGCCAGAAGGATTCTCTTTCTGGTGGATAGAAGCAATTTGGGACGCCAGACAAGAAACGAATTTCAGCAGTATGTAACGCCTGACGATGGAAGAAAATTCACAGAGCTTTATAACATCCAGCATCTCACATCAAACACTCTTGATCCTGTCAGCCGTGTTTGCATCACCACCATCCAGAGACTTTATTCAATGCTCAAAGGCGAAACTGAATTCGACCCTGAACTTGAGGAGCAATCCACCTTTGAGGTATACCCTTACGGACAGCCACCCAGGGAAGTGGCTTACAATCCCAAAATCCCTATTTAGACCTTTGATTTTATCGTCACCGATGAATGTCATCGTTCGATATACCATCTCTGGCGTCAGGTTCTTGAATACTTCGATGCCTTTATCATCGGTTTGACTGCCACCCCTTCCAAGCAGACTTTGGGTTTTTTTGACCAGAATCTGGTGATGGAATACAGCTACGAGAGGGCAGTCGCAGACGGTGTCAATGTCGGTTATGACGTCTACCGCATCCGGACACAAATAACAGAGAAGGGAAGCAAGGTTGATGCAGGGTTTTTCATTGATAAGCGGGATAAACTTACAAGAAAAACGAGATGGGAACGGCTTGATGAGGATTTGGACTATGCCCCCGCCCAATTAGATCGAGATGTAGTTTCCCCAGACCAGATAAGAACAATCATCAAAACATTCAAGGAGAAACTCCCCATAGATTTATTCCCTGGAAGAACAGAAGTCCCCAAGACCCTGATTTTTGCAAAGGACGATTCCCATGCCGAAGATATAGTCCATATTGTCAGAGAAGAATTTGGGAAGGGAAACGAATTCTGTAAAAAGATTACCTATAAAACCACAGGAGACAAACCCGAGGACTTAATTGCCAGCTTCCGTAACTCCTACAATCCACGGATTGCAGTCACAGTTGACATGATCTCCACGGGGACAGATATTCGCCCATTGGAGTGCCTTATTTTCATGCGTGATGTAAGATCACAGGTCTATTTTGAGCAGATGAAAGGAAGGGGCACACGGGTTATCTCATCAACCGATTTCAAAGCTGTCACCCCAGATGCTTCAAACAAGACCCACTTTATCATCATAGATGCAGTCGGAGTATGTGAAAATGACAAGACCGATTCACGTCCCCTGGAGAGGAAAAGGAGCATCCCCTTCGACAAACTACTTCAATTGGTTGCTCTGGGCAACAGAGATGAAGATATTCTGACCTCTCTGGCAGGTAGGCTGGCAAGGCTTGATAGGAATGCAGATGAGAAAGATAAAAAAGAGATTCAGGACGCACTTGTAGGGGCAGGTCTTATACCTGCCCTAACATTAAAAGAGGTCATCAATAATCTCCTTGATGCGGTGGACCCTGATAAGAAAATTGAGAAAGCATTTGCGAATTTTAGATTGGGAGATTTGAGATTTAAAGATTTCAGTTTTGAAGAATTTAAAAATCTATCAATCTTAAATCCTGAAATCCACAAATCCTTTGAGGAACAGGTCAAAAATGCCTCTGAAGAGCTTGTTAAACAAGCCTGTATCCCCTTCGATAATGCATCCTTTAGAAATACCCTCATTGCCATCAAGCAGAAAAATGAACAGATCATTGATACCGTCAGCAAAGACAGCGTGATTTATGCGGGGTTTGATGAGAAGGCTAAAGAAAAGGCACAATCAATTGTTGATACCTTTAAGAAATTTATTGAAGAGAATAAAGATGAACTGACTGCTATCCAGCTTGTTTACCAGAAACCCTACGGACGAAGGTATATTACCTATGAAGAAATCAAACAACTGGCGGAATCTATCAAAAAACCACCCTATTTTCTTACGCCAGAAGTTATCTGGCAGGCTTATGAACAGTTGGAAAAGTCAAAGGTGAGGGGAGCAGGCCCTCAAAAACTCCTAACGAATATTATTTCGCTGATGCGTTTTGCAATAGGGCAGAGCGATGTCCTTGAGCCTTTCTCCGACATGGTAGACCGAAGGTTCAACGAGTGGCTAGCTCAACAAGGTAAGAGATTCACGCCAGAGCAGATGGAGTGGCTCACGATGATAAAAGACCATATAGCCACCTCCCTCTCAATAGGGATGGAGGATTTTGAATATGCTCCATTCTATGAGAAGGGTGGAGCGGTGAAGGTTTATAAGTTATTCGGAAACAGGGTAGAGGAGGTGCTTGAGGAGATCAGAGAGGTTCTGGTAGCGTAAAATATGATAAAGAGAGACATCACCCATGTAGGGGCAGACCTGCGTGTCTGCTCTGGTAATGATGGGCGAACATATAAAACATAGAGGCAAACATATAAAACATATGGGCGAACACACAAAACATATGGGCGAACACACAGGTTCGCCCCTACAAAACACGAAAATAATAAATCTAATGTTGGGCAAATCGATAGGATTACCTGTATTTAATGAGAGGCTTGCCGCATAATGGAAGATAGATTGAATGAACTGCCGAAGGGTTGGGTACACTCGTCACTTGGAGAAATTTCGGAAGTGATTCTTGGTCAATCACCTCCGTCATCGACATATAATGAAATTGGGGAGGGACTCCCTTTCTATCAAGGTAAACTGGAATTTGGATATATTTATCCTTCTCCTCAAAAGTGGTGTTCATCGCCAAAGAAAATTGCGGAGAAGAATGACGTTCTTATTTCTGTAAGGGCACCAGTCGGGCCGACAAACATCTGTCCTGAAAAATCTTGTATTGGTCGAGGGCTTGCCGCTATTCGACCAAAGGGAGGAATCGAATCTTTACTTGTTCTTTATTTGATTAGGGCATTTGAAAATAGTATTGCAGGAAAGGGAACTGGAACAACTTTCAATGCCATTACTGGTAGCCAGTTAAGTTGGATTTAAAATCCCCCTTCCTCCCCTTCCTAAACAGCACAAAATCGTTGAAGAAATAGAAACCCGTTTTTCCATCGCTGACAATGTTGAGAAGGTTGTTGACCAGAGTCTCAAGCAGGCAGAGAGGTTACGCCAGAGCATATTAAAGCGGGCATTTGAAGGGAAGTTAGTCCCCCAGGACCCTACCGACGAACCCGCAGAGAAATTGTTAGAGCGAATCAAAACCAAAAATGTAGGGGCAGACCTACGTGTCTGCCCAACCTCCACAGACCTACGTGTCTGCCCAACCTCCACAAATACAAAAAAACAACGGGGCAAAAAATGACCTACAACCCCGACATCCATCATCGCCGTTCCATCAGATTGAAGGATTATGATTATTCCCAATTAGGGGCATATTTTGTAACAATATGCACCCATAACCGAGAATGTTTGTTTGGGGAGATTGTCAATAGTGAGATGGAATTGAATGACGCGGGGAAGATGGTTGAAAAATGGTATTTTGAATTGACGAAAAAATTTCATAGCATTCAATGTGATGAACATGTTGTTATGCCCAATCATTTCCATTGCATTATCCAAAATGTAGGGGTTGTAGGGGCAGACCCATGTGTCTGCCCTGGTAATGACGGGCAAACACGCAGGTTTGCCCCTACAAATTTGAAATTGGGCGAACACACAAATCATATGGGCGAACATATAAATCATATGGGCGAACACACAGGTTCGCCCCTACGAAATGTTATACAATGGTTTAAAACGATGACGACAAACGAATATGTACGCCATGTAAAAAACGATGGATGGAAACGATTTAATGGTAAATTGTGGCAACGCAATTATTACGAACATATCATTAGAAACGAATGTGAATTGAATCAAATTCGTGAATACATCGTCAACAATCCGTTAAAATGGGATTTGGATAATGAAAACCCCAGATCAAAATCACACTGTAGGGGCAGACCTATGTGTCTGCCCAGATAACTTATGGGAACTGAATCCTCTACTATTGTTCAACGGCTTTGGAACTACTGCAACGTCCTTCGGGATGATGGCGTAAGTTATGGGGATTATGTCGAGCAGTTGACCTATCTCCTATTCCTCAAAATGGCAGATGAGCAGACTAAACCCCCATTCAATAAGCCATCGTCTATTCCAAAAGGTCTTGACTGGGAAAGCCTCCTTAAAAAAGATGGGGATGCCCTTGAAGTCCATTACCGGCATATCCTTGAAAACCTGGGGAAAGAAAAAGGGATGCTGGGGGTCATTTTCAGGAAATCTCAAAACAAGATTCAAGACCCTGCAAAACTCAAACGCCTGATTGAACTGATCAATGATGAAACCTGGGTTGGTCTTGACATAGTTGTAAAGGGAGATATCTACGAGGGGCTACTTCAGAAAAATGCAGAGGATGTTAAAGGTGGTGCGGGCCAGTATTTTACTCCCAGAGCACTAATCAAGGCGATGGTGGAAGTAATCCGACCAGAGCCAGGGCATACCATCTGCGACCCTGCCTGTGGGACGGGCGGATTCCTCTTTCACGCCCATGACTACCTCTCAAAATATCCCCTCGATAAAGAGCAGAAGAAGTTTCTCAAATTTAACACCTTCAAGGGAAAGGATATTGTTGACAATGTGGCAAGATTATGCGTGATGAATCTATATCTCCACGGTATCGGAGGGGATGAAAGCCCTATTGAGGTCGGGGATTCCCTTATTTCAGACCCTGGGGATCGCTTCGATGTAGTCCTTACGAATCCCCCCTTTGGGAAAAAGAGCAGTATTACCATCGTAAACGGTGAGGGGAAGGCTGACAAAGAAACTTTGATTTACGAACGGCAGGATTTTTGGGCGACTACCTCAAACAAACAACTCAATTTCCTCCAGCATGTAAAAACGATTACAAAGATTAACGGGAAGGTCGGCATCGTAGTCCCTGACAATGTTCTTTTTGAAGGCGGTGCAGGGGAAACAGTTAGGAGGAAACTGCTTGCCGAATGTGATGTTCACACCCTTTTGAGGCTTCCCACAGGGGTATTTTACGCCCAGGGGGTAAAGGCAAATGTCCTTTTCTTTGATAGAAAACCAGCCAGCGAAAAGCCCTGGACAGAGAAACTCTGGATATATGATTTACGGACTAATCAACACTTTACCCTTAAAACAAACCCCTTGAGATACGACGACCTGAAGGATTTTATCCGATGCTACCACCCCGAAAACCGAAGGGAGAGAAAGGAGACCGACCGGTTTAAATCGTTTTCTTACGATGAACTGATGCAGAGAGACAAGGTGAGCCTCGACATATACTGGCTGAAAGACGAAAGCCTTGAGGACTCGGAGAACCTCCCACCACCCGACCTGATCGCCAGAGAAATCGCAGAGAACTTGGAGGCTGCTTTGGAGCAGTTTAGCGGGATTTATGATGAATTAAAGCGGAGGTAGCACGAAGGTATAGCCCTATATATAAATCATTTGAAACTCGAGACTTTCTTAAGGATTGTGAGGTTTTATGCGATATTCAATTTTGGCAATAGCAATTAGCTGCCTTGAAGATGAGTCTATGTGATGTTAATGATTTGGATGTTCTAATCATCAATTTCTTCTTTTAATTTCAATCCTGCCTTCTCAAAGACTTGACATAAAAATAAAACTCTGGTAAATTAGTTGGGTTTACCAATTAACTGTCTTTTACCTTAATAGACTATTAAAAACTAATTTTAAATAAATTGCTGGAGGTTAAGTGCCTACTATTACACAATTGATCAAGCACGGGCGTAAGAAGGTTGAGAGGAGGACAAAAAGTCCTGCCCTTAAGAATTGTCCACAAAGAAGAGGTGTATGTGTCCGGGTCTATACCACAACCCCTAAAAAGCCGAATTCTGCATTAAGAAAGGTTGCGAGGGTCAGGCTTACGAATGCTATGGAAGTTACCGCGTATATTCCAGGGGTAGGGCACAACCTTCAGGAACACTCTATTGTATTAATCAGAGGAGGCAGGGTAAAAGATCTGCCCGGGGTAAGATATCACATCTTAAGGGGTTCTCTTGACTGTGCTGGCGTTGCTAATAGAAGACAGGGACGCTCAAAGTATGGGGCAAAGAGACCTAAATAATTTTGTTAATGCTGCCGGTAATTCAGTAGCACTCAACAAATAAATATGGTTTAAGGAGTAAAATGGCAAGAAGAAGAGAAGCTGAAAAAAGGGAGATACTACCTGACCCTAAATACAACAGCAAGCTGGTCAGCAGGTTTATTAGCATAATCTTGAAGGACGGCAAAAGGTCAACGGCAGAGAGGATTTGCTATGGCGCCTTTGATATTTTGAAGGAAAAAACAGGGGCAGATCCAATTAAAGTCTTTAAAACCGCCGTAGAAAATGCCAAGCCCCTATTGGAAGTTAAGCCAAGAAGGGTGGGAGGAGCTACCTATCAAGTGCCTGTCGAGGTCAGACCTAACAGAAAGATAGCGCTGGCATTCAGATGGATTGTTGAGTATTCAAGGGCAAGAAAAGAAAAGACGATGCGTGAGAGGCTTGCCGGGGAATTGTTGGACGCCTACAACAATACGGGTTCTACAATAAAAAAGAAAGAAGATACCCACAAGATGGCCGAAGCAAACCGGGCTTTCGCCCACTATAGGTGGTAAAAGTTTTATCTCATGTCAAGACCCCCCCTTAAACAAATAAGAAATATTGGCATTATGGCTCATATAGACGCAGGGAAAACAACTACAACTGAAAGGATTTTATATTATACAGGTGTCACTTATAAGCTCGGTGAAGTTCATGAAGGGACTGCTGTTATGGACTGGATGCCTCAGGAGCAGGAAAGAGGTATCACCATTACTTCTGCTGCGACTACCTGCACATGGGGCGAACACGTGATAAATATTATAGATACGCCTGGTCATGTGGATTTTACTATAGAGGTTGAAAGATCTCTCAGAGTGCTGGATGGAGCAGTGGCTGTTTTTGATGCAGTAGCTGGCGTTGAGCCTCAGTCGGAGACGGTATGGAGGCAGGCAATCAAACATCGCGTGCCCACCATAGCTTTTATAAATAAGATGGACAGGGTTGGGGCTGATTACTTTATGGCAGTTAATAGCATGATTGATAGGCTTGGCGCTAAGCCGATACCTATCCAGATACCGATGGGCAGTGAAGATAATTTCAGAGGACCGATAGATCTTGTAAAGATGCTGGCTTATTGTTTTGATGATGAAACCCTTGGGGCAAAGTTTATAGAAGAGCAGATACCTGAAGAATATCTCGATCTTGCTAAAAAATACAAAGAGAAACTTATCGAAGAGATCGCAGAATTCGATGAAAATATTATGAATAAATATCTCCTTGGAGAGGAAATTACTATACAGGAAATAAAGTCAGCTTTGAGAAATGGCACAATCAATATGCAGTGTACCCCCACATTATGCGGTTCGGCTTTCAGAAACAAGGGAATACAGTTGCTCCTTGATGCCATTGGAGATTATCTTCCGTCACCTCTCGACAGACCTTCTATCAAGGGTAAAAGGTTAAGCGACGGGATGGAGGTTGAGAGGAAAGCTGATGATAATGAACCTTTTTCTGCCCTTGCTTTTAAAATAATGACAGACCCTTATGTGGGACAATTGACTTTTATCAGAGTCTATTCAGGGGTGCTTACAAAGGGTTCTTATGTTTATAACTCGACCAAGGATGTGAAAGAAAGAATAAGCAGACTTTTGAGAATGCATGCCAACAAGAGAGAGGAGATTGAAGAGGTCAGAGCTGGCGATATAGCTGCTATTGTCGGGTTGAAACATACCTTGACCGGTGACACATTATGCTCTGAATCTAGTCCTGTTATACTTGAGGCTATAGAGTTTCCCGAGCCTGTTATTTCTGTTGCCATTGAGCCAAAAACAAAGGCAGATCAGGAGAAGCTCTCGAGTTCCCTCTCTAAACTGGCACTTGAAGACCCTTCATTTAAGGTCTCAATTGATGAGGAGACGGGGCAGACAATAATTGCAGGCATGGGCGAGCTTCATCTTGAAATAATTGTGGACAGGCTAAAGAGGGAATTTAAGGTGGGGGCGAATGTCGGCAAACCCCAGGTTGCTTACAAGGAAACTATTAAAAGTTCAATAAAAAGTGAAGGCAAATATGTGAGGCAATCTGGAGGCAGAGGGCAGTATGGACATGTGTGGCTCGAGATAGAACCTCTTGAGAGGGGTAAGGGATTTGAGTTTGTCAATAAGATTGTTGGTGGTGTAATACCCAAAGAATACATCCCCGCAGTCGAAAAAGGCATCAAGGAGGCAATGGATGGAGGCATTCTTATCGGCTATCCGGTTGTTGATGTCAAAGTAACTCTTTTTGACGGCTCATACCATGAGGTTGATTCATCAGAAATGGCATTTAAGGTAGCTGGTTCTATGGCATTCAAGGATGGTGCTGCAAAAGCTCAGGTAGTCTTACTCGAACCCATAATGAGTGTTGAAGTTGTTACACCTGAAGAGTATATGGGCGATGTTATCGGGGATTTAAGCTCGAGGCGTGGCAAGATTTTGTCTCTCTTAAAAAGAGGAAATACTCAGGCAATCAAGGCAAATGTTGCATTGTCAGAGATGTTTGGTTATGCAACAGACCTCAGATCAAATACTCAGGGTAGGGCAACATACACCATGCAGTTCTCGCATTATGAGGAAGTTCCTAAAAATATTACTGATGAGATAATATCAAAGATACGAGGATTTTAATTTACAGTAAAAGATAAAATCTAAGATAATAGAAGATTTCTTTCTTAAAAGGAGGGCATATGGCTAAGGCAAAGTTTGAGAGGTTGAAGCCTCATGTTAATGTAGGGACGATAGGGCATGTAGATCACGGCAAGACGACATTGACGGCAGCCGTAACGAAGGTATTAGCGATAAAGGGATTAGCGCAGTATAGGGCTTATGACAGCATAGATAATGCGCCTGAAGAGAAGGCGAGAGGCATTACCATAGCGACTGCGCATGTTGAGTATGAGACAGCCAACAGGCATTATGCCCATGTAGATTGTCCTGGTCATGCAGATTACATAAAGAACATGATAACAGGCGCTGCCCAGATGGATGGAGCGATACTTGTAGTGAGCGCTGCTGATGGCCCGATGCCCCAAACGAGAGAGCATATACTGCTTGCGAGACAGGTAGGAGTTCCGTATATAGTTGTATTTATGAACAAGACGGACATGGTGGATGATCCTGAACTTTTGGATTTGGTTGAGCTTGAGGTGAGGGAACTGTTGAGCAAATACGGTTTTCCTGGAGATGAGATACCAATAGTAAAGGGCAGTGCATTGAAGGCTTTAGAGAGCACGAGCACTGATTTTGATGCCCCTGAGTACAAATGTATTCATGATTTGATGGCTGCTGTTGACAGCTATGTTCCGACCCCTGAGAGGGCTATAGACAAGCCATTTTTGATGCCCATAGAGGATGTATTTACGATATCTGGACGCGGCACGGTAGTGACAGGCAGGGTAGAGAGGGGAATAATAAAGGTAAGCGATGAAGTGGAGATAGTAGGCTTCAGAGAGACCAGAAAGACCGTAGCTACTGGAGTAGAGATGTTCAGGAAGCTTTTGGATGAAGGCAGGGCAGGAGACAACATAGGTGTATTGCTCAGGGGAGTAGGCAAGGATGAGGTAGAAAGAGGCATGGTATTGGCGAAACCTGGCAGTATAAGCCCCCACACCAAATTTAAGGCTGAGGTTTATGTTTTAACGAAGGAAGAAGGCGGAAGGCACACGCCGTTTTTCAATGGATACAGGCCTCAGTTTTATTTCAGGACTACTGATGTAACAGGGGTAGCGACATTGCCTGAGGGAGTTGAGATGGTAATGCCTGGAGACAATGTAATGATATCCGTTGAGTTGATAGCGCCGATAGCGATGGAGAAGGAGCTAAGGTTTGCGATAAGGGAAGGCGGAAGGACTGTTGGAGCCGGGGTTGTGACTGAGGTGGTGGAGTA
>DAIQAO010000070.1:0-7454 GCA_036781645.1 Dissulfurispiraceae bacterium
TTTACATTTGATGGGCTGGCAAGGAAGGTGAGGGAAGTGTTGGATAGTGAATAGTAGATTGGTGTAGGGTTTCAAGTGGCGAGTGTAGATTCGGTGAACTGTCATCCTAAAATAGCTATAGGAAGGGCTGTTTCAGGATTTTTATAGTCGACGAATTTGGGTTATTGACAAAAATTACTAATGGTGTTATAAGTGTTAAGGCATTAATTATAAAATTGTCCCCTTCACTTCGCTCGGGGCTGGCACCGGGAACCCCTCTTTGCCAAAGAGGGGCAGGGGGAGATTTTTCAATCATGACGCCATACTTATGCACTCCTTAGTATCTGTAAAATCTTTCTCTTTGAATCTATCTCCCTTATTCCGCTTAATATTCCTTCAGATATTGTGTTTTCAAGCCCTTCGGGACTGCTTATGACATAACCCTTCTCTCTTACAGTTGCTTTTTTATGTCTCCTATCTTTATTACAGGTAGGTTTTTGGCATCTGCCTTGAATATGACAAGGTTGTTTTCCTTGTATGTAGTAATACGACCTTTATGACCTTACTATCTGCCTTTACTTTAATACCAACCATATTGCTTATGATATGGTAATTCGTAACTACTGCGCCATCAGGTCTTACAATAAAGCCCGAGCCTTAACCTATTGGCTCGCCTTGATTGTCGCAAGCAATGACAACTACAACTGCCTTGTTGTTTTCCTTGAAAATTCTGTCAGCATCAGCAAGGGAAATAGCAGGAAAAAGGATTAATAAGCTTAGAGAGATTATTAGTGAAAAATAAGGTGGCAGGATAATTGAAATTATTTTTTTCATGGCTTTTCCTTTTTCATATTATATTTACAGTTTTCAAAATCAGGGTATTAAAAATGCCCCGCCTGTCCCATTAATACTTCTTTCCAAAATCCTGCTTTGTGAGCACCCTGATAATAGTCACATCATTACCCTTCCATTGAAAAACAGCCCTATAATCTCCTATCCTCAATCTATACAGGTCTTTATATTTTATATGCTTACCATCTGGCAAAGGATTGTCTTCAAGTCTCTTACACGCCTTATGGATTCTTTCAAAATCATCATCTGGTATATCATCTATATCACTTATAGCCTTCTCGGTAAAGCCTACCTTATACTTTTGCACGCTTTCTTAACCTTCTGTTCTTTAGTAATTCATCAATAGGTATAACTCTGCCCTCTTTTACATCCTTTAATCCTTCTTCAATCTTTTTCCTTATGGTAGGGCTATGCTGAATCATATAATCCTCAATTACATCTTCAGTAAGTGGATAGATTACCGCAGTAGGTTTGCCCCGCTTGGTGATAATAACATCTTCTCCTTTCTCTACACGGCTAATAATACCTGAAGCATCCATTTGAAGCTCTTTTATATTTGCAAATTTCATATTCTCACCTCATATATACTTTTATATATACAATAAAACAATTGACAATGGATGTCAAGTGCCAATTTACTACTGGAAGCATATTTAAGTCTGGATATTTGCAGGCTAAACAATAAAACCAAGTGGCATTGACCCAAAAAATTTAAGTATTATCTTCATAACTAAAAATCCCCACATAATGCCTAAAAATGGGGAAATAAGGAGGGATAGAAAAATTGTAGCAAGCCCTGAGAAATTCAGGATACTTATTCCACCGTAAGCGACCGATGCACCTATCAACCCCCGATAAGGGCATGTGAGGCGCTCACCGGTAATCCTAATCTCGTCATCCCTGTATTCCAGAGAAAGCCGACGAGAAGAGCAGCGACAACCACTGTTTCAGTGACAACTCTTGGATCAACGATTCCTTTCCCTATAGTCTTTGCAACTGCTGTAGTCAAGAAAGCGCCTACAATATTCAGGGAGGTAGCATTAGGGAAAAACAAAGGAGAGTGTATTTTTTATCTTTTTCATAGATGACCTGTAAATCAACAGCTTTATGATCCTATCGCTATTTTAGTGCCATAAGATTGATAATAAAGAATCTATTATGGTAATCTTAACAGTAGGCGTTTTGCCAAAATGGTTATCAAAATTAGGCTATTTCTTGCCTTTAAAGTAACGCTCAATTCGTATAACGCCAGCTAAATCCTGTATCACAGGGGGAATGATGCCTAAAAAGACCTCACCGTCAAAAAACTGGAAACCTGCTACTCTTGCCATACACGGTAAATATAGGAAACCGAAGGCTTATCACGCTGTTTCCACCCCGATAGTCCAAACCTCAAATTACTATTTCGATAAAACAGCCGATGTTGTGGAGTTTATGAAGGCTAAAGGGGAAGGCATTCTTCTTCGTGAACATGAGTATGGACGATATGGGAATCCAACGCAGCAGGAATGTGAGCGTAAACTTGCTGCGATAGAGGGTGCAGAGAGGGCAATATTGTTCTCGACAGGAATGAGCGCTGTGATTTTAACCATAATAACATATATGAAACCGGGTGGACATATAATATTTACAAACGATTGTTATCGCCAGACAAGAGACTTTGCAACAAATATGCTTCCTAAATTTGGCATCTCATTCTCAATTACAGAACCATCTTTTGAAGCCATATGTGATGAGATAAGACAAAACACCAATATCATCTTTACGGAATTACCAACAAACCCTTATTTAAGGGTAATTGACATATCTTCAATAGTAAAAATAGCTAAAAAACACAAAATATTGACTATTATCGACACAACAATGGCTACACCCTATAACATAAAACCTCTTGAACTTGGTGTTGACATAGTAGTACATTCAGCTACCAAATACCTTGGTGGACATAACGACCTCCTTGCCGGTGTTACACTCGGTAAATCTAATCTTTTGGAAGAGCTATATCGAACGCAGCGCATGATAGGTGCGATCGCAGAACCTTTTACATGCTTTCTCCTTGAGCGTGGATTGAAATCCTTTGCTATTCGCATGGAGCATCATAACAAAGCTGGACTAAAAATAGCTAAGATGCTCGAGTCGCATTCTAAAGTTGATAAGGTCTGGTATCCTGGACTAAAATCACACCCCGACCACAAAATCGCAGTTAAACTAATGAGAGGTTTTGGAAGTGTTGTTACCTTTATGATAAAAGGTGGGAACGAAGAGACTTGTAGATTTATCGATGCCCTCGAACTTTTCCTAATAACTCCAAGTCTTGGGGGAAGTGAGAGTCTTGTTACGCAGATGGCTACTATGTCCTTTTATGACTACTCCGCTGACTACCGCCGCTCAATCGGGATTTCCGACAACCTTGTCAGAATTGCCATCGGGCTTGAGGATGTTGATGACCTTATAGCTGACCTAAGTCAGGCAATGGCTCAGATCTAATTTAAATAAAGTTGTTATTATATTAATAGCGCCTAAGCGAATCATTTTATGCACTTCAAGGATATTCTTTGGGTTTTTTCGGCAGCAACTCTTGGCTGAAAATTTAGATTTTGATTTTCAACTAAACAAAGGGAACTGAAAAGAATTTCTTTAACATCCCTGAGAGAGAATCTTCATCAAAAGGCTTGACAAGATAGCCGTCGGCTCCTATTTCTTCAGCCTTGTTTTTATGTTTCACTCCACCTCTTGAGGTGAGCACAACAATAGGCATATTCTTATGCTTATCTGAAGACCTTACTCTACTTATAAGTTCATAACCGTGCATGACAGGCATTTCAAGATCTGTGATAATCATGTCAACAGGTTTTTCATTAAGGACATTAATAGCCTCTAATCCATTAGAGGCTGTATATACCTTGAATTTTTTCGACTCCAGAAAAACGCTTATATATTTTCTGACGCTGATGGAATCGTCCACGATAAGAATTGAGTTGCCTGAATAATCCTCGCTAGTCAGATGAACTGTTGCAAGATTGTTAAGCTGCTCTTCAAATATTGCCACAGGATTTACAACAAATCTGATGATTCCTTCACCTGAGATTGTAGTGCCAGAATATATCTCCAACCCTTTTAGAAAAGCATTTAGGGGCTTTATAACTGTCTCTTCATGACCGAGAACTTCGTCAACGATTAAACCAACATTTTTATTACTGACATTACATACAATGACATAATTGGGCTGACCTTTAGATTTATTATCCAGTTGTAATACTTTGGAAAATTCTTTCGCAATAATATCGTTACCCCTGTAATCAATGAGTCCTTGCTCTGAAATATCCGTAAACTGTATTATCTCCTCTACAAAACTTGCGGGTATTACAAACATTAAAGAACTTATACGAAAGAGGATGACATTGGATATGGCAAGAGACGAAGGCACCTTTATCCTGACAGTAGTTCCAAGCCCATTTTCAGTATTAACCTCAATAATGCCGTTTATACCAGCTATCATTCTTCTGACGGCATTCATGCCAATGCCCCTGCCAGCTGCCACATTAATTTTTTCGGCAGTTGTAAAACCTGGGATAAATATTAAGGAAATAAGCTCTTCTTTGGATAGCTTATCATCAGCACTTATTAATCCTTGCTCAAGGGCTCTTTTAGATATTTTTTGTATATCAATGCCTCTACCATCATCTACTACTTCTATTATTACTGTGTCACCCGACCTTTTTGCCGATAAAGTAACAGTCCCCTCAGGTTTTTTATTTTTCTGCAATCTCTCTTCGGGATGTTCAATGCCGTGAATTATTGAGTTCATTATTAAATGCATAAGGGGGTTAAAGAGCCTTTCAAATATAACCCGATCTATTTTAGTGAGACTTCCTGATATGACAAGTTCAACGCTCTTGCCGTGCTGATTAGCTATTTCTTTGATCGGCTTCACAAATCTTTTGAACAATGTCCCGATTTCCATCATCCTTGCATCTGTAAGATCCGACTTAAGGAGTTTAATCATTTTATCCATATCTTTTACGTCGGAACCAAAATATTCAAAGAAATCTCTGAGGGCTTTGAAGGATTCAGTGATATCGTCAGTAATTTCCTGAAGTTTTCTTGAAAATAGATTCAATTCGTCATATCTGTCAAACTCAAGTTCACCAAATTCGGAAAGAAGAGGGTCAACATACTTTACATTTTCTGGAAGGGAATATGAATATCTTTCAGCAAAATCATTTACTTCATTAAGGAGCCTTCTGCTCGTGAAAAATATCTCATCGGATAAGTCAGTTATATCTTTTGTCTTGCGAAGGATATAATTTTTCTTAACTGTTAACTCACCAATAAGGTTTAGCATGTCTTCGACCTTTGTGGCATCTACCCTTATAAAGTTACCCATAAATAGTTGGGATTCTTGCATTGCCTGTTTAAGGCTCTCATTAATTGTGCTTTGGATAGGTTCTTTTTCGCGACTGGATGGAAAAGCATTTAAAATTTGAGCGTCATTAACAGCCTGAATATCAGGTTGAACAGTCTCTGCAGTTGTCAGTATTTCCTTAACTTTATTCAGGATTCGATGCTCTACCTCAGGGTCTTCGTCTTTACCCTTAGCTATTCCGTACAATACCTCTTTGATTCCGTCAAGCATATAGGTGAGGGCTTCGACTATCTTGCTGTTAACTCTTATTGTCTGGTTCATTAATCCCTCAAGAATGTCTTCCATCTTGTGGGCTATATGACTCGTTGTAGTAAGAGTTACTAATGCTGCAGAACCTTTTAAAGTATGGGCAGCTCTGAAAAGCTCTTCTATAAGATTTTTTCTGTCCGGGGCAGTCTCGATCTCAGAAATACCTTTCTCAAGAACATTAATATGATCCTCGGCTTCAGAGAGAAAATATCCGAACAGTTCTGCCCTGTCAATCATTGGACTGCCTCGTTTCTTTTATGCGATAAGTTTGAAAAAATGTCTTTATATTTATAACGTCTTCTACAACTATCTCGGGGTCAAAAGACACGAAAAAGGGAGTAATTTCAGATAGAAATCCAATATGTTCATTCTCTACATCAACAACGATAAGCTTGCAATCATTATAAGAGGGTTTTTCAATAGGATATATTTTTGAAAGGTCAATAGCCGGAACTATTTTACCGCGAACAGGCATTACTCCATAGACGTACTCTGGGGCTCCTGGCACTGGAAATATTTTGACTACATCAATAACTTCTTTTACAACGTTGACAGGTAAAAGGAATTCTTTATCACCTACACTAAAAACGCAGTAACTTACTTCCTTAATTCCTTCGCTCATTGTCCTTTCTTCATCCTAAAAACTTTTTAACAGTGGTAAGGAGTTCCATAGGTTTACAAGGCTTTGTCAGATATGCATCTGCCCCTTGTCTCGTTCCCCACATTCTATCGCTCTCCTGACTTTTTGAAGTCAGCATAATTATAGGTATATTTTTAGTTTTCTCGTCTTTTTTGAATTCCCTGCATAACTGAAAGCCATTTTTCTTAGGCATCACAACATCTAAAATAATGAGATCAAGGGGTTCGCTTTTTACTATTTTTTCGGTTTCTTCACCATCCATTGCAACAAGAAGTTTATGACCAGTTTCGTTAAGCACAGACTTGATAAACTGTATGTCTGTCTGGCTATCTTCAGCGATCAAAATCGTTGCCATTTAATGCCTCCTTTTTAAAGAATTTTAATGAGTCCGGCATTAAGCAGCACGAAGAAAGATCGCTTTCCAGCCGCAACTTCAATATTGGTGATATCTATTATGTCATTTAGAGATCGTTCGCCATCAACACAAGCGAATAAAAGGAGCTCGTTTTTATTAAAATTATAATTCTTTAGGACATTGTCAGGCACGACTTTTATAAATTTAGTGCTACCGTCAAAAAGGGGTGCAAAAACCCTTTCATTAACCCTCCTTGAGGCCTCTACAATAGCATCTGACAAATTAATATCTGGTTGATTACTAAACAGATCTTTATCCGCAGGATATATTTTTTCTACAGTAAAACTTCCTGTCTCCAGTTCCATAATGGCGCATATGTCATCATAAATACTACTTTTTGAAGCCATACTAAAATCACCTGATAGACTTGGCGAGACATCAGTCTGATTACCTCCAATATTAGTTGGAGCAGTTTGCGTTCCCTGTCTCTTTGTTGAGGCATATAAAATATTATTTTTATTTAGATACAAATCAGCGCTTAAGGCTTCAGAAAAAATGGAAAGCTTCACACCCATCCCACGTAAAGTCAATATATGAATAATGTCAGTGAAAGTAAAATTAGCAAGGTCACCAGAAAGAATTATGTCAGTTGACTTAATCAACCCTGCTTGTTTAAGCACATTAGAAATGCTCTTTTGGACGGTGAATTGAAATTCATCTTGCAAAAATTTCCTTGTAACCCTCTCTACGGTTTTTTCTATATCTGCTTCCATTTTTATTGCCTCCTCCCCCATTAATACCATAGGCTGGGGCTCTAATAATTTTTTAGTTTCTGTAATATCAGGAATACCAATTACTGATTCCTCTGGCTGTAACGATCGAGTTTCGTTAATAGCCTCTTCAGCGGACTCTATATTAGATGTGATATCAGTAAGTTCAAAAACAGGTGGTTC
>DAIQAO010000070.1:7554-10136 GCA_036781645.1 Dissulfurispiraceae bacterium
CTTCAGCGGACTCTATATTAGATGTGATATCAGTAAGTTCAAAAACAGGTGGTTCTGTTTGCGCCTCAATATCTATTGCTACCTCTTCAGCGGGCTCTATATCAGATGTGATATCAGTAAGTTCAAAAACAGGTGGTTCTGTTTGCGCCTCAATATCTATTGCTACCTCTTCAGCGGGCTCTATATCAGATGTGATATCAGTAAGTTCAAAAACAGGTGGTTCAGCCAACTCTTGAACAACTTCGCCTTCTTTAGGCATTTGAATTATTGACTCCTGTGCTTGGATAATGTCATTTACTTTCTGCACAAGATCTGCGCTTTTAAAGGGCTTAATAAAATAGTCCACTACCCCAAATTTCTTCAGAAATTTTTTTCCGACATCTTCGCCTTTACCAGTAATGAGTATTATGGGAATATCTTTAAGTGTTTCCTGCTCCCTTATTGCCTGACAAAACTGATAACCGCTTAATTTAGGCATGATAAAGTCAACGAGAATCACTGATGGTAGAACTTCATTGGTCAGTTTAAGCCCTTCTTCGCCATCTTCTGCGGTGAAAACCTCATATCCTTCATCCTGCAATGCCATTTCTGCCAATTTTCTGACAATAGGACTATCATCTACGATTAAAACCCTGCCTTTATTCATAACTATCATCTCCTAATGATAATAAAATTTCTTTGTAATAGAGTTCAACAAAGTCTATTATAATTTGTTTTTTCCTAAGCTGAATACTCAATATGAAAACCACGCTTATTGGATAGAAAGCTAATATAATAGTTCATCATGATTACCTTAAATTTTCCTAATAAGCCTTGGTTGTCATTATTTTATAAAGTATATTACCAAATAGCTTGTTTGTCAATAAAAACTTAAAAAGATTTTGATCATTAAAGCTTACTAATACAACTCATTTTGAAATTCCATTCTCATTAATTTAGCAAATTACTAAGTTTTGCTTAATTAATACCAAAATAATCTTATTTTCAACTTTTTATGCCTAATAAATACTTTTAAAAAATGACTTTAATCATGTATCAACCAGTCTGAAAAAATCTAAGTGCCCTTTCGTGCAATTTCTGATTGCCTGAAGCAAAAATGGAAACGCTTTTTTGTAGTCCAATCTGGAGATCGTCAATAGACGTGCCCTTTAAATCCGTAAAAATACCTCCAGATTCTTTTACAAGCAGCCATCCAGCAGCAAAATCGAAACTTCTTGAAGGGGCAGGACTCACAAATACGCTTACCGAACCATATGCAACATGTGCGAGGTCAAGTGCTGTTGCCCCAAGGCACCTTGTCCTTCTTGCCTCAGATAAAAGCTTTATTATAATAGGGATATCCCTTCTTGGTGATTGAGCCTCATATGCTATGAGATAAAAAACATCATCAGTTTGTGCATAAATCCTTTCGCCATTGAAAAAAGCTCCCCTTCCCCTTTCTGCCCAAAACTCATCACCTGTTAGAAGGTTTATTACATATGCGATTTTGATACTACCGATGTTAAGACTATCTGCGATAGCAATCGATGAACAATAAAAGGGGATTCCTGTTATTGCATTTTTGCTTCCATCAATTGGGTCTATAACTACGCACCTGCCACCTCCGGATATTTCTTTATATCCATATTCTTCTGAGATAATACTAAAAGGCTCATTAATAGACTCTAAACGACTCATAATGATGTCCTCAGCCATTTTATCTATAGGGAAAGTCTTGTCACCGGAAGCCCCTTTGCCCAGAGAAACTGTTTTAAAGGGTCTTAATCTGATATTGCCAATTTTGGCTAAAAGTTCCTTACCAATGCTCCTAAGAGTAGGGATGTTTAAATTTTGTGTCTCTGACACAGCTTACTATTCACCTAAAATAGCTGCAATGAGACCAGAACGATTCTGGACACCGAGTTTTCTCATTAAGATTTTCATATAACTTTTTATAGTATTGGAACTAAGACCAAGAGAAAAGGCAATTTGCTTATTTCCTTCCCCTTTCAAAAGGAGCTTAATAATCTGCTGTTCTCGCTGACTCAATTGATACATGCGGGAGATTTTAAGTAGATTAAGGTCTTCAGGGATTAATCTTTGAATTATAAAGATATAACTATTGCTTTTCTGTCCGCCATTATATGACGATAGAAGGACTCCTTGAACGGTGTATTCTCTTCTATAACTTTTTATCGTCGTCAAAAATACTGGTTTTGAACCGAGGTTATTTTTTTCTTTGTTCTTATCAGATATTTTAGTTTTAAGCAACTTCATCCAATTTGAACACAAGGAAGATAAAAGATCGGGATTGAAAATGCCGTCAGCCTTGTCTTTATAAGACATAGAAAGAATTTGCAACGCCTCTTGATTAAAAAATATCTTTTGGCTTTTTTTATGGAAGAGGGGGTATAGAATATAAAAGCAGTAGAATTTAGGGATTGTTTATCGAGGGCCTCTAAATTCGTTTTAGTCATATTCATAATATAAATAATATCACATCATCACCCAAAAGTATATATATTTTTGGGTGATGAACATAATTTTTATACCTGACTTTATCAGTTTAATTTCATAAGTTATTGAAAAATAAACATTCATAT
>DAIQAO010000071.1:0-10064 GCA_036781645.1 Dissulfurispiraceae bacterium
CATCTGTTCAAAATAATCTGAGAAATTTGGTCAAAATAATGTGAGAGGTTACATGGGTGCTATAATCTATCAGCTTCATTAACCCTTCATCGCTTTTGAGTTCTCGTAAATCCTCAAAACTCCTGCCCCCACCCTGTAACATCAAAACCATGCTATTTACAAATACTGAGGGCTTGAAGCCTCTGTTACTGCCAGGTGGGGGTAAATGCTTGTCAACTAATTCTCTTAATCCTATCCCGTGATTATATTCAGCAAATAATGCTAATCCGCTTCGTGCTGTCAATACTTCTTTTGTCAATTCCAGCTTGAATGGAAATATCGTTTCTTGTATCATTTCTTTACCCCCTTTTTTTGGTTTTTGTTTAACCTGCTGGGTGATATTTTATATCATTCCAGACCTTTAAACCAGAAGGGGGTTTTCTATTTCTGCATGCTTCTATCTCTGTTTTAGGGTTTGCCTCTAAATTCGGCGATAGAACTGAAAAGCGTTTTAAAATCCACAAGATAGATTGGAAGGGCGGGTGAAGGATGTCAGAACACCTTATAAAGAGCAGCAATCACTCACTGTATCTTTTGATTAGATTTGAACCGTATATAAAGAAGACTAATGCAAAGGTAATCAGTAATATAAGAGAGATAACGGCTTCTTCATCAATGGTTGATTTCCTTATGAGAATATTAGTATGAGTAAGCGGCAATATATATATGATTGACTTTATGATAACAGGCATTTTATCGACAGGGAAGAATGTCCCGCTGAAAAAAGCCATAGGCATGATAAAAAAGTTAGAATAGGTAGCGGTGTCTTCATGTGATTTTGTCCGCATCCCCACAATAACCCCAAGATTTGCGAAAAGAAAACAGTTGATTATCAGTGCAGCAAAGAAAATGGTAGTTAGAAAACCCCCATCTGTCGTTAAAAGCCCGACTATGACAATTAATACTGATGCAAAGAGTCCCTTGAACATTCCAGCCATTACTTCACCGATCATTATTGATGATGGGCTAATTGGCGCCTGCACGAAGACCTGAAAGGTCTTAAAGTAGATTCTGTTGAGGTTAAGCGCTGAAGAAACCCATGTGTAAGAGTTGTTCATAGAACTCATCGCAACCAGACCAGGAAGGAGAAAATCCAGATAGTCTCCCCCTTCTATCCGCACGCTTCCTCCCAAACCGAAACCGAAGGCTATAAGATAGATTATTGGTACGACCATCGCTGAAAAGAGATAGCCGAGCTTCAAAAGCTTTCGCCGAAAAAGGAGCATCTCCCTGTAAAATAAAGGATACCACCCGCTCATTCTATTCTCTCCCCTGTTAGCTTTATAAAGACATCCTCAAGATTTGATTTTCTGATAGTCACATTGTTGTTTTTACTTTTGGCACTTTCATGAGCCTCTTCCTTACTTCTATATATTTCTTGGACAAGCTTGCCCTTTGGGTCTATGAATTCTAAAATGTATTCACCCACACAGTTTTTTAGACTTTGGGGACTTCCAAGGGCGATTAATTTCCCCCTGGAAAGTATGCCAACTCTGTTACAAAGCGCCTCTGCCTCTTCAATATAATGAGTAGTAATTATTACTGTTCTCCCTTCTATGCTTGTCTTTCTAATCTCGTCCCACATCTGATGTCTTATCTGTGGGTCAAGTCCTATTGACGGTTCATCCAAAAACAAGACAGCAGGTTCTGTAAGCAAAGCCCTGGAAAGCAAAAGCCTTCTCTGCATACCCCCTGAAAAACCTGCTACTATACTATCTTTTCTTTCCCATAAACCAACCATTTTCAGTGCGTCTAAAATCTTTTTTTTCAAATCACTAACTTTGTGAAGCATCCCGTAGATTAAAAGATTTTCATAGGCTGAAAGCTCCCTGTCGAGATTGTTCTCCTGTGGCACAACCCCTATAAAATGCTTGATTTGCAGTGGATTAGCAGCCACATCGTTGTTGTTAATTAAACATTTGCCGGAATCAGCTTTGGTTAATGTGGTGAGTATTTTGATGATAGTGGTCTTGCCTGCACCATTGGGACCTAAAAGCCCAAATACCTCACCCCTTCCTATAGAAAAGGAAACGCCGTCAACAGCCTTTATAGCGCCGTAGCTCTTATGTAAATTTATTACCTCAATCACGCTGTTTTATCCCGAAATAGAGATAGTATTGTTAAAAGTTTTCCCCTCTCCCCTTGTGGAAGAGGGTCAGGGCGAGGGGTTTTCATATATTTCTAATAGTTTTATAGTGCTTTTCAGTTCTATCCTGGATTTTGGGTTTTATCTTAAATCTAAGGTTTTATTAATGGACTTTCATTATTATATCCTATTTAGGTTCATCGAGGCATGACTGATTATGCATTAACTAAGGAGTGCCCAAAATCAGCGTTAGGATTTTTTATTTACAATGGAAATAGTTTTTCGCTCATTCTCAGAAGGCATCCTTGCCTTCCTCCGAGGTCACCATCACGCCTCACCATCGTGGTGAGTCTTTTGTGATGGTGAAAGCCGCTCAAATCCATTCCCATTGTCAAATTAGCGGTTTTCACTGTTTTTTCTATCGCCGATTTTGGAGAGTGCATAAGTAAGGCGTCTTTGTGGATGGAAATAAGGGGAATTTGTATCATAGGATGCGGCGGGATTTTGATTTAAAGTCAGCAAATTTAATTCGAGCAAAAGATCATTCAAGATCCAAAGAAGATATTACAACTTTGGGTATTACTACTATTCCATTAGGGCTGATATGAAAGCTCTCCTTGTCTTTTTTAGAGTCATAACCGATTACAGTCTCATTTGGAATAAACACATCTTTGTCTATTATAGCCCTTCTAATCCTTGCATATCTGCCTATCTCAACATTTTCCATCACAATAGACTCTCTGATGTCAGCCCAACTGTTTATTCTTACATTAGAAGAAATTACGGAATTCTGCACCCTGCCACCGCTGATAATTGTTCCGTCGCAGACTATTGAGTCAAGGGCTATACCGAGTCTTCCGCCTTTGTATTCCTGAGCAAAGACAAACTTTGTTGGCGGTTGTTGAATTTCGTATGTTCGGATAGGCCAATCCTTGTCATAGAGATTTAACAAGGGGTCAACTGAAACCAAATCCATATTAGCTTCCCAATAAGCATCTATAGTGCCGACGTCCCTCCAATATTTTGCCTCTTTCTTGTTCTCATCTTTGAAATTATATGCAAATACACGACCTAATTTTATTAATCTCGGTATTAAATCTTTCCCAAAGTCGTGAGAAGATGATTCCATTGCTGCATCCTTTTTCAATTCTTTTATCAAAATCTCAGAATTAAAAAGATATATACCCATTGATGCGAGGCTTTGTTCAGGTCTGCCTGGAATTGACTTGGGGTTTTTTGGCTTTTCCTCAAAGCCAACTATCCTGTTTTCTTGGTCAACCTCCATAACCCCGAAGGAAGAGGCACTTTTTCTTTCAACCTCTATGGCAGCTACAGTAGCTATTGCCTCTCTTTCAAGGTGAAACTCAAACATGTCAGAGTAGTCCATTTTGTATATATGGTCGCCAGATAGAATAAGTAGATAGGGGGGAGCTGCTTTTTCGACAAAATATATATTCTGATAGACTGCATCTGCAGTTCCAGCATACCACCTGTTGTCCATTCTTTGTTGAGGCGGGATAGTGAAGATGAATTCATCTAATTCATGAGAAAAAAGATTGCTCCAACCCATAGATATATGCCTATCGAGAGACAGGGACTTATACTGAGTAAGTACAGCTATTTTTCGTATGTTCGAGTTGATACAATTGCTCAAGGTAAAGTCAATTATGCGGTATTTGCCGCCAAAGGGAACCGCTGGTTTAGCCCTGTGTATGGTGAGCGGATAGAGCCGTTCTCCTCTTCCGCCAGCCAGCACAACGGCAAGGATGTCTTTCATGATATTCTTTTTTGCTACATAGCTCATACAATAAAAATATAACAGCTAATATTTTTTATGTCAAATCATACCCGTCCAAAATAAATACTTTGCAATCATAGGGATATGATGCGATTTCTGGAACCAAAGCCGCGGGTAACCTCAATGAGGCTGAAGGCGAAGCGGGAGCCTCGACTGCCGATATCGGAAAACTAATATGAAGTCTGTCAAAGGCTTACATATGCTCCAAAAATAGCGATAGGATCATAAACCTATTGATAATGACAGGTTTTATTAGCAATTTTTTAGTAAGTATTTTCGGGACAATGACATCTGTAGTTTTCTACCAACTAAATTAAGGAAGAACCAAATTTTTTATGATAGAACAAATTGTAAATTGTATTTACAATATGTTCTATCATCAGTTATGATTTTTCTATGCTCAAGAGAGATGTCCATAGTGTGTTAAAGCGTCTTATGCGCGGCTTTCCTATCATAGCCCTCAACGGACCTCGCTAATCAGGAAAAACAACTCTCGCCAGAATGGCTTTCCCTGATAAACCTTATCTTTCCCTTGAAGACCCTTATATAAGAAGCCTTGCAGAAGAAGACCCTCGGGGGCTTCTGTCCAGATTTCCAGATGGCGCCGTTTTAGATGAGGTGCATAGAGCGCCGCAAATATTTTCTTATCTGCAGACGCATATAGATGCAAATATGAAACCGGCGTTGTTTATTCTCACAGGTTCGCAGCAGTTTAATTTGCTCTCGGGCATAAGTCAATCCCTTGCTGGCAGGGTAGGAATGGTTCAACTTCTGCGATTTTCAATTAGCGAACTCAAGGCAGCCAAACACCTTTCTGGAAGCCTTGACAAACTGCTGTTTAAAGGATTTTATCCTCCGCTTTATGACCGTAATCTTGAGCCTGGCGACTGGTTTCCAAGCTATATGACAACCTATATCGAAAGAGATGTAAGGCAGCTTATTAATGTCCGCGATCTTTCTGCATTTCAACGTTTTGTAAAGATGTGTGCTGCAAGGATAGGACAACTACTGAATCTTTCTTCCCTTTCGGCTGACTGCGGCATTACACATAATACAGCTTCGGTATGGATTGCGGTTCTTGAGACAAGTTATATTTTATGGCTGCTTAGACCTCATCACCGCAATTTCAACAAACGCCTTGTTAAATCTCCAAAGCTATATTTTGTGGATGTAGGTTTTGCTGCATGGCTGCTCGGGATCAGGGAACCCGAACAGATTTCATTTCATTCCTATCGCGGCGTCCTTTTTGAAAACTTCGTAATTACGGAATTGTTAAAAGAGCGATTTAATAAAGGATTGGAGCCCAATCTATTTTTCTGGCGCGACAGCAAAGGGCTTGAGATAGATTTGATATTTGAAAAAGAAGGTGACCTAAAAACTGTGGAAATTAAATTAGGACAGACAATTGTCCCCGAATTTATGGCAGGCTTAGAGAAATGGTCAACTCTGGCTGGCAACCCAAACTGTCCTGCCACGCTCATTTATGGTGGAGATAGGGAACTTGTTAAAGGAAATGTTGCTATACTCCCATGGAAGAAGCTGACAAGCCTGTTTGGCAAGCTATTATAGCCCCCATATTTCCTATGTTTCTCTTCTATTTTTCCAATATCTTCTATAATACGAATATTATTAATAGGAGGTACGAGATGTCCACACGAATCTTTACTGCTTTTATTTATAAAGAAGATGAACTGTATGTTGCAGAATGTCCAGAGGTAGGCACGGTGAGCCAGGGCTATACTATACAATTGAGGAGGCAATTGAAAACTTAAGAGAAGCGACTGAATTGTATCTTGAAGACTTCCCTTTACCTAAAGTTATAAAACCTCTTATGACTACTTTTGAGACGACTGTTAATGCCTAAATTAAAGAGAATCTCTGGGGAAGATGCAATCAAAAGATTAGAAAGGCTCTGATTCAAGCAGGTTTGTCAACGCGGTAGTTACGTTGTTCTAAAGAAGCAAACCACTGATGAAGAAATCGGTTGTGTCGTTCCATTGCACAAAGAATTAGCTATCGGCATATTGCGTGGTATTTTAAAACAGGCAAAACTGACTGTAGAAAAATTTATAGAGGATTTATAATTTGCCCACAATTTCCGCTAACATTTCCCAAAAGGCTAAGTGATAATAGGTGTGAGGTCTTCACGGGCATGACAACTTTTTCTAAGATTCAGGTCTTTTTCAATCGGCTGTAAGAACCCGACCCTATATTTACCGAAAGTTTTATATAAAAGTGTTTTTAAAATATATTTAAGGATAAAAGAAACCCCTCACCCCAACCCTGACCCACAGGAGGAGAAGGGGTAAAAGAGATGCTCATTTTGAGGGGTGAATACATCCCCTCCCGCAAGGGGAGGGGCGAGGGTGGGGGTGAGTAAAAAAGCTTTAGATTATCTTAATAGAGGGTTACTTTTGTGTTGAGAATATAGGGGCCTCTTGCGCCGCCAGCGCTACCACATTCAGGCCTTCTCACAATTGCATGACCGCCATCCTTAAGAGTATTAATTACACAACTGTTAAACCTGATATTTGCGTTGCCAGACCCAGAAAAAGTCGAAGAACCAGTTGTAGCATTACTGACTACTGTTCCTGTTATTGCAAAACCTCCAAGACCTGCGTAATTTATATTCCCATTTACAAAGACCACACCTACAATATCAACAGTTCCTCTGCCATCAAGAATAAGGTTGCCTCCAATTATCATCAAGACAGGGTTGCAGGGAGTGCCGCACCCAGAATGAGTTATACCGGAACATGTCCCAATTACTGTATTACCAGTTCCACTTGTAAATTCTGTATTCAGTTTCGAGTAAAATAACCCGCCAGATGTATCTCCAATACCTTTTTTAAAATTTGAAATCTTAGAAAAGACCTTATTATTAGTAAGGATTGTAACGTTAGCAGTATTGTTTACCTCAAACTTATCTTTGGTTAAAATAGTAGAGTTAGAGATAGTTCCGCGGTCGAAGATTATATCAGAATCATTTCCTGTTGTAACAATGATAGAGTTGTTAATAATTGCCCCAGATGCGATGGTTATATTGCCATTTTGAGATACTAATTTGACTCTGGTAAGAGGATTGCTCACTGAAATAGTGGCAGAATTAACTGTATAAATATTTTTATCAGTTAAAGAGCCAGCAATGCTCACATTTTTATTAGAAACAACATTTTCAACGGAGGCAGGAATGCCTGATATTGTTAATGTCCCCGTGCTATTAGTGAATTCTAAAGAGGTACACGCTGCAATATTTGGAACTCCTGAACATATTGTTGTAGATGCTGGAGTGCCAGGCGAAGCCGATGTTGTCCCAGTTGAGAGAGTAAAATTGCCTGTATTTGTGCACACACATGTAGTGGGAGGAGTAGGGACAGTTATATTCCCCATGCTAAGATTATCTACATCAATACTATGACCTGAAGGCGAATATGAGGTTGACAATCGTAATTGAAGATCTGGCCAGTTAGTTGCTTCAAATGTTATGGGTATTCGATCCTCCATTTGAGCAGAGGTAGAGCATGCGCCGCTTGTTGTACTGCATGCGTCACCTTCTGCATCCTGCACAGCATGGGGAGAACCGTATATTCCTCGTGGATTGTTTGGACAGCTTGTATCATCACTAATGCTATTAATATTGAGATTTAACCCTGTTCCATAAACAACCCCGGGTGTTTTACAGGTTGTGTCACAATTTACTATTGATGAACTGCCGCCCATAGCTATAGAACCACCATTTCTTAATATAAGCGCTCCATGTTGAGCAGTAGGATTTCTTGGCACTAAAACGGTCTTTACAACTTTTGCATTTCCTTGAGTCCCTGTAGAGTGAATGTAGCAAAAATTTCCTCCTATACCGGCACCAAAATAGCTGTAGTTAGAGCCGCTTGTTGCAGAACCGCTACCGCCAGTTGAACATATAGGGTTGACAGGACTTAGAAGCAAGGGTTCCAAGCCTTTATTTAGTCCATATTCTGCCGCCCAATTGGCGATTTGGTATCTTTTTTCAGAAGAAATTGCCATATAGCCCAACTGTGACATCATCATTGCCGCAGCCCCAAGGGCTATAAGAAGCACCATCACCATCAATGCTACAACAAGGGCAATGCCCCTTTGTTCTCTTATATGTGATAATCCTTTCATCTCTTACCTCCCAAAAACTCTTGTTACAGTATATGTATCAAATTGCCCCTGATAATTTGGGGTGTGACTCCTGAAGGTTACTTTGACCTGAACGGCGCTGCAGCCCGACCCACCTGATGCTGTGCACGTTGTCCCTGCTGGCAGTGGTGATTTAGGAATTGCCGTTACAGTAAAGGCATTCACCGGCGCTATTGGACTATTTGTTGCAGTATCATTGCAAAAGCCATTTGACAAGTCGGTCAAAGACACATATAACCAAAGTCTATTTGAATCTGTAGGGTTTTGCTGACAAAAAAGCCTTATTCGGTGCGGAGAGCGATGTATTATATCACCACTCTGAAGCCTCTTAGTAATACCAGCCGTACTTGTGTAAAGTTCTGATACAATTGTGGCATTTTCAAAACTTGATGATGTAAGGTTTGAACAATCGGCGTTTGGGTTTGTGAGTGAAGAAGGCAAAGAAACAGGGTCAATATTTCCTGAAACAACAGGATTTATTGGAGAATTACCGCTCCAGATGATATAACAATTTTGGTTTGTGTTCCTACTCAATCTGCAACTAACTAAATGGGCTGTTGATAAATCTGCGCTCAGTCGGGTAACCAACCCGTAGCCGTATAAATTACCCCAGAAGGTCACATCCGAACACCCGCTGCTTGTGTCAATTATTAAAGACTTCCTTTGTGCAGGGCAGGAAGTGCAGGCGGTCCCTTTATCAGCTTGCGATACAACACCAACCCCCCACCTGTCAAAATACCTTGAGATTAATTCAATTGAAGGCGTTTTTATCTCAATATTATCTGAGATGCTCTTAACATCCCTGAAAACCCTAAGAGAGCTTGTATAGGTCATGAGCACCGCCCCTAAAACTACACTGGTTATAACTACAGCAATTAAGATTTCAACCAGTGAAAATCCTTTATTATTAAATTTCATGGTTAACTCCTTTCCTACCTGCTATTGCATACAAAAGTTGTCATTGAAAAAGTTCTGCCGCTTGCAGTTGCTGTAGCAGTGACATTACTACAGGTATTTAATGCCAGTGCACAGTTGCCGCTAATAGAAACGGTCACAGCAATACCTTCATATGTATATGTCCCAGGTGGAGCTGTGTTAACATTCTGGCAGTGAGTTAAGGCGCTTGAGGCTGCGTCAATGAGGGCATTCTGCAAAGTCCTGTCAACGGACTGCGTGGCAAAGGTGCCTTGCATGCTCACAAGCCCAAGAACAGCTACTGTTAATACAATGATGGCTATCAAGGCTTCGATGAAGGAGAAGCCTTTATTATTGTTTATAAATATTGTTAGACCTCTATTTCCCTGTTTAATTAATAAAGATGTTAACTTCATTAGCTACACCCCCCACTTCCTCTTTCAGTTCTTACCCCTGCTCTGCTGATAACAACTCTTTCAAACCTTCCGTCATACGTAACGCAGGCACTGCCCAATTGTATTGCCAGCCCCCTTGGGTCAAAAGAGGCTCCTGAGCCTGAGAGCGAAACATAACTGTCTGTAACCTGCATAGTTCTTACAACAGTGCCAGTGCAAATACCCGCCCCTCTGTCTGTGCCAAGGTCACGGATAGTCAGCGTGCTCCCGCTTACACATACCCCTACATTAGTAGTCCTTTCCATAGCAAGTATTTTTGCAGATTTAACAAGATACTCCATCTGCGAAGCATAGTCCCAGAACTTGTAATCCCTTTGATATTTCAAAAGGGTGGGGATTGCAACAGCGGACAAAATTGCAATTAATGAAACCACTATCAAGAGCTCGACTATTGTAAAGCCTTTATGTCCTTTGATTTTCATTTATACTCCTTTCATAAGGTATATGCAATCTTCTTTCTAACCTATGCCTGTTTTTTGCCCTTTTGTTTCATCATCGGGGCATGAAGTTCTGTATTATTTCTATGAGAAAGCAGCTCTTCATGAATATTATCAACTTTAGTCTCTAATTTAGTTACTTTTGTATCTAATTTATCAACCTTAGTTTCTAA
>DAIQAO010000072.1:0-9682 GCA_036781645.1 Dissulfurispiraceae bacterium
GATATGCTCGTTGAGTTGATGATAAGCGAAGATAATGTAATAGGGGCGTTTTAAAATAGTGAATGATGAATGGCATGGAAGAGTCTTTTATTTCTTGTCAAATAACTCCGAGCATCCCCATCCAAAATAAATTCTTATACACTTTGCAATCAGAGGGATATGATGCGACTTTTGGAGCCAAAATCACGGGCAACCTCAAAGAGGCTGAAGACGAAGCGGAAGCCTCAACTGCCAATACTTCAAAACTAAATATGAAGTCTCACAAAGGCTTACATATGGCAAAGAAATCGTGTCACATCCCTGCTTGAATATTATTTTTGGACACCTGTGAATTTCGATATAAATTCAACTGCCTTAATAATGCATGATTCGGTATCCAAAATGCTGGTATCTATTACAAGCTCCGGGTTCATGGGTTCTTCGTAAGGAACGGAAACACCCGGCACAGGGCTGCCTTGGATTCCTTTTTTGTAAATGTCCTTAGGGGCGAAATGGGTGTTCAGCCTTTCTTTTTCTCTCTTCTGGCAGACGTCTATAGGGCATTTAATGTATATCTCAGCAAAATTCTTGATATTCTCCCTTGCAAGCTCCCGCCATCTTCTTCTATTTGCCGTAGCATCAATGATAACATTATGTTTCAGCTCTGAAAGGATTTTAGCCATATACACAATTGCCCGATAAACAATCTCTCTTTCATCTTCTGAGTAAGTTGGTTGAGGCGTCATGAGCCTTCTTACTTCATCCATTCTAAGAATGACGAAATCGGGATAGCTTTTTTTTATGCCATCTGTTATTGTGCTCTTGCCGCTGCCGGGCAAGCCCGTTATCCATACAACCAAAGCACTCATTTGATTTTAGATTACCATAGATTGTATCCCAAAAAATAGGTGATTATCCTTTTGATTTGCAAAATAACTGTAAAAGAATTAAAATAATGCTATTGAGATTTATTCTTAATATTACCAAAAACGAATTTTAAAAGAGAAATAATTTTATAATGGAACATGCAACAAAAACTAAAAAAACAATCTCAACAACTTGAAAAGATAGCCCTCATAGGAAATCCAAATGTTGGCAAGAGCGCTATTTTTGGACTTCTAACTGGCAAGTATGTCACCGTGTCAAATTATCCGGGCACCACCGTTGAAGTTACTCAGGGCAATTTAACAATAGACGGGAAGAGAATACTCCTTGTTGATACACCTGGTGTAAACAGCCTAATACCTATGAGCGAAGATGAAAAAGTCACGAGGGACATCCTCCTTAAGGAATCTCCTACTGCTGTTATACAGGTAGGGGACGCTAAAAATCTAAAGAGAACTATTCTCATTACCCTTCAGCTCGCTGAAATGCAAGTCCCTTTTGTTGTCGATTTAAATATGATAGATGAAGCGAGAGACAGGGGCATAATAATAAAAACAGAGGAATTAAGCAGAACGCTTGGCGTCGATGTTATAAGCACTATTGCCCCCCAGAAGAAAGGCTTAAAAGAACTAAAAGATGCCCTAAAGAAGCCCAAAAAATCAGTTATAGAGTTAAAATATCACCCTGACATTGAGGAATACATAGGAAAAATCTCAAGTCTCATCCCTTCTACAGCTATATCAAAACGCTCTCTTTCTATAATGATCTTATGCGGTGACGAGAGCTTAAGAGATTGGCTCAAGGCAAATCTGAAAGAAGAAATTCTCGCAAAAATCGAGCTTCTCGTTAACGAGTGCAAGTTGAAGGTCAAAGACTCTATTCCCTATTTGATTAGCAAAAGCAGGATCGAGAAATCGGAGGAAATATCTAATACTGCGATAACAAGGATAGATAAGGGCGGAAGCATGCTTATCCAGAATATTGGCAGATTAAGCATGCATCCTGTTTATGGGATACCTTTTCTACTGCTCATACTATACGGGTTATATCAATTTGTTGGTGTTTTTGGGGCAGGCACACTTGTAGATTTTTTTGAGGAAACCCTGTTTGGCGAATATATTAATCCAGCAGTCACAAAGCTGGTTTATGCAATAATACCTTTTCAGATTTTGCAGGAACTGCTTGTGGGTGAATATGGTCTTGTCACTGTTGCCCTGACATATTCTATCGCCATAATACTGCCTATTACATTTACCTTTTTCATTGCCTTTGCGCTGCTTGAAGACAGCGGCTATCTCCCTCGCCTTGCAATATTAAGCAACAGGTTATTCAATTTGATAGGATTAAACGGCAAAGCTATCTTGCCGATGGTTTTGGGGCTTGGCTGCGGGACAATGGCGGTTATGACAGCGAGGATACTCGAAACCAAAAGAGACAGGATTATAACTACCTTTCTCCTCGCCCTCGCTATCCCCTGTTCTGCCCAGCTTGGCGTGATATTAGGCATGTTGAGCGCACTTTCTTTGAAGGCAACCATTATATGGGTTTCGAGCTTGATTCTGGTCGCTATTTTCACAGGTTTTTTAGCTTCAAGATTGGTTGGGGGGGAAAAGACGGATTTCTTTCTGGAAATACCACCCTTGCGAATTCCCCACTTGAATAATATTCTTATTAAAACATTTGGCAGGGTTGAGTGGTATCTGAAAGAGGCTGTTCCTCTCTTTATTCTTGGCACCCTTATTCTTTTTATTTTAAATAAGCTTAATATGCTCACCGTCATCGAGAGAACTACCGCTCCTATTATTGTAAATGTCCTTGATTTGCCAGAAAAAACTACGGAGGCTTTCATAGTCGGTTTTTTGAGGCGGGATTACGGGGCAGCAGGTCTTTATGCAATGTCACAGCAGGGGCTTTTGACACCTATTCAGACTCTTGTCAGCCTTGTGACAATTACCCTTTTTGTGCCCTGTCTTGCAAACTTCTTTATGATTATAAAAGAAAGGGGCATCAAAACAGCACTCTGGATTATCGTGATAGTATTTTTATCGGCATTTATATTTGGGGGGTTGCTAAATTGGATTTTGAGATATCTTGAGGTTGAATTGTGATTAAGGGGTTTAACGCTGAATGACTTTATGACTACTCCCTATACTACACTTTATTGTAAATTTTTTGAAATATAGGGAGGTTATTTATGGATAAGGAAAGGTTCACAGAATTTATTCTGGGCAAGGGGCTTAAATCGACCAGAAAGAGGAAAGAGATTCTCGAAGAAGTTTTGCAAACCGAAGGTCATTTCGATTCTGACGAACTGTATATCAGGTTAAAACAAAAAGGCTCAAAGGTCTCTAGGGCTTCTGTTTACAGGACGCTTCCTTTGCTTGTTGAGAGCGGCTTTATCGAAGAAGTCGAAAGGGTCGATAAGCATGCCCATTATGAAAAGGTATCCTCAGCTTCACACCATGACCACATGATATGCATTAAGTGCGGCAAGGTAATTGAGTTTTTTTCGCCTACACTTGAGATGCTTCAGGATGAAATATGCCAGAAGGAGAAATTTCATAAGGTCAGGCACAGCCTCGAGATATATGGTTTTTGTGAAGAATGCAATCGCTTAGGTTAAGATATCTATATGGAAATAAAATATGTCATTTATTTTTTAATTGGCGGGACGGTTGTAAGCCTCGTCACTTATCTTGCAGCAAGCGCCAAAGGCTTGTTAGCAGCTTTTTTTGCTAACCTTCCCGTTATTACATTTATAACCTTCCTAACTATTTATGCCGATGCTGGTGAGAAAGCAGTCGTTGATTATGCAAAAGGTCTTTTAATAATGCTCTTTCCTTGGCTTGCCTATATTTTCTCAATTATTTTTCTCACTCAGAGACTGGGTCTTATCCCATCATTAGCGATTGGTTTGGCTTCTTATTTTATATTTTCATATCTTATAATAACCATCAAGAAAATTTAATATTTTACAGGGTGAGACATGCGCGGATTCATTAAAAAAAATATCTACAGAACCGATAAAGAACTTTTAAAAGAGTTTGAGGATTCAATCGCCATAGAAAAACGGCTCAGGATTATGGTTAATGGTAGCGACGTCCTAAGCCTTTACTGCACGCCGCTTATGATAAGGGAATTGGTGGTTGGCATCATGATGACGGAGGATATCATAAAGGGTTCATGGTGCTCCGAGAGAATGTCCATCATATACGGGGATGATGTTGAAGTTGATATAGCAGCGGAAGGAGGGTTCTCAACAGAAGGTGCCGTTGTCACTTCAGGATGTATCGGCGGAATCACCTTTCCCAAACGCTTAACTCTTAAGAAAATAGACGACCCATTTCAAATAAGCACAGCAAAGATACTTAAATTATTCAAGACATTTCAGAAGGCATCTGAACTGTTCAACCTAACAGGTTGTGTCCATAGTGCGGCTATCAGTGATGGAGATGACATTATTTGTTTGGCTGAAGATATAGGCAGACACAATGCAGTTGATAAAACTATCGGATATATGCTTCTTGAAAATATATCCTTTCAAGGCAAAATAATGCTTGCAAGCGGCAGGCTGTCTTCAGAAATCGTTTCAAAATGTGCAAAATGGGGCATACCCATAGTTGCCAGCAGGACCTCACCTACGAGTCTCGCTGTAGAGATTGCTCAAAAGGCTGGGCTTACTTTAGTCGGTTTTGTCAGGGCAGGCAGGATGAATATTTATGCAAATCCTGAGAGGATAATTCTTTCATGAATTTTATAGAAAAGATTTTTTATGACCATTCGTGAACAGACGGAAGAGATAGAAAAGCAGATTCTTCACAAGAGGGCTTGCCTGAGTTGTCAAAGTAAAGGCAGGGCAAAGCCAGAGAAGGAAGATGACATCAGAACCTGTTTTCAGAGAGACAGGGACAGGATTATTCACTCAAAGGCATTCAGAAGACTAAAACATAAGACTCAGGTTTTTCTTGCCCCGCGAGGCGACCATTACAGAACAAGGCTTACACATGTTCTTGAGGTCTCCCAGATTGCAAGGACTATAGCCAGGGCATTGAGATATAACGAAGACCTTGTTGAAGCTATAGCCCTTGGCCATGACCTTGGACATACTCCTTTTGGACACGCTGGGGAGGCGATACTCAGGGAGATACATCCAAGTGGTTTTGACCATTACAAACAAAGCCTTAGGGTTGTTGATATACTTGAACGAGATGGGCAGGGACTCAATCTGACACTCGAAGTTAGGGATGGAATATTAAAACATTCAAAGGGCAAGGGTTTAATATTGCCAGACTCCGACAAGAGTAATCCAGTAACCCGCGAAGGACAGATTGTAAGGATTTCAGATATTATTGCCTATGTGAATCATGACCTTGATGATGCTATCAGGGCGGGGGTAATCAAAAAGGTTGATGTCCCAAAAGATGTCGTCAAGATCGTGGGAGACGGATACTCAAAAAGGATAGATGTAATGGTCAGGGATGTGATACAGACAACCCTTTCTTCTGAGCATTCAAAAATAGCTTTGAGCGATGACATATCATTTGCAATATACAGTCTCAGGGACTTCTTGTATGAAAGGGTATATGAGAGCGATTGGATAATAAAGGAATTTAACAAGGCAAAGTCCATTCTATCATCTCTTTATGAATATTATCTTGAACACCTCCAAGAGATTTATAAAGATGATATACCAGACTTGAAAGCAGAAAAGCACAAAATCGTAAGGGATTTTATAGCCGGGATGACAGACAGCTTTGCCCTGATGACGTACGAAAGATTATTTCTGCCTCAGAGATGGACTGTTCTTTAAGAGGCAGTTAATTAGCAGGCAGCATTTATAAAGAAGGTTCTGGTAGTAACCAGAACCTTCTTTATAATCTATCACAAGTTACAGCTTAAACTGCCTGACAACAGACTGAAGTTCAAGGGCAACCCTGTCAAGCTCTTCGGCTGTTTTTGCAATCTGGGCGGTGCTTGAAGAAAACTCCTTTGAGACTTCGGCAACGCTCGAAATATTTGAAACCATAGAATCGACGGTTGTTGACTGTTCGTTTGAGGCGGATGCCATTTGTTGAATCAGCTCAGTCTTTTTTTCAACCCTTGCGACAATTTCCTTGAGCGATTGTTCCGCCTTATTTGCCATTTCCACTACCTTGCTGACTTTTTCAATGCTTTGATTCATTCCCTGAGAAGATTTTGTGACTCCATCCTGAATTGATTTTATGATGCTGGCAATCTCAGAGGTTGCAGATGCTGTTTTTTCAGCGAGCTGTCGCACTGAGTCAGCTACTACAGCAAAGCCTCTTCCTTTCTCGCCTGCCTGAGCTGCCTCGATAGCAGCGTTTAGGGCAAGTAGGTTTGTCTGGTCAGCGATATCTTTGATCACTGCTGTTACTTCACCGATTTTCTGTGAACTTTTCAATAGTTCGGTTATAGAAGACGACATCTCAACTATTGAATTTTTAACGACCTTTATGCCGTCAATTGCCTCTTTTACAATCTTTTCACCCTTAATAGCCTCCTTTTTTGTCTCTTCGGCATAGTTGGCAGATGCCTGTGCGTCTTTTGCTACGCTGAGTACCGTTGCAGACATTTCTTCTGCCTCAGATGAAAGGGTTGCCGACTGATCAGACTGGCTCTCAGCACGTGATGAAAGCTCTTCGGCAGTTGCAGCAAGTTCAGTAGAAGAAGTGACGACTACCTCAACCT
Source organism: Dissulfurispiraceae bacterium (assembly GCA_036781645.1). Classification (GTDB taxonomy): domain Bacteria; phylum Nitrospirota; class Thermodesulfovibrionia; order Thermodesulfovibrionales; family Dissulfurispiraceae; genus DYHD01. The sequence goes on from DAIQAO010000072.1 coordinate 6,574, forward strand.
TTTCAGCCACCTGCATGATGCTTTTATGCAGCTTGTCTACAAGTTCATTAAATCCCAAACAGAGTTTCCCTATTTCGTCGCTGCTTTTTATATCTACTCTTTTTGTCAGATCGCCTCTGCTGATTTCTGTTATCATATCTGAGGTAGCCTTAAGCGGCTTTGCAATGGAACGACCTATCCATCCACCGAGAGTCACTGCTATAACTACTAATATGCCGACAACTCCTACCGTATATACAGTACTGTTTGCCACATTATTCACAGCTATAATAGCCGCTTCCTGATTTACACCGGCATCGGATACCACCTTATTGCTTTGCTCTAATTGTTTGGCAACTATCTCCTTCATTTTTGCATTGAGAGCGTCAAGTTCTTCATTGCTTTTTAAGGTAGTTCTTATTTTCTCAGCCGCCGCCGAATATTCCTGTTGAACGGATGAGAGCGCTCCAATAGCTGATGTCAAAATCTTTTGCTCATCAGCATAACCACCCTTTATAAGCTGGTCTTTCAATTTTTTACCCGTATCATTCGCCTGTGAAAAAAGCCCCATGACCGTTGAAGCAGCGCTATTGAATTCGTCCGTTCTTTTAAGGCTGATGGAATGATTAATATTCGATTCTATGGAGGCGTTCGTCAAAGAAAGAGACGAAGCAGATGCAATGATAGTATTGGTATCAGTAAAGGAATTGATATTCTTTGTCATAGCGCCTGTGTTCGTTTTCAAAATGGCATTTGAATTGTTTATTTCTCTTTCGATCAAGGGCATCATATAGGCAATTTCATAACCTACCTGCTTAGCGACAGACTCTATTGGCTCTTTCAGGCTCTCGTCTTCCTCATTTAGATACTTAAGCTGCAAAGATGCAAGTCCTTTTGGTCCTGCTACATTTTCATTAATTGAATTAATTTTTTGCGTCAACTCCTGCACAGTTTTATCGATTCCCTTGATATTTTTTAAGGCTGCTAGTATGGTTTTTACAGTAGTAACAACATTATCCCTTAGGATAGCTACAGGTCGTTTATCATTGGTAGCAGGAATTTTGGCAATAAAGAGATTCAGGTCTTTCAAGCCGTCGCGAACCGTTATAAGGTTGTTAACCTGTTGATTGGTAGTCATAACACTGTCAACGCCGGTAATCATGGCTGTTGAGGTGTTTTGTTGGAGTTTGCGCATAGATATATCGAGGTCTTTCATCTTCTTGGAAGCCTCTGTTAGTCTGCCTTTAATAGATTTTATAGCGCCAGCAGTAGCCTCTTCGGCGATCAATCTTCGCTCTACATTTTCAAGAACCATCTTGGTAATATCGGCAATTTCTCTTTGTTCTGATGATTGTCCCCCCCTCAACAATGCCAATTCTTCTGAAGCCTTTTTTGTCTGTTCAAGCGATACAGAGACGGCTTCTTTATATCTTATATAATCATCTTTTGATGTTGAAGATGAAGCAGTGATAAGATTTGCTGCATGGGCTTGAAGCGCCCTCTGCTGATTTACAGCTTTCAGTTGATAGGGGGTTGTCCTTTGGGTAAGTTCAGCGATATTTTTTTGATTGATTGAATGCCGAATAGCGCTGAAAAAATTATTATGACCATGCCGACAAACACCACTGCTATATTTATGATGAGTCTGAGTTTAATAGTCATTTTTTTACACCTATGGTAGACGGATGTTTTAAGTGTATTTGCTTAAAATACCCGGCGCAAAGAGGGATTGCAATATGCTATCCCCCTTTGTGATTTTTAAAAATATCGATTACTCAAGTTTTGCTGGAAGCCCGATTTTAGCCCTTGCTTCACTCCACTCTTCAAAACTAATAGCAGCTTTTTCCCCGGGCATTTCGTTTATTACCTCGAAATAATCTAATTGATATTTGTCTTTCTTAACGACATCAGCTTTTTTGCCCCTGACAGCATAGACTTGTCTGCACTGATTGGTGATCGAATGCGCGCCAGTATTGCTCATCTTTTAAGCCGATGTATTTATGTCCTTCGAGGGCCTTTATGACTTCCATTGTGTCAAAGGTTTTTGCCCTCTCGACAGCCTCTTTATATTGGTGAAGAATTACATAAGCTGAAGCACCTGATGTATTCGGGTATCTCTTGTATCTTTCCTCGAATTTCTTCACAAAATCCATTCCCTTCTTGTAATTTTTCTCGAAAGGAATCTTCCATGACCACGGCAGAGTTCCTAAAACCCCTTCCATAGCTTCAGGACCTGCTCCTTCTGCCATATCTTCCGTTAGATTGGGAACGACTATCTGCATCTTATTCTTCAGTCCCATTTCGTAAGCCTGTTTAAGAGCTATTTCCATATCTCTGCCGAATTGCACAAGGACAAGCACATCTGGACTTGCTTCCTTCGCCAGTGTCAACGCTGCTGTGAAATCAGTAGTTCCGAGCTTGGTAAGAATTCCTTTGTGGACAACCTTGTCGGTTGTATCAGTGTATTTCCTAAAGGCGTCTTCGGTAGTCCAGCCCCAGTTATAGTCAGAAGTAATATAAAAGTATTTTTTCCCGCCGAAGTTTTTCTTAAGATAGTCGGAAAGCACTCTAGCGCCCATACCTGAATCATAACACTCTCTGAATATAAACTTATGACCTTCCTCCACTGTCACCTCAGTAGCATAAGTAAGGGTGCCAAAAGCAAGCTTCTTCTTATCCTTTGCAACCTTACCAACGGCAACTATGACTGCGCTCGATGAACCGCCAAATATCATGGGGACACCTTCTTTGTCATACAGTTCGATGGCATTATCTCGGGCTATTTTGGGGTTGCTTTTTGTGTCCCGATAAACTAACTGAATTTTCTTTCCTAAAATGCCGCCTGCAGCATTAATCTCTTCAGCTGCCAAATCGGCAGCCCTTCTTTGGTCGAGCCCTTGTTTAGCATAAGGACCAGTTTCGGGATAATTCAAGCCGATTTTTACCACATCGCTTGCCGATATATCACAATACAATCCCCCAGCAAAAATGAGACTGACTGCTGTAATTAAACACCACAGCAGTTTGAATGAACCTCCTGCACGCATATGCGCCTCCGTTTAAAAATATCTAAATTTTGCCGCCAAGGGCGGCTTCTTAAGTGCTTTAAAAAATATACATAATTATTTAT
>DAIQAO010000073.1:0-9072 GCA_036781645.1 Dissulfurispiraceae bacterium
TCATCATAGCCTGTATTTTTGCCATATGGATTGCCTTTTATATCTTTTACCTTAGCTTCGTAATCTCCCCTTTGTGAGCGGCTTCCTGCAAGATAAAAGTCAAAGCCGCCTTTTTTGCCGCTCAGTTCTCCTATAACCTGACGGTAATCCCACGAGCCAATCTCGCCTCCAATGAAACCTTGCACACCCTCATCTCTGCCCTTCTTGGTAATTATATTTACAACTCCCCCCATGGCTGCCGAGCCATAAAGGACGGATGCAGGACCTTTTACTATCTCTATACGTTCGATGTCGCTCACAGGGATTTTTGCGAGATTGTTGGTGCCGGCAGGACGCCCATTAATAAGAACTAACACCCTGTCTTTTAGCGGATTAAACAGGTCTGTTGAAAGACCTCTAATGCTGATAAGGGATGTGAGGGCTCCTGGATACTTATTAACATGGCCCAGCGCTGCCTCAGCGATTAAATCTCCAACATTTTTAGAAGTAGAATGCTTAATGTCTTCCTGAGTGATTATTTGAACAGAAGCTGAGACATCACTTTTTGGTTCTTCAATCTTAGTTGCGGTGACGATGATTTCTTCAAGAGATGGGGCTTTAGGCTCTGCAAACGCAGAAATGACAGGCAAAAAACAAACAAAAGACATAGAAACAAGCGACAAATATAATAAAACTATCAATGAACTTCTTTTCATCTTTCCCCCTCGAGAAATTAATTAGGTATGATTTTTTCTGAGCCTTTTTTTATTGCTCAGAGTTTTCTGTCCTGGATAGGTCTTCCGGCTTGGGGCTTATGTTCTTGCCTACTTACCCGCCTTCCCATCAAACTTAACAGTTCAAACTGCTTAAACGGTTTAAACCGCTTCATTTGACAGTGGCTTATTTCTGGGCTTTCGTTCCCTTCACGGCTGCGGGGCAGCGGGAGACTTACCGCTTTATGGATTCACTCCTCTTCCCTGACTTCCGGACATCAATGGATGTTAATGGCTAAATTTTTAGAAAATTAAGCTTTTTTCGATAAGGACCTCCTTAAACTTTCTTAAAGTTTTTTAAATTTTATAAACCTAGCACTAACATTTTCATTTTGTCAAGTTTCGGGCATCAGGTTGTCAAGCGTCACGGGAAAATAAGCACATAACTCTTCGTGTTAGAAAAATTTTATCGGCGATTTTAGTTATGGCAATACACCTGAAATAGACTAAAAGCTAATTCAAAAAGCATAACTTTTATTTCAAAGGCTTGATATCCTGAAGGAGAGTTTTAAAAGCAATGGCGCGTATATTTTTATCAAGATGGAACGTGTGGTCACCTGCATGAACCACATCCAAAGATTGCAAATTAAGGTCTGATATAGCATATCGCATAGAAGGAGTAATCTTAGGAGATGTTGTTCTCTTTATCTCAAATCCCAAACGGCTCTTGCCCCTTATAATTACAAGGTCAAGTTCAGCTCCTCCATGAGTTGCCCAGAAAAAACACTCCTCACATCTTACTTTCAAATGATGAATTAATTGCTCAATAACAAAACCTTCCCACGATGCACCCACTTTTGGATGTCTCTCATGTAGATTTGTCTCAAATTCAGGTTATTCATTATATTATTGACAATTTAACTATAAGATGATATTTATTAAGATAAGAACTTAAAGAGCCTTTTCAGGCAAATTATTCATATCATAATCCTGATATGATGTAAAAACCTCCGGGATGCATTTCAAGGCGCCGGAGATTGCAGGAATAAAGGCGGTTGTTTCTTCGGCATAAGTAAACCCCCAGTTCAAGTTATACCTAAGGACGTCTTCTAACAACCAGAAACTGGTTTTTTGTATCAGGGCAATGTTTTTCATTTATAACGGTGGAATTGGCTTGTTTTTGACCTCACCAAGAGGTGAAAATCCTCTCGGTCATGTGAGTAATATGAAAAAGAAAAACACTGAGATATTTCTTTTTATGCCTTTGATGCTGATTCTGTTGTTTATAATCAATTGTGCTTATGTACATATGTACAGCAGCCTCCAGGATTCACTCTCGATTTTGAGGATGGGAACCTGAGAGGGTGGATTAAAACTGGCAGCGTTTTTTATTTCTATCGCTGATTTTGGCAATTATACCAAGTGGAGAGATAAAACAATTTAATGGAGACAATTATGAGAAAAAAATAATGATTATGTCGCAAATTCTTATATGTTTTTTTATTATTTTTTTCTGCTGCGATGCCTCAAGCTCTGTCAAGAAACGGGATGTGCCTCTTGAGCTCATTGACTCAGATGATGGGATATTGGAATTGCAAATTGAATCTCCAAAAAATAAATCGATTCCATTCTTCCTGGAAAATCTACCAAATGCCGACAGAAGAGAAATTAGTTTAGAAGAATTAGAACTTAGAAGCATTAACACCATAGTAAAAGGGGGGATATCTCCCAAAGAAATCATCTTGGAGCCTGGCATGAGAGAGCGTATAACTGTAAACTTCTCTGAATTCCCGAAAGGGGATTACGAAGGTATTTTAACAATCAGGGATTTACAAAGTAAGACAAACGCTCAGGAATTCATTATAAAAGTAAAATCACCTTTTTTGGTAGAGTCAACTATTTTGTGTGAATTCCATATAACGGCAAATTGAGACGCACCTTTCTAACTCTCATGGTTCTTCAATTCATCTCCATCTTTAAGGAAATAAACGCCAGCAGTCGGTAACAGGCTTGCTCACCGGCTACAATCTCCATCGATTTTATCCTTCGCGTGTATTCTTTATTTAATCGTTCAATAACTTTCGTTGTCCGTAAGGATATCCATTCTTCCTCAGGAAAAGAGAAGAATGTCAGGCAGGAGTCAATCGCCTGGCTGAGTGATTTCACCGCTGAAGGAATCACTTTTCCCCATTTCTCATGGAACTCTTTATAAAATACTCTTGCTTTCTCCTTTGATGAGGGGTAAAATATAGAACTCAGATCATCTGCTGCAGTCTTCTTAAGTTTATGCGGAACCTTTGCAAGTACGTTTCTAGCTACATTTACCTGACATCTCTGTACCTTTGCATTTGGAAACTTCTCCCTAAATACCATCTCTAACCCTGATAATCCATCCATAATCCGCAACTGTACCAAGGATCTGTTCAATGCCATCATTTTGAGATCACGGAAAAACTCCCTCCAGTTCGTTGCAGATTCGTTATCCCCGCTCTGCAACCCCACAATAATCTTTATCCCTTCTTCTGTTACCCCTATTGCCACCAATACCGGTATATTTTCTATCGCCCTTCCTGTGCGCATCTTGAAGTTCACTCCGTCTATATATAGATTATTTGATATTTTCCTCTGACAAATCCCGATTACGCCATTTCTCGACAGCTTCAGTCAGTTCCCGGTTAGCCATGCTCACTTCTGCATGGGATATTTTCCTCCCAATCAACCGTTTGCTCAACAACGACAAGGTTCTTGTGCTGATCCCCGGCAGATACATAATCGACAGGTCCTCGGTAATCCGACCTTCGTACCGCTTCCCCCGAGGCAGTACCTGTGTTTGGTAATCCCCGTTTCGGTCTCTGGCCTAAAAGGTCAAGTAAAATCCATAGGGTATGGCGCTACATGAATTAATGGAAATATAGACATCATTGTTCACAAAATTATTGAGAGCGCTAATAGTGCATGCTACACTCCCCCTCGACTGCGCTTGGGACAGGCGTCGGGAGGGAATATACCCCTCGAGGCGTGGGGAGATTTTTGATAATTATGCCTTACTTATTCACCCTCAAAGGGCAAGAAGTCCGATGAAATAACTGCAGGGCTCAGTTGCTAACCCGCGAGCATTGATTTTATAAGACATTTTTCAAAGATTTGGAGTTTGGTGGTTGAGCGCTGAGATAGTCATTCATCAAAAATTTCAAAGCATCACAGAAATAAAGGTAAAAACAAAGACAGTAATGCTTATATAACCGTTCATATTGAAAAAAGCCATATCGAGTTTGCTCAGGTCAGTGGGCTTAACAAGAGAGTGCTCATAAACAAGCATTCCCACCACCAAGATAATCCCTATCCAGAAAGATATACCAAGCCCAAAGAACATCCCAGTTAAAACGAGCATAAAAACCGTTATAGAATGGAAAATCCTTGCCAGAAGCAGCGACTTATCGATTCCAAACCTTTTAGGAATTGAGTGCAACCCGTGCCTTTTGTCAAAATCAATATCTTGAAGCGCATAAAGTATATCGAATCCAGCAAGCCAGAAAACCACACCTATACAAAGGGGTAAGATCTCAAAATCAAATGTGCCTCTTACAGCAATCCACGCACCAAGCGGAGCTCCTGAGATGGCAAGCCCTAAAAAGAAGTGAGATAACCATGTAAACCGCTTTGTGTAGGAATATATAAACAAAACTGCTATAGCAAGAGGAGATAACCATAAACAAAGCGTGTTAAGCTGATATGCAGAAAAAACCATTAACGCAAATGATATAACCGTAAAAAGAGCAGCGTCAAAGACCTTAATCTTACCTGTAGGAATTTCTCTATTCTGTGTTCTTGGATTTGCTTTGTCAATATTTCTGTCAATAATTCTATTTAGCCCCATCGCGCCTGATCTTGCCCCTATCATTGCAATGGCAATCCACAATATCTGATGAAAAGATGGAATGCCCGATGCCGCAAGGACTGCTCCTGTAAAAGCAAATGGCAGGGCAAAGATAGAATGGGATATCTTTATCATTCTTAAATACAAGACGGCTCTACTTAGAAACATTTCCATATCTTTTAGACCCTTACCACATGGGTTGAGCAAGATATGCAGGGGTCGTAGCTCCTAATAATCTTTTCGCATTCTGATTTCAGATAATCCGCAGGTTTAGCAATATTCGATTGAACGAATTCATAAACAGACCGCTCAATGTGAAAGAGATTTTGAGATGTAGGCGGAATAATAGTGCATTTTTTAATGCAACCCTTCTCATCTAAATCATAAGCATGTATCAGCATGCCTCTTGGCGCCTCAGTTATCCATGCTGCCTTGCCAGAGCGAAGCTCAAATTCGGCGTATGGCTTTTCGGGTTTTTCATAGTTTTTAATAGTCCTTAACAACTCGTAAATTGCATATGATATCTCTATAGACCTTGCGATTATACTCATCTGCAGGTTTTTAATGGGAAGTTTGACGCCTGATTCTTTAATCACTTCCAATATCTCCTCTGGCAGCCTGTCATGATTCAGATTGACTCTGGCAACGGGTCCAGTAAGATACGGACTCAGGGTTTTCCCCATCTTAATGCCTGAATGCAGAGATGAAGAATAAGAAACCTGATATTCCTGAACAGCATCCAGAAATCTTTCCATTGAAAGGTCAATCCCCTTGTTTGATATGACCTTGCCTTCATTCATTGGATATTCGCATTGGTGGCTGAGGGATATATATTCCATTTCAGTCTCAAAGACATTAAACCTGAGCGAAGATGCCCATTTAATCCCGGCAAGCGAATCTTCAAATGCCTTTTCAAGTTCAGGCAGAAATCCAGTAAGGTCTTTTTTATCAGGAGCCATATAAAAACCGCCGACTTTCACAGATACAGGATGAATTGACCTGCCACCGATAACGCTCGTTATTCGATTTCCGAGATTCTTGAAGGCAAGCCCCCTCTTGGCTATTTCGATATAGTTCTTATCAGCCCACGCGCTTTCAATGCCGTAAAAATCAGGTCCATGGAGCAGATAAACATGCAGTGCATGACTACTGAGCCACTCGGAGGCGTAAAGCAGTCTCCTCAACTGACGAATAGGTTCATCTATTTTGGCGTCGAATATCTTTTCAATAGCATGGACAGAACTCATGAGATAGGCAACGGGGCAGATACCGCATATCCTTGCTGTAAAATCTGGCGCATCATTATAATGCCTGCCCACAAGAAAGGACTCAAAGAAACGAGGCGCCTCGAAAATATTGAGCTGTAGCTTTACTATCTTTGAGTCCTTAATCTCAACATATATACCGCCCTCGCCTTCAACCCTTGAGAGATAGTCTGTCTTAATAATCTTTCTCATTTCTGCGCCGCCCTACCCTGCTCTGTCTTAGCCTTTCTGAATGCATAAGTATTCATTTTATCAAGCAATTGAGCAAACTCCTTTTTGTTGATTCCAATCTTTTCAAACTGCCTGCCAAGGGATTCAATATTGGCGTCTTCCCTTGGACCGAAACATCCGTAGCATGGGCGGTCAAGAGATGGGCAAATCACACCACAGCCAGCCATTGTAATAGGACCAAGGCATGGTTCAGCTTTTGAGATAAGCAGGCATGGAATACCCCTGCCCTTACATTCTATACAAAGGCTATATCTGGGCAAACCCGGCTTCTTATTTATCAGATAGGATGTGAGAACCTCTATTAGAGAAGGTTTATCAATAGGGCAGCCCCAAAGTTCATAATTAGGATAAACATATTCAGAGATCGGCGCTGATGTAGAAAAGGTTTCAATAAAAGCAGGTGAGGGATATACATTCTTTTTAAAATCAATTATACTTGCCCAGTTTCTTAAAGCCTGCAAGCCTCCAGATGTTGCGCATGCGCCGATAGTGATAAGGTATCTCGACCTTTCCCTTATATCAATAATCTCTTTTCTCTGCAAATCTGTTGTAATTGAACCTTCTACTAATGCAATGTCAAACTGCCCCCTTAGAGGTTTGTCGGCAGCTTCTCGAAAATATCCGATATCAAAGAAAGCCAGCAACTCGAGGAACTCTTCTTCCATGTTCAATATTGTCAACTGACAACCATCGCAGGAGGTAAATTTAAAAACACCTATTCTGGGCTTTTTCATCTGGAAATACTCCTTAATTTACCACTGCACCAACCGATGACTTCATATTTCCTTCACGCCGAATAAGTCTTCTATTTCAGTAAGCCTGAAAACAGGTCCATCTTTGCAAACAAACTTAGAGCCAAACATACAATGCCCGCAAATGCCTATACCGCAATTCATATTCCTTTCCAGAGAGACAAATATCTTCTCACCCGGCACTCCTGCAATTACAAGTTCTTTGGCAGCTGCCTGCATCATTACCTCGGGTCCGCAAATGAAAGCTATTGCATTAAGGGGGTTAAAAGAGATTTTCTTCAAGCTGTCGGTAACAATTCCTATCTGTCCTTTCCAATATTCTTCAGGGTCAGCAAAATTCACTATCATACTCACATCAAAAAGCTCTCTGTAAGCTGGAAATTCATTACGAAAAATGATGTCCTTAGGGGTCTTTGAGCCATAAATTATTACTGGTCGCCTTTTTGTAAAGTTCTTTTTGTGTTTTTTTAGCACCTCCTTGATAACAGGTCGGAGCGGTGCGATGCCCAAACCTCCTGCAATCAAAAGAAGTTCACTGTCATATATCTCATCAAGCGGCCATCCTTTGCCGAATGGGCCCCTGATGCCTATCGTATCCCCAGCGCTGAGTCGGGATATGGCAGTAGTCACGTCTCCGGCAACCCTTATTGTATAAGTCATATCATGGTCAGAAGGCGCTGAACTGATAGATATAGGCGCCTCACCAATTCCTCCAACAGAAAGCATACTGAACTGTCCGGGCTTATAACTGAATGCCTTTTGGATCTCGCTATCCGAAATTTTCAGGGCATATGTGGAAGTGTCCCGTGTTTCTTTTTTTATCCATTTTATTACCGCTTCAAAGGGGATTGATTTATCTAACATCTCTAAGCGCCTCCAGTTCTTGAGTTATGTCAATCCCTGCGGGGCACCATGTAATACACCTGCCGCACCCGACGCAGCCTAACAATCCAAATTGCTCCATACTATATGCCAGCTTATGGGCAAACCAGTGCCTGTATCTTGCCCTCCTTGAAATTCTGAAATTGCCCCCGTGAACCCTTGCAAAATTCCTTGAAAAACATGAATCCCATTTTTTTATCTTTTTACCCGATAGGGTAGAAAAGTTTTTTGCAATTCCTCTAAATTCAAGATTATAGAATGCAGAAGTGCAAAAGCATGTAGGGCAAACTTGAGTACAATTGCCGCATTCAAGGTCTCGCCCTGCAATATCAGACCATCTTGGATGTTCCAAATTCCGATATACCAGTTCTGGCAGTTCAGAAAAAATTATTGTTTTTTTAAACTTTTCCTTACAGTTTTTTATCCTTAATGCTTTTTCTTCAATATCTTTTTGGTTAACAGAGATTAAAGGCAAAGAATTAATAAGCCTTGAGCCAGTTCGAGAACCGGTCTCGAGTAAAAACTCCTCCTCAAGCTCAGTAATAAGCAGGTCGTATCCGTCAGTAAACTCAGGTCCAGTGCCAGCTGAAAGGCAAAAACAGTTGTCTCCGGGATAGAGACAGTTTAACGCTATAATCAGCAGATTATCTCTCAGTGTTTCATAGCAGGAGTCTCTGACAACACCTTCTAAAAATACCCTGTCATAAAACTTGAGCGCTGCCCTATCGCAAGCCCTCATCCCAAAAAACGCAAAAGGGTTATCGTAAGATTTGATAGCAGAGGCGTTAAATTTTCTTTTTGAAACCTGATATGCAAAGACTTCAGAATAGGGAGGATTAAGGTATCTTTTGAAGGAATCAGGTCCGGATGAGAAGGTAAAAATATCATGGTTATCAGACTTGACAAGGCGATACATGCCTGCTGCTTGACTGTCTGTATATCCTGCTGGGATATCGCCAAAGTCAATGGACGATAGCATCAAAACATCTTTTTCTATTTTGTGCCCAATAATATTGTGTGTTTTTTGGAGTTCCAAAAAGAGAAAGCTGAGGTCTTGTTTTTTAATCTTGGATATCATGGCGCCATATGATTAAAATTATAACACCTTTCAAAAGGCGTCAGTATGCCGGAAATACTTATACTTCCTAACTATGTCCCCTTAACTAAGGGAGAATTAATTGGGATCATTCGAACGGTTGGAACTGCTGTTTTTCCCTTTTGCAGAAGGGGTGTGAAGGGGGATTTTAAACATAAAGAATTTGCCAAAATCTTCCCTACCCGATCTTTGTAAAATAGTTGTATATCTGGACAATAACAGCCTGTAAGCTAACACCTGACACTAAAAGCATTTTGTGGAAAATTACATCAATAAA
>DAIQAO010000074.1:0-8628 GCA_036781645.1 Dissulfurispiraceae bacterium
AAAAATGCACTTATTTGACAAATGGCTTAGATTAACAAGGGGAAATGCGATGCCTTCGCAACGAGATAATTTAACCTAAAATATACAGAGCGATACTCTTAAGCCATCAGAAATGCACTTTTTCATGTAATCATTATGAGTGCATGAGGAGTTTATAACGTTTCGCAGAGCTCGTTTAACTTGCCTTATAGCAACAATTTTATTGGCAGTTTCGAGTTATTTAGCAGCTTTTTAGAGAGACGCTTCCACTATACATCAGTATAAAACCCCTCGCCAATATAAACGGCGACAAAGCATTTGTTCTTTGGCTCGATCACACTTAAAACAAGATACATTTGTAGTGCAAAAATGCCCAGAATCGCAACCATATTTCTAATGTTATCAATTAACTGACAAACTCAGGTAAAGATATATTGCCTTTGCAGTTGTCTTAATAGGTTTGCTACTAATTTTCAGAGTTATTTGAAAACATGAAAAGACAGACAGCGCTCATCTTTGGTCCAATTTGATTTAAGAAAACCGCGAATCATAGTTATAGCATGATGGTTGAACACTAAGCATTACAGTTGCGAGATTAAAAACAGTCCCTAATTCACCACAATCTTAGGCTTGTCTCTTTTAGAATTTACGATGCAGAAAAAGCCAAAAGGCTCATCATAGGGATTTCTAAGTTGATGGATAGTATTTGGTGAGATATAAACAACATCTAAATACCCGACTGAATATTTCTTATTTCCCAACACCACCCTACCCTTCCCTCTTATGCAAATAACTACATGCTCATGTTTATGTTTTTCAAGGCTTGTATAACCTTTTGGCTCGACCTCAAAATACCTTAGATGGAATTTAGCCGATTCCCCCCGATTCCCCGTCAATACGCTGCGTATAACGGATGACCATGAAGCGCCATCTTTTTTATATCTCTCGGTCTTGATTGACTTCCATTTATAGCCGCCCCTGTGTCTGATTATTCTGCTTATGTTTGGCGCAGGCTCATCACAAATAGCGGATTTCCAGTCACAGGGGTTAAATTCAGGCTTTTTTTTTGTCATTTTCAGGCAATGATATTTCCTATGTCCCCATTTCCCAACTGCTCAAATATTTAGCCTGTTCAAGGGTAAGTGAATCTATCTTTACTCCCATAGCGTTGAGTTTCAATCTCGCAATCTCGTTGTCAATGTGTTCAGGGACTTTATAAACCTTTTTTTGGAGCGTTTTTGCATTTTTTACTATAAACTCAACTGAAAGCGCCTGATTCGCAAAGCTCATATCCATAACCGCAGAGGGGTGCCCTTCCGCAGAGGCAAGATTTACCAGCCTTCCTTCAGCAAGGAGATACAGCCTTTTGCCGTTCTTTAACGTATATTCTTCAACATAATCCCTAATCGTCCGTTTTGAGGAGGAGAGGTTTTCGAGGCTTTCGATATCTATCTCAACATTAAAATGCCCCGTGTTGCAGATTATAGCCCCGTCTTTCATCTGGAGGAAACAATCGTTTGAAATTACATTTATATCGCCTGTCACGGTAACGAAAATATCTCCGATTTTAGATGCTTCCAGCGCTGGCATAACCTCATACCCGTCCATAGTAGCCTCCAAAGCCTTAAGGGGAGAAACCTCTGTTATTACGACTTTTGCGCCCATACCCCTTGCCCTCGATGCAACTCCCCTGCCGCACCAGCCGTATCCGCATACTACAAATACAGAGCCTGCCAAAAGCCTGTTGGTCGCACGCATTATGCCGTCTATGGTGCTCTGTCCAGTTCCGTATCTGTTGTCAAAAAGGTATTTGGTATATGCATCATTTACGGCGATTATGGGATATTTGAGTTCCCCGCTTTCAGCCATTGCCCTGAGCCTAATGACACCGGTAGTGGTCTCTTCAGTCCCGCCGATTACATTACCGAGCAAATCTTTCATATCTTTATGAATCGTAGATACGAGGTCAGCGCCATCATCAAGGGTGATATGGGGTTTTACGGAAAGAGCATCGGCTATGTGAGAATAATATGTATCTCTATCCTCCCCCTTAATAGCAAAGGTCGGAACGCCCAAATGAGTTACAATTGATGCAGCAACATCATCTTGGGTGCTCAAAGGGTTTGAGGCGCAAAGATGAACCTCGGCGCCGCCCGCTTTCAAAACCTTCATAAGATTAGCTGTCTCAGTTGTTACATGAAGGCAAGCCGATATCTTCACATCCTTAAGCGGTTTTTCATTATTAAATCTATCATATATCATGCTTAAAACAGGCATCTGCATTTGAGCCCATTCTGTGCGCAATTTGCCCTTTTCAGCAAGATTTAAATCTTTCACATCGTATTTAAGCATTTAACCTCTCCCCAACAAAATTATATTCCTGCTTCTTTCCTTAGAAATTCAGCCATATCAGTATTTTCCCATGTGAAGTCTGAGTCAGTTCTACCGAAATGTCCGTATGCAGCGGTTTTTTTGAAAATAGGTCTTCTCAGGTTGAGATATTTGATAATAGCTCCCGGCGTAAGGTCATAGTTCTTTTTAATTATTGCGGCGATTTTTTCATCCTGCAACTTGCCCGTTCCGTAGGTATCGACGAATATCGAGATAGGTTCGGGAATCCCTATAGCATAGGCAATCTGAACCTCGAGTTTTTGAGCAAGACCGGCAGCAATAAGATTCTTGGCTATATAACGAGCCATGTACGAGCCTGAACGGTCGACCTTTGTAGGGTCTTTGCCAGAAAAGCAACCACCGCCATGACTACCAACTCCACCATATGTATCAACTATTATCTTTCTTCCTGTGAGTCCGGTATCACCCATGGGACCGCCCACTACGAATCTTCCCGTGGGATTTATGTGATATGTAATGTGTTCTTCATCAAGCAATTCATGGGGTATCACAGGTTTGATCACCTTTTCTATAATATCTTCCCGCATCTCCCTGAGTGTGATATCAGGGCTGTGCTGTGATGAGACAACGATTGTAGCAACTCGCGCTGGTTTCCCGTTTTTATATTCAACTGTAACCTGAGTCTTCCCATCGGGCCTTAAGTAGCCGAGAATATCCTTCTTACGCACCTCAGTGAGCCTCATTGCAAGCTTATGGGCAAGCATAATGGGCATCGGCATGAGTTCAGGTGTTTCATCGCAGGCAAAACCAAACATCAAGCCCTGATCGCCTGCGCCCCCGATATCAACACCCATAGCGATATCGGAAGATTGCTCATGTATTGAAGTTATCACGGCGCACGTTTCATAATCAAAGCCGTATTTAGCCCTTGTATATCCTATATCCCTAATGGTATCCCTCACTATGCTCGGTATATCAACATAGCATGAGGTTGTTATCTCTCCTGCTACAAAGGCAAGCCCAGTAGTAACAAGGGTTTCGCAAGCCACCCTTGATAAAGGGTCCTTTGCGAGGATTGAATCCAGTATTGCATCAGATATCTGATCTGCTATCTTGTCAGGATGCCCCTCCGTAACCGATTCAGATGTAAATAAAAAGTGTTTATCTGCTGACCTTGACATCTTAATCCCACCTCCATTTTATCACTTAATCAATTCCTCAGCTATCTGAACAGCGTTAAGAGCTGCTCCTTTTCTTAAATTATCCGAGACAATCCACATATTGATACCCTTTTCAATGGACTCATCTATCCTTATCCTGCCTACATAGACATCGTCTTTCCCGGCTACATCTATGGGGAGAGGATATACATTTTTTTCAGGGGCGTCAAAAACGGTAATTCCCGGCGATTTTGAAAGAAGTGTGCGCACCTCTTCGGGAGTGAGCTTTTTATCCGTTTCGATATTGACTGACTCAGAATGACCTTTAAAAACAGGCACCCTTACTGTGGTTGCTGTCACCCTTATTGTGTCATCACCCATTATCTTTTTTGTTTCATTAACCATCTTCATTTCTTCTTTTGTATATCCATTGTCGAGAAATTTATCTATGTGTGGAAGCACGTTAAAGGCTATCTGGTGCGGATAGACATTGCATTTTGCCTCCTTAAAATTCAGCAAATCGGTTGTCTGCTTAAGAAGCTCATCCATAGCCTTCATGCCTGTCCCTGAGACCGCCTGAAAAGTAGTCACAACCACTCTTTTTATCCTTGCTGCATCATGGATGGGTTTCAAAACCACTACCATCTGGATGGTTGAGCAGTTGGGGTTTGCTATAATTCCCTTGTGCCACTTCAAATCATGCGCATTAACCTCAGGCACAACAAGAGGGACTTCTTTATCCATACGCCACTGGCTTGAATTGTCAACTACAACGCATCCTGACTGTGCAGCAACAGGCGCCCATATCTTTGAACGCTCTGCTCCTGCAGAAAAGAGCGCGATGTCTATACCTACGAAAGATTTATCGTTTATGGTCTCAACAACAATCTCCGTGCCCTTATATGTGAGGGTCTTGCCTTCGGATCTTTCCGATGCAAAAAGCCTAAGTTTTTCTATCGGGAAATTCCTCTGCTCCAATGTAGCAATCATCTCGTTCCCCACTGCCCCTGTTGCGCCCACTACAGCAACCACATATTTTTCTTTCTTTTTCAACATTTCTTCTTCTCCTTATATAATGAAATGCATCTATGCTTCAGTCAGATACCTCACCACAAGGTCTCCAACTTCTGAAGTCGAAAATCCCATCTCTCCTGCTGAGAGGCTTTTGAGTTTACTGCCTGTAATCTTCATAACAGATCTTTCAATTGCCCTGCCTGCCTCAACCTCGCCCAGATAATCGAGCATCATGCCTCCAGCGCATATTGCAGCAAGCGGGTTAATGATATTCTTGCCGGCATATTTTGGCGAAGACCCGCCAATTGGCTCAAACATTGAAACTCCGTATGGATTAATATTTCCTCCAGCGGCAATCCCCATCCCGCCCTGTATCATAGCGCCAAGATCCGTGATTATGTCGCCAAACATATTGTCTGTGACGATTACATCAAACCACTCAGGATTTTTTACAAACCACATAGTAATGGCATCTACATGGGCATAATCCACTTTTATGTCCGGATATTCTTTTGCAACCTCATAGAATGTCCTTTCCCAAAGATCAAAGGCATATGTGAGGACATTCGTCTTGCCAGCAAGGGTTAATTTATTCATCTTGTTTCTTTTTTTGCAATATTCAAAGGCGTAACGGATGCAGCGCTCCACACCCTTTCTCGTATTTATCGATTCCTGCACCGCTACTTCATCAGGAGTGCCTTTTTTAAGAAATCCGCCCGCGCCTGCGTATAATCCTTCTGTGTTTTCTCTGATAACAACAAAATCTATATCCTCTGGGGATTTATTTTTTAATGGGCAGTCAACGCCGGGATATAGCTTAACAGGCCTCAAATTTACATACTGGTCGAGTTCGAACCTGAGCCTGAGCAAAATACCCTTTTCCAATATCCCTGCTTTTACATCAGGATGCCCAATGGCGCCCAGATATATCGCATGATAGCCTTTAAGCTTGTCAATAGCCCCTTCAGGCAGTGTTTCCCCTGTCTTAAGATATCTCTCGCCGCCGTAATCCAGATATTCAAACTTCAAATCGAAGCCGAAGAGAGTTGAAGCAGCATTTAAAACTTTTACACCTTCTCTTATTACTTCAGGTCCTGTGCCATCACCCGGTATTACTGCTATATTATATTCTTTAGTCATGACGCCTTTTCTTTTAACCTCCTCTTCGTCCATTCAATCAGTCCGCCTGCAGAAATAAGTTCCTGCATAAAAGGTGGAATTGGTTTGACAGGATATTGTTCGTTCTTGGAGAGATTTTTAATTACCCCATTATCAGCATCTATTTCTATTGTATCGCCTTCTTTAATTCTCTCTGATGCCTCTGCGGATTCAAAAATAGGCAGCCCTATGTTAAAGGCGTTGCGGTAAAATATCCTTGCAAAACTTTTTGCAATTACTGCCTGTATCCCAGCCTCTTTTATAGCTATAGGTGCATGCTCTCTTGATGAACCGCAACCGAAGTTTTTGCCTGCTACCATCAAATCTCCAGCTTTAACCTTTGCGGGAAATTCTTTATCAGCATCTTCCATCACATGCATCGCAAGCTCCTTTGGGTCTGATGTATTAAGATACCTCGCCGGGATTATTGCATCGGTATCAACGTCATCTCCAAACTTCCATGTTTTGCCCCTAAGCAGCATTTATACTCCTCCTGAATAGTCATTTATTGTCTGTTTGTGAAATTTGACAAGCTCATCATGACAAGCTTGTCGTGAGCTGGTCGAAGGATGACCTTTTAAACCGCTCAGCAGAAATTATCTCAATATTTAAGATATTATAAACCTATTATTATAGTCAGGAAGGCAAAATATTTCCATGAAAAAAGTTATCCTTCTACTCGGTCCTACGGGGGTAGGCAAAACAGTCGCTTCTATACTTCTTGCGAAGGCTCTTAATAG
This sequence comes from Dissulfurispiraceae bacterium, assembly GCA_036781645.1. Taxonomy (GTDB): domain Bacteria; phylum Nitrospirota; class Thermodesulfovibrionia; order Thermodesulfovibrionales; family Dissulfurispiraceae; genus DYHD01. The sequence goes on from DAIQAO010000074.1 coordinate 6,404, forward strand.
TGAGATAATCAGCTCAGACTCGATGCAGATATACCGGTATATGGATATCGGGACAGCAAAGCCGTCCTTAGAACAAAGACAAGCGGTCAGACATCACATGATTGATATTGTCGAGCCATGGGAATATTACAGCACAGGAGAGTATATCAGAAGTGTGCAGCCCGTGATCGAAAATCTTCACAGCAGGAAGAAAATACCTATTATAGTAGGTGGAACCGGATTATACCTTAAAGCTATGACGAGGGGCATCTTCGCAGGACCCTCTGCCGACTGGCAATTAAGGGAGAGATTGAAACAAAAGGAATTCCAGACACCAGGATATCTATACGATTTTTTGAAAGAAGTTGATTCTGCTTCCGCAAATAAGATAATGCCAAATGACTTAAGAAGGATTATTCGGGCATTAGAAGTGTATTACAAAGCTCATAAGCCTATTTCCGAGTTCCATAGGTCATTAACAAAACCTTTCTCATACGACTTTATAAAAGTTGGTCTTACAAGGAATAGAAATGAGCTATACAGGCTTATAGAAGAAAGGGTTGATAAGATGATGACTGAGGGGCTCGTGGAAGAGGTCAAAAAGGTCATGTCTCTGATTGCTGAGCACTCAGGCTGTGATATAAACCGCTTGCCGGCTTTACAGGCGATTGGCTATAAGGAATTGATTCTGTATTTGAACAATGAGATAAACCTTGATGATGCAGTTATCTTAATTAAAAAAAGAACAAGGAATTATGCAAAGAGGCAATTTACCTGGTTCAAAAAAGAGGAAGAAATAAACTGGACTGATATAACAGGGATTTATAAGCCTGAAGAGATATTCGGGAAAGTATCAAGAATTGTAACAAATTGTATATAATTAACATAGGTGAAACTATGAAAATTTATTATTTTTCAGCTTACATAGCGCTTCTTATCATCCTTTTCCCAACTTTTTCATTGTCCGATTCAAATGAAACTATCAGGATTGGTGTCACACTCTCCTTGACAGGCAAATTTTCCGTTATGGGCAATGACCAGAAAAACGGCTATAAACTCTGGCAAAATCATATAAACAGCAGGGGTGGTCTGCTTGGCAGAAAAGTTGAGGTCATAGTCTATGACGACAAAAGCGACCCTGAAACGGCAAAGGCAATTTATGAACAGATGATCATAAAGGAAAAAGTGGACTTTCTCTTTGGACCCTATTCTTCTCCGATAACTGAGGCTGTGCTGCCCTTAGCTGAACAGCACAATCATCCCCTTCTGATTGCCGGCGCCTCTGCAGATAGTTTGTGGGAAAAAAAATACAGAACTGCCATAGGGGTTGCAACTCCTTCAAGCAGGTTTTCACAGGGCTTCCTTGAATTACTTGCGAGAAATAAGATTAACAAAATTGCTATTGTTCATGCAGACGATTCATTTTCAGTGAGCCTTGCTAAAGGGGTTATTTCATGGTCGGGGAAACTTGGATTAGAGGTAATAATGTCCGAATCCTTCAAAAAAGACACAAGGGATTTGATTCATCTTGCTAAGAAGGTGAGGGATTCAGGAGCTGAGGCTTTGGTAGTAGGGGGGCATCTTAATGAGGCAGTAGATATGAGGAAGGCTTTGAAGTTAATTGGATATTATCCAAAGGCATATTATGCCGTTGTTGGGGCAGACCTAAATGAATATATTCAAATATTGGGTAATGATGCAAATTACACATTTTCTATTTCTATTTATGAACCTAATTTAAATTTTCCGGGCATTAAAAAATTCCATTCTGACTATATTAAAACTTACAAAAAAATGCCGAGCTTTTACGCCGCCCATGCTTATTCAGCCGGTCAGGTGCTCGAAGAGAGTGTTAAACGCTCTAATTCTTTTGATAGGGAAAAAGTACTAAATACATTTTTTAAAATGGATATGATTACAATTCTGGGCAGATACGGGATTGACAAAACGGGTAAACAGATCATGCATCATGTATCTATAATACAATGGCAGAAAGGGAAAAAAGAGATAGTATGGCCCGAAAAATTGGCTACCGCAAGACCGATTTTTAATATGAGGCGCGTTAAGATAACTGCAGGAGATCAAAATTAAGCAATTAGGGCATCTTTGATGTAAGATAATACTATTTAGCCTCATTATTATTTGGCGTTGTGATAGTATGAAAAGTTTTATGAAAAAAGTTTATAAAAAATTCTTATAAGACAATAGGTTATATCTTGAAATAATTGGAAGGGTGATATAATATT
>DAIQAO010000075.1:0-8372 GCA_036781645.1 Dissulfurispiraceae bacterium
AATATGAATGTTTATTTTTCAATAACTTATGAAATTAAACTGATAAAGTCAGGAGGATACTCGAAAAAAATGCTCGCATCCCGCTGTATTCAGCTACATTTACGATGTATGGGGTCAGACTTTACTTTTGATTTTCTTCGGCTAAAGCCAATAATATAAAGCCATAACCAGCTCGAGCTTCCATTAGAAAGTCAATAGTCAAGTCTGACCCCCGCATACCTTCTATAATCATGGTATAATTTTAAATGTCAATCAGCGTTTTATCCAGAGATACAGACCTTCATTTTCCCCATTTTATTGTCCTTAAGGCATCTGCGGGGTCGGGCAAAACTTACGCCTTATCAAGGAGATTCGTTCAGTTTTTGCTCTCCGATAGTATTACTAAAAACAAACTCAGAAATATTCTTGCAATTACATTTTCAAATAATGCTGCAAAGGAGATGAGGGAACGGATTCTTGACTGTCTGAAAGAACTTTATTTCGAAGATAAGTCGGCGATTGAAGATTTCTCAAATCTTATCTCTATCGACACTTATCAAATACCGGCTAAAGCAGGGAGCCTCATAGATGAAATAATCGGGAATTACTCTGACTTTCAGGTAAAGACTATAGACAGCTTTACTGCGAGTGTTTTTAAGGCTTCTGCAATTGACTTCGGATATAATCCTGAATTTGAAATAATGCTGAGCAGCGACCATTTGCTGGAGTATTCATTCAGTCTTTTTTTGAGAAATGTAAAAGAGGGCTCGGATGAGTCAAAAATACTTGATAGTGTTATAAAAATCATAGCTGAACAAAAAGACTCTGATTCTGCCTTCTTATGGGATCCTGCTTCAAGGCTTCTTGAAGAGCAGAAAAAGATTTATACAAAGCTTGCTTCAACAGGGAAAAGTCCTGCTATAAGAGATTACTCAGTCCTGATAAAAGATAGTTGCAAGCAGATTAAGAAGAAATTAGAAGCTATTGACCAGGAAATTCAAAAATCTGGTCTCTCAAAAAATACCCAATCCTCTTTTTGGAGAATCTTAGAAGCAGCGCAGGGAGGTCGTTTTACAGAGCTTATAGGCGCTGGATTAAAAATGCCTCCTGTGAAAAAGTTAGACAAAAAATCAAATCAGCAGGCAAGCTATGACAAGATAATCTATATGTGGGCTGAAGCTGCTTCATTAATTGGTGAGTATATCAATCTTTATAGCCGCTCATATTTCATGCCCTATTTAGAGGTTTATAATGCATTGCATGAGATAATAGAGAGCACTAAAAAAAATCAGGGGAGGATATTCATAGAAGACATCAATTTTTATCTCGCAACTTACCTCAATAAGCAAATAGTCCCCGATATATACTTTCGCATCGGAGAGAAAATCTACCATTACCTTATTGATGAATTTCAGGATACATCGCCCATTCAATGGAAAAATCTCTCGCCGCTTATAGAAAACTCCCTTTCTCAGGATGGAAGCCTTTTTGTAGTAGGAGACACCAAACAGGCGATTTATGGCTTTAGAAATGCCGATTATAAGATAATGAAGAGATGCGAAGAGATTAATGAATTTCCCTCGGCATCTCATCAAGTAGCCGAGCTTGATACAAACTTTAGAAGTCTCCCTAAAATACTCGAATTTAGTGAAAAAGTCTTTAAGCAGAAAGCAGTAGCAGATACAAGATACTCCGAAGCAGTGAGCAGAAGTGGACTTGACAACTATTCCCAGAAACCTAAAAAAGGGGCGGAAGACGGTTATGTAGAGCTAACTATATTTGAGAAAGATGATGACAGACCTCCTGAAAGGCAGAAGATTTATGAAATTATTTCAGACTTGCAAGATAGGGGGTACTCTTACAGTGATATAGCTATCCTTACGCCTAAAAATGAACATGTAGTTGCTGTTAGCAGATGGCTTAATGAAAAACAAATAAGCTTCATATCCATGAGCAGCCTCGACGTTAGAAGAAGAAAATTAACAGGTGAAATAATGTCCCTTATCAGGTTTCTCGATTCTCCTGTTGACGATTTATCTTTTCTCACATTTATCACAGGAGATATCTTTATTGAAAATCTTGCTCTCTTAGGATTTAAAGACCCAACATCCCAGATTCACTCATTTTTTTTGGAAAAAAGGGGAGTTTCTCCACTATATAAAGAATTCAGGGATAAATTCAGCGATATCTGGGAGCGATTTTTTAATAGACTCTTTAGGCGAGCAGGATATCTTCCCCTTTATGAAATCGTTGTTGAGATAATAAAGACATTTAAGATATTTGAGGTTAAGCCCGATGAAGAGGCAACAATAGTTAAAATACTTGAAAAAATCAAAGACCTTGAGTCTTCTGGTTTTAATAGTTTTAAGGATTTTTTAGAATTCGTCGATTTGGATTCTTCAGATACTGAATGGGATATCACCTTACCTTTAAAAACTAACGCAATAAAGGTGATGACTGTTCACAAGGCTAAGGGATTAGGCTTCCCTGTGGTCATAACCCTTTTATACGGTGAAAAAGGCAAGGGTTTTGAATATATAATCGAAGAAAATAATGGAGAGATTAACCTGCTTAAAATAAACAGCAAGATTGCAGATGGCAATGCAAGCCTTAAAAGACTCTATGATGAAGAAAAGATTAATGAAAAGGTGAATAAACTTAACAGCCTCTATGTGGCATTTACGAGAGCAAAAAAAGAACTTTATGTGATCGGGCTTCGGGATTCAAACAAATTTCCCCTTGAGCTTTTACCAGTAGATGACTACCCCCCTTCTGGCAATAAAACTTTACAGACTACCTCAAGTGTTGAAGTTTATCAACAAGAGCTTAGACCTTATTATCATTTAGACGAAGTAACCTTTCATGAGGCAGATAAGCCATTGAATATCGAAGACAGAGAATGGGGAGAGTTTATCCATAGGGTATTGTCTTTTATTGAGTATGTGGATGAAGATCTGCATTATAAGTTGTCTGAGATTATTCGAAGGATAAAAGCCGAGATGCGTTTAGATTATCCTGAAACTGAGATCAGGGATTTAGTCGGCAAGATCATCAACGAAAAATCTCTTTCCCAATTCTTCAGATACAAAAACGAAAGGCTGATAAAGAACGAGATGGAGATCGTAAGCAGGTCTGGAAGTCTATACAGGCTCGATAGGTTTGTTTGCGACCGTGATGAGGCCACTGTCATTGAGTATAAAACAGGGACAGATGAAGATTCTCGCGATGAACATGTTAAACAGGTAAAAAATTATATGAACATACTCAGGGATATTTATCCCGACAAGAGGCTAAGAGGCATAATTGTCTATATTGGTAGAGAAGATATAAAGATAATGTCGGAAGCTTTGTGAAGAATAGGGATTAAAATGAATCAATCAAACTACATTTCTATACCATCAAACAGCGATTTAATTAATGAGATAACAAGGCATCTTTTTTCGGATGGAAATGATTATTCACATAATTTAATCGTATTTCCCAACCGAAGACCTGCCCACTTTTTAAGGAAGTTTTTAGCCAAAGAGAATAATAAAGCCTTTATACCGCCTCTTATTTTCTCAATAGATGAATTCATAGACCATGTGTATGAATCAAAGAAGATTGATATTAAACTCGATGCAATAGATGCAGTGGCAGTACTTTACGATATGCATCTTAAGTCAACAGATAAGATTGGAGATGAAGGCTTTCTTGCGCCTGACAGTTTTTTTCCCCTTGGTCTCAAGATTTATAACGATATTGAGGAACTTTACATAGAAAAGATATCAATATCAAATGTAAGGGGCATTGATAGCTTCTTAGTAGGTTTGCCTGAAAAGACCCTTAAAAGGCTTCAAAGGCTTTCATATTTTTATGAGGGATTTTATGATTATCTTCAAAAGGCAGGTTATTCAACCCGTTCAATGCGTTATAGGGCGGTTGCGTCAAAGATATATGAATATGATTTCAGCAATTTCAGTAAGATAATCCTCGCAGGATTTTTTGCTTTAACCAACTCAGAAGTTGATATATTTAAAAAAATCCTGTCCCAGAAAAATTCAATTTTGATCTTCAAAGAAGGACCACACATAAGTGAACAACTCAATAGATTGGAGATTGATTTTAAGTTATCAGATTCAGAGATTTCTCATGATAATATTCATCTATATAGCAGTCCTGATGTGCATGGGCAGGTGTTTGGACTCAGCCGATTGCTTAAAGACAGACTCGACAAAGGCGCCCGTTTAGACGAAAAAAACTTGATAGCTATACCTTCATCCGATGTCCTTTTTCCCATTATCAATAATTGTCTGAGTCTTTTCAGCGAAGATGATTACAATATTTCGATGGGATATCCCCTTTACCGAACCCCTATATTTGGTTTTTTGAATAACCTGATGGAACTTGTAGTCTCAATGAGCGATGGTAAGATATATCTGCCTGATTACCTCAAGTTTGTACTTCATCCCTACACAAAAAATATTCTCTTTAATGATCAGTCTGAATACACAAGAATAATCTTCCACACCCTCCAAGAAGAATTATCCCGTCAAAGAACTATTAGCTTCTTAACCCTTAAGGAGATTGAAGAGAATAATAGATTTCTCGATTCTATCTATGAAAGGCTGTCAGAACATGATTCAAACATATCCAGAAAGTCGGTGGCTGATTTTCTAAAAGATATACATAAACATACGATAGGCAGGTTTATCTCCTTTGAAAATATCGGGGATTTTGCCCATAAATGCCGGGAAGTTCTCATATACATTTACAATAACAGCACGGCAAGATTCCATCCGCTTTTTTTCCCGTATTCAGAAGCTTTCATCGCAACCCTTGATAAGATCTCGGGTTCACTCATGAAGAAAATCAAGTTTTCTGACAATAATGGTTATTTTATCTTTTTCAGAAGATACATAATGACCTGCACAGCCCCATTTGAGGGAACTCCCCTCAAGGGTATGCAGATATTGGGCTTTTTAGAGACAAGAAACCTTTCTTTCGATACTGTATTTATCACAGATGTTAACGAAGACACCCTGCCTGCCACTAATAAAGAAGCCTCCCTGATACCCTTTGCTGTCCGTGAGAAACTAAGACTCCCTACATATCTTGATAGTGATAAGATCTCCGAGTATTATTTTTATACCTTAATCATGAGCTCTAAAGAGTCTCATATCTTCTTTATTGAAGACGACAAAAGGGAAAAATCTCGCTTTATTGAAAAGCTGATCTGGCAGCGCCAAAAGAAAGATCGCACCTCTGATAGCAAGAGATATCTGAGAGCCATACAGTATAAAGTTGATCTAAAAAGTCCGGCACCAAAAGAAATCGCAAAGACAGACGAGATTATGAAGGTTATCAAAGGCTTCATATTTTCGGCTTCAGCCCTTGAGAGTTATTTGAAATGCGGTCTCCAGTTTTACTATAGCTATATACTAAAGATAGAGAAGACAGATGACGTTACAGGAGATATCGAAAAAACGGATATCGGCAAAATCATACACACCGCCCTCTGTCAATATTTCAGTAAAATCAAAGGTCTTTCCCTGAATCGAAAAACCTTGAGCTTTAAGAAAATGGAAGGTGTTTTAGAACATCTCTTTGATAAACATTTCGGCAAAGAGCCATCAGGTTCAGCTTATTTAATTAAGAAACAGATTGAGAACCATTTAAGGGATTTACTCACAAATTATTATATGCCCCTTACAGAAAAGGTCTCCCTTGAGGTTCTCGATTGTGAGTATAAGATCGAAAATATTCAGCTTGACTCATATACTCTCAAAGGGTGTCTTGATAGCATCGAAAAAAGGGACGATAAGACTGTTATCATTGACTATAAGACCTCTTCGTCAGATACTTATTACAAGATAAATTTCAATAAACTAAACCTCCAGGATAGGGCTTCGTGGCAGAAGTATATTAAAAGTCTGCAGCTTCCTTTTTATATGCTTCTCTATTCAGAAGACAGGAAAACCAATATTGAAAACCTTCAGGCAATGTTTCTACTTCTGGGAAAAAACTTTATTGATGATAAAATTGAGCTGCCTTTTTGTGATGCAAATGAGGTAACTAATCGTTATGAAACAATGAAATCCGTTATGCTAAGCCTTTTAAAAGAGATAAGTGATAAGGGCACCCCTTTTTATCCTGCCAGAGAACTCAAAGAGACATGCCCCTATTGTGATTACAAATATATCTGCGGGACTCAGTGGGTGGTGAAACAAGGGCGAAATATGCGCTAAAATTATTTCAGCATATTTCCCAATCCGCCCAGACCGGGAACCTGTAAACCCATAGTCAGCTTCGACATCTCCTCATTAACCATTTGCTGAGCTCTTCTCAAAGCCTCATTTGAAGCAGCCAAAATCAGGTCTTGCAGCATCTCGACATCATCAGGATTAACAACATCCTTCTCTATTTTGATAGAGACCAACTCTCCTCCTCCATTCGCAACTACTGTAACCATTCCACCGCCTGCAGATGCCTCTACAGTTTTGGCTTTGGCTTCTTCCTGAACTTTTTGCATCTGGGTTTGAATCTTCTGGGCTTCGCGCATCAAATCCCCTAACATCTTCTTAGACATTGTTTCCTCCGGCTTCATTATTTATAGGTATAACATCCAGAATCCTTCCGTCAAACAATTGTATTGCCTCCTGTATCAATGGATTCTGCAATGCCTTTTCTCTTAGTTCATTTTTGTTTATTGGCTCTTCCTTAGTGGTCTCAACTACCAGATTAATTTCTTTTCCTGACAGTTCGCGGAGTGTATTTTTTATGACATCCAAATTTTCCCTTATTGCTTCTTCATGAACGGAATTCCCACCTTTGAAAGTGATTAATATTTTATCATCTTTGAACGAAATAAAGCCTTCTTTAAGTCGGCAGACAAGCAGGTGGTTCGTTTCCTCAATTTTTAAAATTGTTTTATTCCAGATATCTTCAATTTTCTCCTTACCTGACAGTGAATCATCAAAGGTTGATAGGCGGCTGCCTGATTTTGGTTCAATTTCTAAGCCTTTATTGGTAGAAGGAACGGTATCTTTAAAAGAGGGGTTTAACCGTATATTTTTAATGGCTTCGTCTATAGATTTGAAATGGCTCAAAAGACTTAGTTTGATTAAGACAATCTCTAAAGCCACTCTCGGGAAATAAGCATTCCTCACTGTTTGTTCAGCTTTCAGAAGTTCTGACAAAAGAAGGGCTACATGTTCTTCTGATGTTTTGCTGCTCAAAATTTTTAGCCCCTTTAGCTCTTTTTCAGTCAGGTCAATGACTTCTTCCCCATTTTGAGTTATCATCATAATAAGCAGTTTTCTGATAAACGACAGTAAATCCCTCATTATCATTCGTAAATCTGCCCCTGAATCAGTAAGCTCAGAAATCAGCTTTATAATAAGCTTTCTGTCCCCTTCAATAACTGCCGTTAAAAGGTTTGAGAGTATTTCTACATCTGTAAAACCAAGAAGGTCTTTGACATCAGATTCGGTTATTTCATCAGAAAACGAAATCACCTGATCAAGGATGGTAAGCGAGTCCCTCATACTTCCGTCGGCGGCTCTGGCAATCAATTCTATAGCCGATTCAGACGCTTTAATGTTCTCAGATTTAGATATCAATTCGAGTCTCTCTTTAATTTTGCTGTGCGGAATTCTCTTAAATGAAAGATGTTGACACCTCGACAACACAGTCGGGGGTATCTTTCTTGGTTCAGTGGTGGCAAGAATGAAAACCACGTGTGATGGAGGCTCCTCAAGGGTCTTTAGAAGGGCATTGAAGGCGGAGTTTGATAACATATGTGTTTCGTCAATTATATAAACCTTGTAACGTCCAAAAGAAGGTGCATATTTTACCCCCTCTCTTAAATCGCGGATATTTTCGACCCCTGTATTTGAAGCTGCGTCAATTTCAATCACATCAATTGACGAACCACTCAAAACCGAACGGCAGGAAAGGCAGTCTCCACAAGGCTCATCAGTGGGTCCTTTGTCGCAGTTAAGAGCCTTCGAGAGAATCCTTGCGGCGGAGGTTTTGCCGACACCTCTTGGCCCCGAAAAGATGTAGGCATGTGAAACCTTGTTGTGCTTGATTGCATTTTTTAAAATCTTGCAGACAGGCTCCTGCCCAATCAGTTCGTCAAACGTCTGGGGTCTCCATTTTCTAGCTAAGACAAGATAAGACATTGTTTACCTTTTCTACACTCAGGGACCGGCTTGCCGCGGCACCCGAATGAAATGCTTACCGTTGCTTCCTTCCGGACCTGGCGGGGTTCACACACATCCGCTGCGCGGGGCCAGCCCCTGACTATAGAAAAACAGAAAAAACCGCAATGCTTATCCCGATAGATAATATATTGCGAGTCCTTCATTATAACAAAAATGAAGACTATAAATATTAGCATATTTTGAGTA
>DAIQAO010000076.1:0-8282 GCA_036781645.1 Dissulfurispiraceae bacterium
AGACCTCGTTTCTATAAATCTTTACCGGACACTACTGATTTAATAATATTTACGGGATGAGTTTAATTAATAACGTCTTTCTCTCCACTCAGCCTCACAAACCTCTCTGACAGTGTCCCTGACTAACCTGCCGTCTTCCCATACCCTTTCTCGAACCTTTCTGCATTTAGTATATTCATCATATCCAATAGGTTCAGCGTAATAACGTCCTCTGCGGTCATCGGTGTAATACTCGACCGGTCTGTTCGAGGCAGCAGCCTCTCTCGAACCTCTGACTGATATATCAGCAATAGTGGCTCCTGCCACACTTCCAATGGCTGCCCCTATGATACCGCCGCGCCAAGGGTTTTTCCTGTCAAGAAGAGCCCCGGCTACGCCGCCAACTACGCCGCCTATTCCTGCGCCCTCATAATGATACTGCCTGCAGCCAAATGAAACTGTCAGAAAAGATATAATCAGCAGCAACAAAACCAGCTTTTTCACTACTCAATCACCTCCTAAATATCTCAAAATATTACCTGCAAGAAAACCTGTGCAGGATCGCTCAAAAGCTAATCATCAACATGTATAGCAAGAATTGAACCAAGATCTTTTTAATTATAACAGTTAGGGTTGATTAGTTCAAAATAAAAATTACTCCATAAACTATGACTCAAATTTACCGATAGGAAGGGTTGTTTCAGAATTTTTATAATCGACAAGTTTTATTTAAATTTTGCTTCCTTTTTTAATGCAATGTTTTTTGCCCAGATTTCAATTAAGCTTTCATTTATAAAGTGTCGCATAAAAATCCCTCTCCAGTCCTTCCTATCTTCTCTTGACTTTGTAAAGCTTTTTGCTCTACCCCCGAATCCGCAAATGATCCCTTGAATTCTCAATCTCGATTTTTCGGGTATAATAAATTATTAGGCACAACTAAAAAAATTGGCTTATGAATTTTGGCTTCAAATGTTCTATTAAATTTTCCCCAAAAACTTTTGACAATACGAAATAGCTTATAAGGAGATTTATTATGGAAAAACTCATTGAAAAGGCAAATATTCTTATTGAGGCGTTGCCTTTCATACGCAATTTTTACGGCAGGACATTTGTAATTAAATATGGGGGAGCCGCCCAGACGGATGATTCCTTAAAAAAATCATTCGCCCAGGATGTTGTCCTTTTAAGCTATATAGGTATAAGGCTTGTAATTGTGCATGGAGGTGGCCCAAAAATCAGCGAGATAATGAAAAAGATGGGCAAGGAGCCTGCATTCATTCAAGGACAGCGTGTTACTGACAAAGAGACCATGGAAATCGTAGAGATGGTTCTAGGAGGTCTTATAAACAAAGAAATTGTGGCTTTAATAAACAATCATGGTGGCAAGGCTATTGGACTGACAGGGAAAGACGGCGGACTCATAAAGGCTAAGAAAAAAGTGATTAAAAAATCGAGTAAGACTGGAGATCAAGAAATTATTGACATCGGGCTTGTCGGCGATGTGGAGAGCATATCTCCTGAGATTTTGACATCAATTGAAAAGAACGGGTTTATTCCTGTCATCTCACCTATAGGAGCAGGGAGCAAGGGTGAGACATTTAATATAAACGCTGATTATGTCGCCTCAGCGATTGCATCTGCTTTAAACGCTGAAAAATTCCTTCTGCTTACAGATGTGCCAGGCATTAAAAACAAACAGGGAAGGTTTCTCTCATCTGTCACCAAAAAAGAGATTAAGGGGCTGATAGAAGACGGAACGATATCAGGAGGCATGCTGCCGAAGGTTCAGTCTTGCACCCGCGCCCTTGATAACGGGGTCAGGAAGGCGCATATAGTTGACGGGAGTATTCCGCACTGTCTGCTTCTTGAGATATTCACAAAAGAAGGCATTGGGACAGAAATTATTAATGAATGAACCTACGGTAATGTACGGGCATTTAAAATACCTTTAAACTTACCTGCCTATTTTTTAAGCAGCCGTATGCCCAACTTCTATGCATTTTCAGAAATATCCAATAAGCAAACCTTCTATTTTCAAGCCTTCCACTGTGGCATAAGACTTGCTCTTCTCTTATATTATTATGGATATTTTGGGAATTGTTTCTATGTCACACTAAGCATGTCACCCTGAGCCTGTCGAAGTCTCACGGCAAAGTTCAGAGAATAACAGAAGGAACGCACGTAAAAAGACTGCGTCGAATTACCAAGTTAAATTCGCAAACAGACTTTGGATAAGGAGGAGCAAAAATGAAAAAAATTGAAGCTATAGTTAAGCCGTTCAAGCTCGATGAGGTAAAAGACGCCCTGAATGAAATAGGCATCCAGGGGATGACCGTCACAGAGGTAAAAGGGTTTGGACGCCATAAAGGACACACAGAATTGTATCGCGGTGCTGAATATGTTGTTGATTTCATACCAAAGATAAAAATCGAGATTGTTTCATCAGATTCATTGGCACCAAAAATTATCGAAATAATCGAGAAAGCCGCTAAAACCGGCAAGATTGGAGACGGCAAGATATTTATGTATCAGATTGACGATGTTGTCAGAATAAGAACAGGCGAAAGAGGAGAAGCAGCAGTTTAGAGGCAGTGGATAGTGAATGGTAGATGGTAGAAGTTAAACATTTTATTTAATAAACAGGAGGAAAAAATGACACCAAAAGAAGTTCTCACTATGGCAAGGGAAAACAAGGCAGTTATGGCGAATTTCAAATTCCTCGACTTTCCCGGTATATGGCAGCATTTTTCAGTGCCGATATCTGAACTGAAAGAGGAAATATTTGAGGATGGACTTGGATTTGACGGCTCTTCAATAAGGGGATGGCAGGCAATACATACATCCGATATGCTGATTATACCAGACCCTACCACAGCATTTATGGATCCCTTTATGCAATTTCCAACGATAAGCCTTATATGCAATATCGTTGACCCCATCACAAAGGAATTTTATACAAGAGACCCGAGATACATAGCTCAAAAAGCAGAGGCATATCTAAAATCCAGCGGAATAGGGGATACAGCCTACTTCGGACCGGAGGCAGAGTTTTTTATTTTCGATGGGATTAGGTTTGACCAGAATGCCCACAGCGGATATTACTTTATTGACTCAGCCGAAGGCATCTGGAATTCAGGTCGTGATGAAAACCCCAATTTGGGCTACAAGCCAAGACATAAAGAAGGTTATTTCCCTGTCCCACCCACTGACAGCCTCGTAAACATCAGGACTGAAATGGTCATGGAGATGCTCAAATGCGGAATCTATGTCGAGAGAGAACATCACGAGGTTGCAACCGCAGGGCAGGCGGAGATAGACATGAGATATGATTCCCTCGTAAGGATGTCCGACAAAAATATGCTTTTCAAGTATATAGTAAAAAATGTCGCAAGAAGAAATGGCAAAACAGTTACCTTTATGCCTAAACCCCTTTTTGGAGATAACGGCTCTGGAATGCACTGCCACCAAAGCATCTGGAAGGGAGGGAAGCCGCTGTTTGCAGGTAATGGTTATGCAGGCTTGAGCGAATTAGCCCTTTATTATATAGGCGGCGTATTAAAGCATGCAAAATCTCTTGCAGCGATTACGAACCCAACTACAAACTCGTATAAGAGACTCACGCCCGGATTTGAAGCTCCTGTGAATCTTGCATATTCCGCAAGAAACCGTTCCGCATCAATAAGGATACCCACCTACTCCCCAAGTCCGAGCGCAAAAAGGATAGAAGTCAGGTTCCCCGACCCTTCATGCAACACCTATCTTGCCTTTGCTGCAATGCTCATGGCAGGACTTGACGGTATAGAAAATAAGATTCACCCGGGGGAACCCCTTGATAAGGATATATATGAACTTGGACCCGAGGAGCTTGCATCAGTTCCGACAATGCCAGGGTCTTTGGATGAGGCTTTAAACAATCTCGAAGAAGACCACGAATTTCTAATGAAGGGCAATGTCTTTACGGAAGACGCCATAGAGACATGGATTGATTACAAAAGAAAAAGGGAAGTGGACGCCTTAAGACTGAGGCCGCATCCCTATGAGTTTTTCTTGTATTTCGATATTTAGAAAAAGTGGGTTAATAGAAAAAAGCTTAATCAAGGCACAAAATAAATAGGAAGGGATAGAAAAGGATTTTTATACGATAAAATATGAAAAAAATTCATTTAATTTTATCATGGAAAAATTATAAGAATCCGGAAATAGCCCTTCCTAATGGCTTTTAAATTCTCCGATCTTTATTGGTGATTTGAGACAGGAATCATATTTAGCAGGAGGTCACATTTTGAGCGTTTCAGTCAACTAGCTTTTTGCAAATGGTTTAGGAAGATGCCCTTCCATGCCTCTTGCGATACATTGTTCCCATGTCATCTCCATAACATAAGTTGATTAACGGGATTGTCCTTAGCAAGAAGAACATTTGTCTTATTGCTTAATCGATTTTTCTTGTCATAACTTTCCTTTGTTGTTAATATTGTGATTGCTTTTCTTGAGGAATCTGTGGAAGAAATATTTTAAGGGAGTTATTTTGTCTTGCAGAAGCTCTCCAGAGGGAAGTAGGGGCTCTCCGCTTCCACAAGGCAAAATTAGGGGAAAACAAAGGAGGGCGTATTTTTTACTTTTTCATAGATATCAATATCATCACCGAAGTAGATAATTTTAAAATATTCAACTTATGTTATTTATGTTAAAATAGGACAAAATCAAGGAGGTTCAAATGTGTAAAATTGTATTAAGTATCCTGCTAATATTTATCTTTATCCCTGTCTCGTCTTTCGGATTCAGTGAAAAAGGTCAGGACTGCTCCAAGTGCCATAAACTCACAACAACAGAGGCTACTACGCTTCTAAAAGACCTCATTACAAATGTAAAAGTAACAAATATCAGAATTAGCCCTGTAAAGGCGATGTGGGAGCTTGCAATAGAGGCTAATAGCAAGAAAGGCATAGTTTATGTTGACTTTTCCAAGAAACATTTCATCAGTGGTTCAATAGTCTCAATCAAGGAGAAGAAAAATCTCACTCAGGAGAGATTTGAAGATTTAAACCGTGTGGATGTATCTCAGGTGCCCCTTGCTGATGCCATTGTTGTAGGGAATAAAAATGCAAAGCACAAGGTTATAGTATTCACTGACCCTGACTGCTCATTCTGCAAAAAACTCCACGCCGAGATTAAGAAGGTTGTTCAGGATAGGAAGGATATAGCTTTCTATAAAAAAATGTTCCCCTTGAAAATACACCCAGAAGCTTATGAAAAATCCAAAACGATTGTGTGTGAAAAGTCGCTCGAAATGCTCGAAAACGCATTTGAGAAAAAACCGCTTCCAAAGCCCAAGTGCGAGACTACCGCTGTTGACGAAAATATAAAACTCGCTGAGAAACTCGGTATATCTGGAACACCTGCTTTGATAATGCCTGATGGACGCCTGATATCTGGATACAGGGAAGCAAAAGTCCTTAAGGAGTTGATTGGGAAATAAGAGATCTTAAACAAATACCTAGACCTACTTCAGGGGGTTTGATACTCTCATATAGATGCTCCGCCCACTGCCGTCATTGCATTTACGGCTGTTCTCCAAAGTGGAGCGATGACGCTATCTCGCTGGAAGACCTCGAGAAAATACTATCTGAACTTGCCGGCAAGATTATATCAAGTCCTTATGGGCCTAAAACGACCAGCCTTAGCCATGGGCTCCATTTTACCGGTGGAGAGCCCTTTCTGCATTTTGCCCTGCTTTGCAGCGCTGTTGAGATAGCCAACAAAATGAAAATCCCTTCGACTTTTGTGGAAACAAACTGTTTCTGGGCTGTGGATGATAGAACCACGAAAGAAAAGCTCAAATTACTCAAGAAAAAGGGTTTGCACGGAATCATGATATCTGTGAATCCATTCTACCTTGAACATATTCCTTTCGAGAGAACAGAAAGGGTGATTCGCCTAAGTCTCGATATATTTGGCAGAAATACAATGGTTTATCAGCTTGAGTATTACAGAAGATTTGTCAGGCTTGGCATAAGGGATAAAATGCCTCTTGAGGAATATATGAAAAAAGAGGGACCAGAAGATTTCCTTAGCGGTGTTGAATTCTTTGTCACAGGCAGGGCGCCTTATAAACTCAGGGAGATCTTGCAAAACTATATCAAACAGCATCCTGCATCATATTTTTTCGACAAGAAATGCGATACCCCTTTTTTACGCAGTTGGCATAATCACTTTGACAACTATGGCAACTATATTCCCGGTTTCTGTGGCGGCATATCTTTAGGCGACTGCAGAGAGTTGGATAAATTACTTGCCAGCGGTATAGATGGTAACAAATATCCTGTGCTTGATTTTCTCGTGCGTGATGATATGAGAGGGCTTTTTGATTTTGCCAAACAGTTAAAATATCAGGAATTGTTAGAGGGCTATTTCTCTAAATGCCATCTCTGTATTGATATAAGAAAACACCTCGCTTTGAACGGTAAGTTTTTAGAGTTGACTCCCAGAGAATTCTACGAACACATTGAGGGATGCTAATAAGGTTATAATTAGGAAGAAATTGATTATAAAAGAGTATTCTCAGCATTGGGTAACTCTCTACACCCAAAAGTATATATACCTAATAGGGTATTTACTTTTTTTAATTTTAATCTTACTATATGTTAAAAGTAAAGTATTTTGTCTTTTAAACTGCTCTTACAGTTAGCATATAACATAGTCAGCATGACGAGGGGGGAATTTTCAATGGAAGGTCAACCAGAGAGAAGGATGCAGGTGCGGTTTCCCTATAAAAATCAAGGGAGTTTTATAAAACTAGGTGATATTAAAACTCCCCCGGATACATCTTACTCGGTGGCTGAGATTATTGATATAAGCTCGGGGGGAGCCAAGCTAAGACTTCCATCTCAGGACATAAAGGAAGAAACATTGATGATAACAAAGATTGGTCTACCGGGTATTTCCGCAAGTTTGCCTGTTCTCACTAAGGTCCAATGGATTGAAAAGGAGAGTGAAAAGACCTGCATCGCAGGAATTAAATTTATTCTTGGTAATTAGGAAGGATTACAAACCGGCGCCGAAAAAATCCAGCACCGGTTTGTACGTTTTTTACTCAGCCTTTATCTGTATCTTCTTCGTCTCTTTGATGGCTTCAGGCGTTTTAGGCATTTTAATAGTTAAGACGCCTTTTTTGAACTCAGCGGTTGTTTTGTCTGCATCAATCTCGGTTGGCAGCGGTATCGTCCTGCAAAATGAGCCATATGAGCGCTCCATTCGGTAATAACTCTTGCCTTTCTCCTCTTTTTCCTCCTTCTTTTCGCCCTTGATTGTAACAGAGTCCTTTGTAAGGGACACATCTATGTCCTTCTCCTCAATGCCGGGCAGTTCAGCTGAAATCACTACCTCTTTATCGGTTTCTGAAATATCTATATTGGGGCTGAAAGCAGTTATTTTTCTACCGAATGGTTCAATGTCAAAACCCCTAAAAAAGTTGTCAAAGAGGCGGTTCATCTCATCCCTAAAGAAAGTAAACGGTTCATACTCTTCCCGCTTAACGGGCAGTCTATTTCTCCCAAAAGGTGTAAGACCTCTCATAGTGGATACCTCCCTTGTTGAAATTAAATGAGAGCCTTTAAAAGGCTTCAATAAAATTATAGTATATTGAGTTAGTATATGTCAAGATATCATATTAGATTCATATCAAGTAATCGAAGTAAATTCGAATTAGTCATGAGGGAAAAGATTTTGGTACTGTCAACTATTTTGTGTAACCCGGGATCTCGATATAGAAATTCCACCTCTTTTTTGGTTAATTTAATGTGATAAAGTATATCTTTTATACAAAAAAGCGAGAGAAAAAGGAAGGTGTTTTAGGTAAGATAATGTGAGAGGGGACACCCCCCACCCAGCCGTATCAGGATTAGGTATGTTGCTATAATCTATCAGCTTCATTAACCCTTCATCGCTTTTGAGTTCTCGTAAATCCTCAAAACTCCTGCCCCCACCCTGTAACATCAAAACCATGCTATTTACAAATACTGAGGGCTTGAAGCCTCTGTTACTGCCAGGTGGGGGTAAATGCTTGTCAACTAATTCTCTTAATCCTATCCCGTGATTATATTCAGCAAATAATGCTAATCCGCTTCGTGCTGTCAATACTTCTTTTGTCAATTCCAGCTTGAATGGAAATATCGTTTCTTGTATCATTTCTTTACCCCCTTTTTTTGGTTTTTGTTTAACCTGCTGGGTGATATTTTATATCATTCCAGACCTTTAAACCAGAAGGGGGTTCTCTATTTCTGCATGCTTCTATCTCTGTTTTAGGG